>NZ_AP012334.1:719144-1078717 GCF_001042695.1 Scardovia inopinata JCM 12537 | reverse complement strand
ATAGATTCAACTGGCATGCAGGAGACAAAGGAAAAAATGGTGGAGGATTTTGGCAATCACCGTCCTTTGCTCATGGAAGACTGCGCTCACTGTGTTGGCCACATGGGACGTGATAAAGCGGGAGATCCCCTGGCCGATATAACTGTGTATTCATTCGGAGTGGAAAAAATGCTCGATACCCGCTTTGGGGGAGCCATCTGGGTCAATCCTCGCCTTAAAGAACGGTCGCCTGAGCTGGACAGGGTTATCAGGATGAAGCTGAGCAGTCTGGAACCAATCAGTCTGAGGATCAATTTAGTAACCCGGGCTTATGTAAATCAGAACCGACTCCTGTCACGAATGGGAACAGTGGGATCTTCCCTGAGGAAGACTCTTACCAATCTGCGCATGTATGAACCTCCCATCAGCGATACTGAAATGAGAGGAGAGCTGGAATACAAGCCCTACCGGTCCAAGCCCTGGATGAACCGGAAGGCAATGAGGCAGCTGAAGAGGCTCAAAGCCAATGAAAATGCCAGAAAGAGTATAGTGTCCACTTACACTTCTCTTCTGCAGAATAAGAAAGGTATTGAAATCCCTGCTTGCGCAGCAGGAGCAGAGGCTGCACCTCTGCTTCGGTACCCTGTTCTTATGGCAAACGAGGAAGTAGCGGAAAGGGCGGTTGCAGCTGTTCGTGCCCGCGGAATTTTGGCTGAACGCTGGTATCGTCCCCAGCTCTTTCCAGGAATAACCAAAGGATTCGAAGGAATTTACCGGATCCCTCTCGACCCCTCTTCCCTGCCTGTCGCTTCCTCTTACAGTCAGCGCATAGTGTGTCTGCCTACTGAAGTCAGTGCCGATCAGGCTGAAAAGGCGGTGTCGGCAATTCTCAATCTGATCTGATGCACGGTCGATGCAACTTCGCTGTAAGGTCGATACAACCTGCGATGGTCTAACTCAAACCTTTATCTGGGGAACCAGGAATCGGTAACCGGTTTCCGGCCCCTGGAGAGCAGATAATCGTTGAACTGCTTCTTCCAGGCCTGGTGAGCCCGCCGCTGCCAGTCCATAAGCTGACCAACGGGAAGATCGCCAGCCTGTGGATAGGCTTCACTGATGGGGGCAATCAAATCAACAGCAGCAATAGTGTCCGCCGTGGCATCGTGGAAGGATCCGTGGGGTTGAACCCCATAATAGTAAGTTGTATCCGTCAGGGTTCGTTTTCCTGATCGGTGGGACAGAGCCCGATCAATAACCAGGGGATCGACAATCAAGAGTTCCCGCTTTTTGTTCTTTTCCTGCTCGTCCTCACTATTGGAGTTACTCTCGGAGTCACTCTTAGAGCTCCAGCTGGAGTCATTGCCGGTCTGATCAGCTACCAGGAGCTGACCAGCCAGAGTTTCCTGGCCAAGCTTCTGCAGATCTCCATTAAGCATGGTGATGTCGAAGGGGGCATTGTAGGCAAGAAGAGGGATATTGCGGATTTGTGCTTTAATAATACTGTTGGCAATAAGGGCAATAGAATCAGCCTGGTTTGCTCCATGCTCTCTCAGATAATCATCGGTAAAACCATTGACCTGGCTTGCTCTGGGATTCATAGGAATACCCGGGTTGATAATCCAATCCTGGGTAGAATCTCCGTTAAATCCCAGGGCTGGATTGCGCAGAACCAGACTGGCTGAGACAATGGCGTCTTTGCCTGCCCGGGTTCCGGTTGTCTCCGTGTCAAATCCGAGGAGGAAGGACTCCTTCAGGGGAGTATCCAGGCTTTGTGCCGGAAGAGAATCAAGTACTTCAGCAATCGTGATTTCCATACTGCTATCCTAGCTGTCTGAGAGGAAGATAATCAGACATGCCCTCTTCAGCTTGGTCACTGAGTGTGAAAGAATAAGAGTGTGGCAGAAAGTACGACAGATAAGCATGAGTCATTCCAAGAGCTGGTCACCCCGCTGATCGATAACCTTTATCGTTATGCCATGAAGTTGACCAACAATCCTGAAGATGCTCAGGATCTGGTTCAGGATACTTTTGAACGGGGGTTCAAACATTTCGATTCCTTCCAGCAGGGAACCAATTTTGCTGCCTGGATGACAACCATTGAGCGCAATCTCTTTTTTAACCAATATCAAAAGGCCAAGCGCAGCCCTAAGAGGGCTAATGGAGAAAGCGGCGAATACAATGACTGGGATATTTACTCCGCTTCAGAGCATACAGGAGAGGGCTTAAAATCAGCTGAAGAAACCTATATTGATGCATACGCTCCTGAAGAAATTATGACTGCTCTGAATAAGTTATCTCCTGAACGCCGTAATGTTTTTATTGCCGCTGCGATTGATGGCAAGAGCTATCAGGAGGTTGCCGATGAGCTGGGGATCAAGATTGGAACCGTGATGAGCCGGCTGAACAGAGCCCGGTCCCAGCTGAAAAAAGAGTTGGAATCCTATGCTATGGAAAGAGGGTATTCCCGGGTACATTTGAAAAAGTCAGGGGCAGCTTCCGGCAAGGACATAAGTAAAGAAACCGATAAGGAAAAGGAGGAGAAGGGAGAGGAGAGGTGATAACTGACTGAGGAAGGTGACAGTTGACTGAGGTGGAAGAGGGTAAATTTTCACTCATTGAGAATAAGAATGTAAACGGGGAAGAAAGAAACACAAGTTCAGTTAAAAAGTAAAAGAAAGTACCGTTATGTCAGGCGTAGAGAGTACGAACAGCTTACAGAACAAGGCGAGGAAAAGAAATGATTACCTATATACGTCAGGGCCGCAAGGTGACTGCCAGTCGGGGATTCCAAACTCAGGTCACCTGTGTTAGACGAGTGAAAACTCATATTGATGACTCTCGTTTTTCCTATGAATGTGGGATAGTTCGGCATGCTGTCCGCCGCAGCACTGTCAGGGGAACCTCTGACGTTCGGTATGTTCCTGCCTCAGCTGTGATTGAGCGGGTCATGTGTGACTGTCAATCCTGTTTTAATGCGCAGGATCTTGATGATATTGCGGAAAAAGTTATGATCGATTGTATGAAGCGGGTTTTACGGCCTGATCAGGTCCCAGAATCCATTCATGATCAGCTGTACAGTCAGCTGGAGCAGCTCTGTTCGGGGGAATGCTGCTAGGAAGAATAAAAACAAGCATAAAGATACATAAGATAAGCATAAGACGCATAAGATAAGGCTCTGTACTACTTGTACAGAGCCTTAAATAGTAGAAACATTAATAACATACATTAATAATGCTGCCGTGAATCACCTGCTTAGGCATTAGGCCTTTTGCCATGATTTGCGGCCTTCTTGCGGCGCTCGCGGCGCATGCGTCCACGCTTTCCCATAGGTCCTCCTTGTGTAAGGGTCAACTGGTAAAAAATCAGCCTTTGGAATTATCACATATAAGTGAGACAGTAAGACTTCTGTCATTTTAGAAAGTCTTACTGCTTAACTGTCGTAGCGCTGAATTGTACCCTGGTTCTTGTTTCTGCACCAGGTTTAATGACAATCAGATCGATTCCGCTGTTGAAGGCGTTGGCATACGCTGTCTGAGGTTCTACGGCTACGCCGGCGGGTTTTGTTGCTTCTGGGAAGCCGCTTCCGGTGCAGACCTGGAAAGATGTGATAGTGTCGTCTCCGGTCAGGCTGACTTCAATGCCATCAGGCCGGGTGAACACAGCAGTCACTGTTCCGTCAGCAGCATGATCCAGATCGGTCCAGGCATCATCAAAAGCCTGACCCTCAAATCTGGCTCCTTCCCGCAGATCGTAGCGGGTTCCATCCACAGATTCGGTACCGATGGGTAGGAGTCGGTCATTAACCCTGACATGGGTGCGGGCTGGCAGCTGGAGTCGGCATAAAGCATTGTCAGCATCAATGGCGTCTCCCACCTTGTGCTTGCCGTTCGCCAGCCAGGGATGAATGGCACAAGCCCAGGGGGCATTGAGCTCTCCATAATTATGAGCCGCAACAGTAACAGAAAGCCCATCAGCAGTCACCTCATAAAGGGCAGTCACGGTCAGGTCAAAAGGATAGCCAGCCATATTGGGAGTCCGCCAGCTGAGCTTTACTCTTGACGGCGTTTTTTCCTCCAGTTTCCACGGGTGGCGATATCCGTACCCATGAATGGCATTGCGGCGCTCATGTTCGTCAAGAGGCAGCTCGTAATGCCTGCCCTCGAAGGTGTATTCTCCATCCTCCACCCGGTTGGGGAAGGGAATCAGGAGCTGACCGTGGCAGGTGGGGACTGGCTTATTGGGATCAAAAGGAACAATAAGCTCCTGACCGCGCCAATCTAGACGGCGCAGGGCAGCTCCCTGTTGGCTAATGACTGCCTGATAATCTCCACAAGAGATGAGATACTGCTCTCCTGAACGGGGAGGTCGTTCTGAATCTGTCATAGATACTTACTCCCTTGTCTAATGTGTATAGCATTGGTGCTGACTACCAGGGCGATGGGAAGATGCCTCTGTAAGGGCCCGTATACAGGAGGGTCCCACCTTGTAGAGTGGGACCCTGATCAGTAAGCTGCGCAGAAAAGTCTGCGGAATTACTGCATCGCTTTGTCAGCTATGGTCTACTCAGCCAGTTCGGCGAAGTAGAGGAGAGTGCGGATCATGTTGCAGGTGAATCCGTACTCGTTGTCATAGAAGGCAACAGTCTGAACCAGCTGATTGTCACCAGCAGTATTGACTACAGTTTGAGTGGGATCGAAAACGCCACCGTGGGTGTCACCAATGATGTCAGAAGAGACGATGCCATCAGCATTGTAACCGTAGTATTCGCAGTTCTCAAACCTCTTTTTGAATTCTGCGTTGATCTCATCTACGGTAACTTTCTTCTCCAGCTCAACAGTCAGCTCGGTGATGGAACCATCGGTAACCTGAACACGCTGAGCGTGGCCCTGAAGCTTGCCGTCAACGGAAGGAACAACCTTGCCAATAGCCTTAGCTGCACCGGTGCTGTGAGGAATAGTGTTCACGGCAGCAGCACGATTGTTGCGGGCCTTGGAATAACGAGGTCCATCAAGAATCATCTGAGTGCCGGTGTAGGCGTGAATAGTGGTCATGAAACCAATCTTGACACCCCAATTATCGTCCAGGGTCTTCACCATAGCTGCCAGAGAGTTAGTGGTGCAGGATCCTGCAGAGACGATGTTATCAGATGCCTTGAGGATATCCTGGTTGACACCGTAAACCACGGTTGGAGTAGTGTCATCCTTGGCAGGAGCAGAAATCAGAACTTTTTTGGCGCCTGCATTCAGATGAGCCTGGCTCTTCTCAGCAGAAGTGTAGAAGCCGGTGCATTCAAGAACGTACTCAACTCCATCGTTCTTGACCCAGGGGATGTTGTTTGCATCCTTCTCAGCATAAACGGGATATTCCTTACCTTCAACCACCAGGGCGGTGTCGGTGGAAGAAACCTTCACCGGGGTTCCGTCAACGTGACGGAAGGGGCCCTGGCTGCTGTCGTACTTGAGCAGATAAGCAAGCATGGAAGGCGTTGTCAAATCATTGATTGCGGCGACTTCAATGTCGTTTGCCTCGCCGCCCTTTTCCTGCAACTCGAAGATGCGGCGGAAAGCAAGACGACCAATACGGCCAAAGCCGTTAATACCAATTTTAACTGTCATATAATCTCCCTTAGGGAATTGTCTCTGACATGCCCCATGACATATCAGGAGTGGGCTTGTGCCAACGCTTTTATTTTACTGTTCGGGCTGTACCGTTCAAGTTGTTTCAGCTCAGGGTGTTCCCTAAAATTAAGGCAACACGACCGACTTAGTTTAATGAATTGACAAAGTCGCTGGGCTGGGGATACAATAGTTCCAGTCCGCTGGAGTTACCCTCACTGCGCAACTCATCATTGCCTTTGAGAGCAGACTGGTGGCACACTGCAGACAAAAATTAACCAAATTCCCTGAGCAAAGGAGCCTTTCATGGATTTGTGGAATGTAGATAAAATCGAGTATGTCGGCCGTTCGCAAGGACCTTCTGAGTCTTTAGGTTTTCATTATTATGACCCGGAGAAGGTAGTGGCCGGCAAAAAAATGAAGGATTGGCTGCGCTTTGCCGTTGCCTGGTGGCATACCTTCAATCAGGAACTGGTCGATCCTTTTGGAACCGGAACTGCCCAGCGGCCCTATTACAAGTACACTGACCCTATGGATCAGGCCTTGGCCAAGGTTGACTATGCTTTTGAGCTCTTCACCAAACTGGGAGTCAACTATTTCTGCTTCCATGACCGCGATCTGGCTCCCGAAGGAGATACCCTCCGTCAGACCAACGCCAACCTGGACAAAGTGGTAGATAAGATTGAAGAGAACATGAAGTCCACAGGTGTTAAGCTCCTGTGGAACACATCATCACTGTTTACCAATCCACGTTTTGTGGATGGAGCTTCCACTTCACCGTTTGCTGATATTTTCGCTTACTCAGCGGCCCAGCTCAAGCACAGCCTGGAAATCGGCAAGAGGCTGGGAGCTGAAAACTACGTTTTCTGGGGCGGCCGTGAAGGTTATGAGAATCTGTGGAATACTCAGATGAAGAGGGAACAGGAACATATGGCCGCCTTCTTTCACATGTGCCACGACTATGCTCAGGAGATTGGCTTTGATGCCCAGTTCCTTATTGAACCCAAGGCCAAGGAACCTACCATGCATCAGTATGATTTTGATGCTTCCACTACTATTGCCTTCCTCAAGACTTATGATCTGGACGATGTGTTCAAGCTGAATCTGGAGGGCAACCATGCCAACCTGGCTATGCACACCTACCAACATGAAATTAGGGTAGCCCGCGAGAATGGCTTCCTGGGATCTCTGGATGCCAACCAGGGCGACAAACTCATTGGCTGGGACATGGATGAATTCCCCACTGATCTGTATGAAACTGTTGCTGTTATGTGGGAAGTCCTGGCTGCTGGTTCTATTGGACCTCATGGTGGTCTGAACTTTGATGCCAAGCCCCGCCGCTCATCCTTCTCTCCTGAGGATCTTTTCCGGACTCATGTTGCTGGTATGGATGCTTATGCTGCCGGCCTTCTGGTTGCTGACCGGATGCACGAAGACAAGTTCATTGAGAATCTTCAGGCTGACCGTTACAGCTCCTTCGACTCCGGTATTGGCAAGAGAGTGGAGGATGGGGCTGCAAGCCTTGCCAGCCTGGAAGAGTATGCTCTGGACAAGCCCCAGGCAGATCTGATTGCTGCAACCAGGTCCGACCACCTGGAGTCTGTCAAGGCTACCATCAACAACTACATTGTTGATACTCTGGCTTCAGTCAAGTAAAAACTACATCGTAACTCTCCTTTCCTTCCCTCAGGCTGCCTGCTGATTAGTAACTAGTCAGCAGGCAGTTTTTTGCTTTCAGAACATGGCTGCTGGCTTATACAGGCTTACTTACTTATACAGGCTTACTCAGTAGTAGACTAAGGGTGTTATCAGATTACAGTGAGACAGATTGCAGTCTTACCGATTTATCTGTACAGTAAGGGGCTGCATATGTGCACGGATGATAATAGTCGAGAGACTGTAAACAGTAAGCGCAGCGAGTATAGTCCCTGGTGGAAGCGGGTCGCTGGTTATCTGCTGCGGATCGTTCTGCCTACTATCCTCATGTCTCAGCTTATAGGGACACTTTTCTTCGGCCGTTCCTGGGTGGATGAGAAGTTTCCGGGTTGGACAGGAGAAAGGATACAGAATCTCATAGTTTTCTGTGCCTTTCTTCTGTTTGTTTTATAGCAGCTCTGTCTGCCAGGGAAGGCCAGAGTTGGGCTCATAAGCTCGTGAGCATACGGGTATGCAAGCTGGACGGGACCCCTTTGACGGCTGGGCAAATGGCTGCCAGGGATCTGCTTCATCTGCTTGACTGCATTTTTTGTCTTGGTTTTCTGTGGCCCCTTTGGGACAGACAGAAACAAACTTTTGCCGATAAGATCATGGGGACGTCTGTCTATAATATGTAGACGATATTTTAAGGAGCACATGTGACTTTTACTACTGATATGCAGGAAGCAGTCAGACAGTGCCAGATTGTGCTGACATGCTTGCGAACTCCCAAACTGAGGGCTCGTTTTATGGAATTGCTGGCGGCACAGGATTCAGAAAGACAAGTCAATCCTGTCAGTGACAGCAGTCTGGATAAGCCTTTTGCTCAGGTCAACTGGCTGAATACCGCCTATGATGATGGGGCTCAGGAAAGTCTTGGCAGACAGATCGATCGATTGAATGATGTGCTGGGGCCGAACACTATTCTTTACGCTGATCTGATTGATGACCTTCCCGTGAATTGGGAAGAAAGAAAGCAGCTGATAGGGACTATCTGCCAGCGGGTTTTCGCTTCTCCTCCAGCACAGAGGAAGTGGCTGACAGAAGCCGAGTATAATGCCCGGCTTGGCATGCTGGTGACAGATCCGGTAACAGTGCGCCGCTATTCGATTGACATGGGCCTTGTCTTCCGGGACAGCCAGGGAAGCCGCTACTGGCTGAACCAGGTCAGCGGCTGACCAGGTCAACTGAGTACGGTATAAAGAAAAGAGGAAAACTGTAAGGAGTTTTTGATGTTGACGGTTGCCATTGTTGAAGATGACAAGGGAGCTAGCAACCGTCTGAAAGCCTGCCTGAAAGAGTATGAGAAGGGGCATGGTATTCAGTTTTCCCTGGAAACTTTTCCCGATCCCAGGGCTTTTCTGGACCCCTATGAAGCCCGGTATGACATTGTTTTTATGGATATAGAAATGCCGGGAATGAATGGACTGGAAGCAGCCCGTCACCTGCGTCAGCTTGATCAGTCTGTTGCCTTAATTTTTGTGACCAACCTAGCCCAGTATGCCTCTCAGGGTTATGAGGTCAATGCTTTGGATTACATCGTTAAACCTTTTACCTATGCTGATTTTGAACGAAAGATGAATCGGGCAGTAAAAACCCGTCAGGACAGTTCCCACAGCATTGTCATCAGCCAGCGCGGATACGCCCAGAGA
Source organism: Scardovia inopinata JCM 12537 (assembly GCF_001042695.1). Taxonomy (NCBI): domain Bacteria; kingdom Bacillati; phylum Actinomycetota; class Actinomycetes; order Bifidobacteriales; family Bifidobacteriaceae; genus Scardovia; species Scardovia inopinata. The sequence goes on along the minus strand of NZ_AP012334.1, from coordinate 1,069,776 downwards.
GTGCTGGTGCGCAACATTGTGTACATCGATGTTCACCGGCATGATCTGCGCTACCATCTGGAGAACCGGACGATTAATTCTCTGGGATCCATGCAGGAGGCAGAGGAATCCCTTTCTTCTTTGGGCTTTCTGCGCTGCGGTCGTCAATTTTTAGTGAATTCACGCCATATAGATTCTATTGAGGGCAGCCAGCTGATTCTATCCACTGGGCAGAAGCTTCCTGTAGGCAGGGCTTATAGGAAGTCTTTCCTGACTGATTTTGCCAGGATTCTGGGGAGCGGTTATGCTGGTTGATCCTTTCGTTTCCTTTATTTCTTTCCTCAATTCCACCGGTTTTGTTTTTGAACTCATGTTGTCTGTAGCCCTCTTCGTCTGGAAAGTAAAACGGCGGCGGAACTTTGCCCTTAAACTTGCCTTTTGCCTGTTGACAATGATCGTCATAGCCCTGGTCTGGTCTGCTTGTGTACCCAGCAATGCACTGACCGCCATGATCCGCTGCATCACCTTCTACCTAGCTTTTTACATCACTTTGCGACTCTGTCTGCGGTTGGACTTCCGCAAATCCCTCCTCTTTCTTGTAGCTGGAGTAACGGCTCAGCATTTTATCTACTGCGGGGCTCAAATCCTGACCTATCTGACTTCTTCTGCCCTTCGTCCGGCCATTCCTGTGCAAGTTGCCGAGACTTATTTTTACCCCCTGATGCTCATTCCCATGTTCTTTCTGGTCTATGGTATGTTTGCCAAACGGATTCAGGCTCAGGCTTTTGACGATATCAGCATCAGCGTTCGCATTCTTCTGCTGATTGTGGGGGTTTTCCTCTGTGTCACTGTTTTTGCCAGTTTATATAATGGGTATCCTTCAGGAACCGGTCAGCCCTCTCTTGTCTTTATCGCCTTTGTTCTTACCCGCATGATTACCTGCGGATTTCTGCTGGAATTGCTGGCAGAAATGGGGGATCGGTTTGCTGCCATCCATGAAAGCGCTGTTCTCCAGCAGTTGCTGAATCAGCAGAAGAACAGACTGGCTGCCGATAAAGAAACCATTGACCTGATTAATATTAAAACTCATGATTTAAAGAAGCAGCTCCAGCTGCTCAATGGGAAAATTTCTCAGGATGAAATCCAGGATTTGAATAAGTTAGTGACCATTTATGATTCCACCATCCGTACCGGCAATGACGCCCTGGATGTTCTTCTGACCAATAAATCCTTAATTTGCGGGCAAAGAGGGATCAGGCTGGAGAGAATGATTGACGGGTCCAGACTCAATTTCATGAAACCTCAGGATATTTATTCCCTTTTTGGCAATGCCCTGGATAACGCGATTGAAGCAGTCAGTAAGATTGCCGATAAATCTCTCCGGTACATCCATATGACCGTTAAGGCCAGCAAAGGTATGGTTATTTTTCATATCGATAATCCTTATCAGGGGGAATTGGCATACCGGGACGGGGATGACCGGGTTGTTTTAGTGGATCGGGTCAACACCAATCCTCATGATGGCTTTGGCAGGCGAACCCTGCGCACCAGCAAAGGGGATGAGCGCTACCACGGTTTTGGGGTCCAGTCCATTAAGCTGGTTGCCCACCAGTATCAAGGAGTAGTCACCATCAACGCTGCTGATGGGATTTTCTCCCTGGATGTTCTGCTTCCCGGAGGGGAATAGAAGGAACTCAGGCAGTATCTTCAGTAACTCAGGCAGCATCTTCCCGTATTTGTGTCTCTTTTTTCTTTGCTTGTGATAGGCAGAACCATCTTTCTTCCTCCCGACATTTTACTCTTGTGAGAGTTTGTTAAATCATTAAACTAATGCTATGATGGCAGAGTGACAAATAGATGTCACCCAATAGGAACCTATCAATGCGGAAGGGATTCTTATGAAAAAATTTATGAAAGGCATTACAGCCTTAGCAGCCTTATCCATGGTAGTGGCTTTCGGAGCCTGCGGAAGCTCCCGCTCCAGGGGAGCATCATCTGGTGGTGATGCCTCCCAGATTACTGTGGGAATTTCCATGCCCGAGCAGCAGCTGGAAAGGTGGAAGCTGGATGGAACGAACCTGAAAAAGCAGCTGGAGGGGTATGGCTATAAGGTCATTCTCCAGTACGCTGACGGAAAAACAGATCAGCAGTCATCGCAGATTCAGAATATGGCCAACCAGGGAGCCAAGTATTTGGTTATAGCCTCTATCGATTCCAATGCCACCGGAACTGCTGCAGAACAAGCCCAGCAGAATGGGGCTACGATTATTGCCTATGATCGCCTGATCATGAATACCAAGGCGGTAGATTATTATACTACTTTCTCTCTGACTGAAGTAGGCAAGCTGCAGGGTGAATACATTGTCAACAAACTGGGTCTGAAAGAAGGCAAGAAAGGCCCCTTCAATGTTGAGCTCATGTCCGGATCTCCCACCGACAACAATGCAAAATATTATTATCAGGGAGCCTGGTCTGTACTGGGGAAGTATTTTAAGGCAGGGATTTTAAAGTCCAAGTCAGGCAAGGTTCCTCAGTCTGTGGACAAATGGCAGTCCATTGGCATTGACAACTGGGATAGGCAGAAGGGCCAGGCAGAAATGGAGAACAGAATCAACTCCTACTACAATGATGGCACCCACCTGGATGCTGTTTTGGCTCCTAATGATGCTATTGCCTTGGGGACTGTCAATGCTGTAGAATCTGCCGGCTGGAAGTATTATCCCATTATCACCGGTCAGGATGCCGAAAAGGCTAATGTGCGCTCAATCCATGAGGGTAAACAGTCTATGACGGTCTACAAAGATACTCGTATTCTGGCTAAAACGACGGCCCAGCTTATCAAGGATCTGGTAGAGAAAAAGAAGCCCAGGACCAATTCAACTTTTGACAACAATACCAAGAAAGTGCCGTCAGAACTTCTGACACCTGTCTCGGTGGATAAAAACAATCTGAAGAAAGAATTAGTCGATTCCGGTTACATTTCTGCCAAAGATGCTGGACTGTGAGGGAGTGCCGGAAAGCGGGACAATTATGGCTATTAACACACATACTGCGAAAGATGATGACATTATTCTCACCATGCGGCATATCACTAAGCGTTTTGGGCCGGTCACAGCCCTGAACGATGTGAATATTACCGTTCGGCGGGGGGAGATTTTTTCGGTCTGCGGTGAAAACGGGGCTGGAAAATCTACCTTGATGAATGTCTTATCGGGTGTATATCCCTATGGAACCTATGAGGGAGATATTATTTATAACGGTCAGGAATGCCGCTTTAAGAGCATTCGTGATTCGGAAAAAGAGGGAATTGTTATTATTCACCAGGAGCTTGCCCTGGTCCCCTATATGACAATTGCCGATAACATCTTTCTGGGAAATCCCATAACCACAGGCATAGCCGTCAATGATAACCAGCAGAGGCGTATTGCTTCTGATGTGATGAAGACAGTTGGTTTGCACGAAGACCCTAATACCCTTATCTCCAATATAGGGGTAGGCAAACAGCAGCTGGTTGAGATTGCCAAAGCCCTGACCAAGGATGTGCGCCTGCTTATTCTGGACGAACCTACAGCCGCTCTGAATGATGAGGATTCCGCCAACCTTTTGAAGCTGATTGACGATCTGAGAAAAAATCGGGGGATTACCGCCATCATCATTTCCCACAAACTCAATGAAATCGCCTCTTCTGCTGACTCTGTTCAGGTGATTCGCGATGGTTCGACAATCTCTCATATGACCATTGACGCTGACCATCCCCTGGATCAGAACGCTCTGATCAGGGATATGGTGGGCCGGCCTCTGACCAATCGATACCCAGAGCATAACCCTCATATTGGCAAGGAAGTCTTGCGGGTGGAAGACTGGCAGGTTTACCATCCTCTCGATACGGGCCGGCGGGTAGTCAAAGGCGTAAGCTTCAATGTTCGGTCAGGCGAAATCGTTGGTTTGGCTGGCCTGATTGGGGCTGGGCGGACGGAAATGGCCATGAGCATTTTTGGACATCAATACGGGGTCAATGCTTCTGGAAAGATTTACCTGAACGGCAAGGAGACCGAATTACCAACCGTTACCTCTGCCATTAAGAAGGGAATTGCCTATGCCACCGAAGATCGCAAGCGCTATGGGCTGAACCTCCTGTCCACCATTCGGGAGAACACCTCCTTGGCCAGCCTGGGGCATTTAAGCAGGCATGGGGTTATCGACCGCAGCCGTGAGGCCCTGCTCGCTGAAAAATACCGAAAGGAATTGAGGACCAAGGCTCCAACGATTGAAATGCCTGCTGGCAATCTTTCCGGAGGTAATCAGCAGAAGGTGGTTCTGGCTAAGTGGATGGCAGCAGATCCCCAGGTGCTTATTCTGGATGAGCCCACCAGGGGAATTGATGTCGGTGCCAAATATGATATCTACGAAATTATTGATTCCCTGGCCGATGAGGGCAACGCTGTGATGGTGATTTCCTCAGAGCTTCCAGAGCTCCTGGGAATTTGCGACAGAATTTACACCATGAGTCAGGGAGTTCTTACTGCCTGCCTGCCGGCCCGTCAGACGAATCAGGAGGAATTGATGCGGTATATGACCTCATCCCTTCCCATGAACAAAGAAGATGCCTTTGCCAGCTGACGGCTGGTTCATAGCTGGCTCATAGCGAAAGAAGGGTGGGACCTTCTTTTACGAGGCAATATCAAATTTGAATGAAAGGATTTACTAATGTCTTCAGCACAGAAAGTGAGCTCTGCTCAGCCGCATGATGGCAGGAAGGATGGCTCCGAGGGCGACACTGTGAAAACTGCAGCGCTTAAAGATATTCTCCTGGGGAATATGAGATCCTATGGCATCTATCTGGCCCTGGTCGTGGTGATTCTCATATTCCAAATTCTTACCGGCAATAGGCTGCTCAACCCTAATAATGTGGTAGCCCTTTTCCAGCAGAATGCTTATGTTCTCATTACAGCTATTGGTATGCTCATGGTCATTATTGGTACTCACATTGATCTGTCAGTAGGATCTGTAGTCGCCTTTATTGGCGGTGTTGGTGCTTTTGCCATGAAGAACTGGGATATGAATTGGTTCCTGGCCATCATGCTTATGATTGCTCTGGGACTGATTATTGGGGCCTGGCATGGCTTCTGGGTAGCCTATGTGGGAGTTCCCGCCTTTGTTACTACCCTGGGTGGAATGCTGATTTTCCGCGGCCTGGCTACGGTGGTAGCAGGAGAGTCAATCCCCTTGTCTTCTCAGCCTTTCAGGGCCATCGCCAAGGATTATCTGCCCAATATTTTCGGTTTCTGGGGGGACCTGGACGGGCTCACCCTGGTAGTCGGGGCCGTTTTTATTCTTCTTTTGATCTGGGTTCAGATAAGGAAGAGGAATAAAACAATCAAGGCAAAGCTGACTGTTGAACCAATCTCCTGGACGATCATCAAGTGCCTGCTGGGCTCGGCTGTCATAGGGTTCCTTACCTATCTGCTGGCCAGCTCAGGCAATGATACCCAGGGGGGTATTCCTATTGTCCTGGTTATTATTGGTCTTTTGATTGGGGTCTACTGGTTTGTTCTCAACCGGATGGTTTTTGGCCGCCAGATTTATGCCGTGGGAGGCAACCGGAACGCTGCTTTGCTGTCTGGAATTAATACCAGGCTGGTTGATTTTAAGATCTTCCTCAACATGGGATTCCTCACTGCCATTGCTTCCATTGTGACTCTTTCCCGATTGGCATCGGCAACCGCTGCTACCGGCCAGGAATTTGAGATGGATGCCATTGCCGCCTGCTTTATTGGTGGAGCTGCCGTGGCAGGCGGTGTAGGTACTATTCCCGGCGCTATTGTTGGTGCCCTGATTATGGGGGTTCTTAATCAGGGTCTGTCAATTATGGGTGCTGATGCAGCAATTGTCAAGACTATTAAAGGCCTGGTTGTTATTGCTGCCGTGGCTTATGATCTGATCAGCAAAAAGCAGAAAGCCTGAGAACGTAGCTCAGCACATCTGAGAGCAGACAGGCTCCTTCCTGTCAGAAAGGCTGGTTAAAAAATGGCATCGGAGGTACCACAGGCATCAGGCAAAACAGACACCAAGTTCAGGCTTCGCCTCTATACTCTGACTTCTCTGGCCTGCTTGGGCTGGATGGTTCAGGATTGTATTCAGTCAGTTCAGGAACATAATTTTCTGCAGCTGGCTAACCTCTTTCTGCTTGCCTGCATTCTGGTCATGGTTCTGTATACGGGGATTAGCGCCCTCAAGCTGTGGAAGGCCAGCAGAAAGGAAGAGGCATCGTAGACTGACCTGTTTTTACATCACTTTCTCACTGCTTCTGCTCAGACAATATCGGCTCCTTCCCGGTCTCACCAACCAGGAGGGAGCCGACGTCTTCCTGCATTTTAGTCTTTTACTGCCCGGGTTCCTATAAAAGAAGGGATATGCAGTTCATGGAGCCGCCCCTCGCCATTGGTATCTTCATAAAGATCTGTTAAACGGAAACCTGCTTTCAGCTGGCCTCCTATCTGTTCTTCCAGGGTGTGGGAAAACTGAATACCGCCGTCATCTTCCTGCAGCTGCTTCAGCTGGTCGGGGTTGGCAAGAGGGTCAAAGGGGAGTGAATTGATAATTCTTTCTTCTGCCTGATCGCACAGGTAGTTAATGCCTGTATCCAATCCGGACAGCAGGGCTCCTCCCTTTTTTAAGATGCGGAAGCATTCCGCAAAGATAGGGATAACCTCTTTGACATAACAGTTGGATACCGGGTGAATAATCAGATCAAAACTTTCATCTGCAAAAGGCAAAGGCTGAGTCATGTCTGCCCGCAGGGCAGCAATAGCATACCCTTCACGGTCAGCTACATACTGATCAGATTCGATTTGCTTTTTTGAATAGTCAAGGACTGTGCACTCGGCCCCTAAAGCAGCCAGGATGGGCATTTGCTGGCCACCCCCTGCAGCCAGGCCCAAAACTTTTTCCCCGGCGACATCGCCAATCCATTCGTGAGGAACTTTTTTGTTGGGGGTGAGCACGATATCCCAGTTCCCCTTGGCGGCTTCCTCAAACTGATGGTGAGAAATAGGCTGTCCCCATTCCCATCCTTCGCTGATCCACCTGTCAATAGTCTCCTGGTTGGTATCCTGATACGGCATTGTTGTCCTCACATAAATTTCTGATGATGTTTTTGACACACCAGCTTACTTTATATTCACAAGCTTACTATTCACAAGCTTACTTTTAATTCGTTACTTTTCTCATCCATAATAAAATAAAGCGAGCATCACAATAGGGAGCATCATAATAAAATGCACAGAAAATGAATGTGCAGAAAATGGATCAGAGATAGAGATTCAGTAAGAGGGCGGCAGGAAGAAAAACTATCCCCGGTAAGCTACATACTGGTGATACACTTGAGGCTGATTCTGGCCAGTCAGAGTCTTTTCAATCGTCACCGGCCAATGTGGTTCCTGGTGCTGAGGAACCTGTCCTGGATTAGCAGCCTCTTCAGCATCTGCAGCATTCCTGCCTTCTTCCAGAAGCCAGGCTGCCTGTCGTGCAGCTCCAATCGCCACATATTCATCAGGCTGGGGGAGCTGGACATTCATCCCTAAAACACAGGGGGCCAAATCTCGCACTGCTTGGGACCTTGCTCCTCCACCAATTAAGAGAATCCGATTGATGCGAGCTCCCAAGCCCCGGACCATTTCCAGGCAATCCCTCTGCGAGCACAGGAGTCCCTCTACGAATGCCCGGGCAAGGTTCTCTTTCTTCGTGTTTGCCAAGGTCATCCCCCTCAGGCTTGCCTTTGCATCCGGTCTGTTAGGGGTGCGCTCGCCATCAAAATAGGGGATAAGGGTTATTCCACCGGCACCGGGCTCGGCCTTTTCTGCTAGTTGGGCTAGACCGTCATAATCCACCCCCAGTGCGCGGCGGCCAGCGTCCAGAATGCGGGAACCGTTGATTGTGCAAGCCAGAGGCAGCCAATGACCAGTGCAGTCAGCAAAACCTGTGACAGCTCCGGTCATATCATAAGCAGGGGCGGGGGAGACAGCAGCTGCTACTCCTGAGGTTCCCAGGGAGACGGATACGTCCCCGACGCTCATGCCTAACCCCAAGGAAGCCATGGCGTTGTCGCCGCCGCCGGGTCCAATCAGGCAGTCTCCTTCAATATCTGAACCGGCAATGGCTGGATCTGCAACAGCCCCTACCTGAGTTGGTCCTAGTACCCGGGGAAGGAGGATATCATGACGTCCCAAGGCAAGGTCAATCAAGTCAGTGCGGTACTGATTACTGGCCGAATTAAAGTAGGCAGTTCCTGAAGCATCTGACCTATCTGTAAAGAGGGCATCTAAATTTGCTCTGCCTGACTTCACCGGACCGTTGCCTCCTATCCTCCAGCTGAGCCAGTCATGGGGCAGGCAAACAGCAGCTATCCGGGATGCATTGTCCGGTTCGTTCTGAGCTACCCAGGCCAACTTGGTGATAGTCAGAGAAGCTACTAGAGACGAGCCCACAGCTTTCACCCAGCGCTTAATTCCTCGAACATGCTGAGCATCATTGGGATCGATGAACTCCGCTTCATGTTCTGCAAGCAAACCCTGACCCTGTTCGGGCAGGCCCAGACGGTCAATCAGCGCCTGTGCCTGGGGAGCGGAAGAAGTATCATTCCAGAGCATGGCATCGCGGATTACTTGCCCTTGCTCGTCAAGCAGAACCATCCCATGTTGTTGACCACCAACCGACAGTGCAGAAATATCTGCAAGACCTCCTGCCTGCTGAGCCGCCTCCTGGAAAGCCTGCCACCAGGCCTCGGGATTGACTCTTGTTCCATCCGGATGCTTTGCCTGACCAAATCGGACCATCTGACCGGTAGCCGCATCGGTTACCCTGACCTTGCAGGATTGTGTTGACGTGTCTATCCCGGCAACTAGAACGCGTTTCCTCGCGGTGCCTGCCTTCTTAGCATTTTCTGTCTTCCGCGCGTTTTTTGCGTTTATTGCGTCCGCTCTGTCCACTATGTCCTCCTTGATACTGGTGTTCCTGGCTGAGTCTGCCTCTAAGACTGAACTTATGTTTGTGTCCTGCCTGCAGTTGAGCTTGACCCCTAACTGCACCTGATTTAAGCCCTGACTGCGCCTGAGTTTGAACTTGTATCTAGCATAAATTTTTTCCAGTTTTTCTCGCCTGTTTCAGCGAAATCTGTTCAGTTTCGCCTGCTGTTTGTCAGGAACAACTTTGTTTAACGACTGAACTAACAAACTCATAGTATCATAAGGAAAGAATAAATAACAGTTCTATACAATCGAGGGATTCTATGAAGGCAGGCACAGCAGGTCAGCCGGCAAGCAGAGGTATCAATCGCCGGCACAGGGAGGGGAAATCATTGCCCAGCATCAACCAGGAGGGTTTGCGTAATCATAATCTTTCTGTCGTTTTGCAAGCCCTGCTCAGCTCGGAAAATCCATTGAGTAGGGCAGACCTGGCTGATATTACAGGGTTGACCAAAGCCACTATCTCCATGCAGACAGCTATCCTGCAAAAAAACCGACTTCTGGAAGATTTGCAAACTCCTGTAAGGAGAGTTTCTTCGGACAAAATTTCTTCGGGAAAGATTTCTTCCGGTGAAGCTTCTTCGGGAAAGATATCCCGGGGAAAGATATCCCCGGTCAAAAAAATGGGCAGGCCATCAGTCCCTCTGGGGTTTGCCCCGGCTTCTTGGGCCGGCTTGGGGGCTCAAATCAATACTGACGGTTATGGCTTTCTTCTCCTGGACTTTACCGGTCAGGTTCTAGCCCAAGAATGGGAAAGCCACCCTATGGTCAATATAGATCCTCAGACAGCGTGTAGGAAGGTGGAAACACTTATTCAGCCAACCCTGTCCCGCTTCAAACGACGCCACTGCCGGATTGTCCCCGGAGGCCTGGCCCTTCCTGGTCTGGTTGCAGATGGTCATCATCTTCTTATGGCTCGAAATCTGGGGTGGGAACAGGTCGATTTGAATAATTATCCACTGGTCTCCCAGTTGAGGTTGTATGGAGCAAATGAAGCTAATCTGGCAGCAATAGCTCAGGTTCCAGGCTATGCAACCCACATGGAGGCAGAAACTTATCAGAATCCTAATTCATTTATTTATATTTCAACTGATATAGGCATAGGCGGTGCATATGTTCGGCAAGGCCAGATTTCTCGCGGGAATCATGGGTTTGCAGGTGAGTTGGGGCATGTGTCTGTTAATTTCAAGGGACCGGTGTGCCTCTGCGGGCGTAGGGGCTGCGTGGAAATGTATGCAGGACGCCGGGCTTTGGTGGAAGCAGCTGGTATTGCTCAGGGCCAGGCAGCGGTTCAGCCTCAGGCTTTGGATGAGCTGCTGGATCGGTGGCATCAGGGCGATCCTCAGGCTCGCAAAGCTATGCGACTTGCTATCCGAGCTCTCAATTCGGTTATTGCCTCGGCCATGAATGTTGTGGATGTGGATACGGCTATGGTAGGCGGGTTCTGGTCTAGAATTGATGATTCCGTTATGGAGGAAATGACTGTTGATGTAGCTGATCAGGTTTTGGGATCTTCGGGAATGTCTGTCACTGTTATGAAGCCCCCGGTCAATGACCATCCTGCCTTGAGAGGGGCGGCAGAACTGGGATTAAGGCGGGTTATTGATAACCCCCTCCAGTATCTGGACTAGTTGTTACTGTTAAACCAGTCAATACTAGACATGCTGATGCTGAGCTGTAATACTCGACTAACTAATGGCAAGACTTCTGCTCATCATCGACTCATCTGAGGGTGTTGAAGCCTGTAAGGTTGCGTTAGTCTTGCCTATGTAGTTGTAAAGCCTTACCGTGTCAGTTTTTCCCTGTCTTCTCTTTGTTCTTTGTCTTCTTTCAGTCTTCCCCTGCCTTCCCCCGTTGCTAATCCTTGTCAGTCGCAGCCAAATGCTGGGAAACCGTCCTGCTCAGATCTCCCAAAGATGGCAAGGGCTTGACCCTGGTAACAATGGTAGGGTAAGGGGCTTCACTGGGATAGGTGATAATCAGGGTGCCAGACCCTACATGAATACTGGATGCTGTATTATTTCTAAACTCATTGCGGGACCCAAAATCACTATGATTAGTTACCGTTTCGTGGCTGAGCTCATAAGCGAGTCCTTTAATAGTTACGTCAGTACAGGTGTCGGACTGGGCAAAAATTGAAATCATCCTTCGGGGAGCTACATATCCCTCAGGAAAAGTCATGGTGGCGTTGCAGATCGCAGTCACGATCGTATGATCTCCATGCAGGAATCCAATCCCTCCTGCCTGTGCTAGCCGGGCCAGGAGCATTATGCTTGACAAGGTATGGTCGATCTGTTTACCTAAGGCCCCATAAATATCAAATTGGCGAATTCCCTGACTCCACCCATATTTCGCTGCTGCCATCAGGTCAGTATCGTCCTTCTGTGCGGGCAGGGGTATAACCGTTGTCTGATCGGACAGCTCCTTCCTGGAGGCTAGATCCATTTGGGAATCGTTGTCTCCAATGAAAACATCAGGAGTCAGGCCCAGAGAGGAAGCATAGTCAAGCCCGCCGTCTGCTGCAATAATCAGGGATGATTTGTCAGTATAAGGGAATTCATCGTAATACTGGCCGGCCGCGAAGATTGTGCACCAGGCTGGATGGGGAAAACGGCCTGATTGCTTGGCCGTCTGTCTGTCCGGGATACTGCCCCGCGAATTGAGCATGTACTCAACGGACTCTGTTTTACTCCGGTTGGTCATAGTACCAGTATAGGGGAGCGGTCCTATCCGACTGCATAATTGCATAATCTGCGGAATATCGCATAGATTTTAACTGGGCATATTGCAGTTTGTGCATAAAGAGCACAAAGGGACATCCAGCGTAAGATTTTATCCATAAATTCTGTCGTGTAGCCTTTCGTGCTGCACTTCGTGTTGTTTTTTGCGCTGCCTTTTTGTGCTACCCTTTTCCTGTTTTGTTGAGAAAATGGTTCTATAACACTACATTTTGAAATATTTTTAAGTAAAACCAAATTTATGTTAAGCATTTTATGAGAATTCATTTTGTTGTCTACTATTAAACACTCAAGTTCAATGAAATTAATGAAGGCTACCAAACTACCCTTCACCCAACTGCATAGATAAATATCAAGAATGGCTATTTTCTGCGGTTTTACTTTTTTGAATGTGCAGTTGGGTGAAGGGTAGTTTGGTAAACCCACCAGGAGGGGTCACTCCAAGACTATATAAGAGAAAAATTTGCCGCTCTGTGGATAGATGTGTCAGTTTAAAATAAAAATATGGAAAAAGACACGACCGTAAAAAACCAGAATACAGGAGAACCGGTTCAAACCCGCATAAATTCGCTCTTTTTTGATATTGATGGGACTTTGACGAGTTTTCAAACTAACGATGTTCCCCAGTCAACTAGGAATGCAATTGCTTACTGCCGCAGCAAAGGTATTAAGGTTGCCATTGCCACCGGGAGATCGCCACATGAGTTTGATGGAGTTCGCGACACTCTACACATAGATTTTGATGCAGTGGTATGTATGACCGGTCAGGTTGTGTATGACCAGCAGACGATTTACCATCAGGAACCGCTGAGCCGGCAGAGTGTAGATGCCTTGCTAGCTTATCTGACAGTGAATCCAGATATTAGTGTAAATTTTTCTGAACGCGAATATGGGTATCTGAATCAGATGAGCAGCGCCGTCCGCCACCTTTACGACCATCTGGGCAAGACGGCACCACATGTTGTTTATGATGATCCATTCTCCCGTTTAAAAAATCATGACCTTTATCAGTTCAGCATGTTCGTGACCCCTGAGATTGAAAAAGAGGTAGTTCAAGCTGTGCCTGGCGTTCGTTCGTTGCGTTGGCATCCTGATTTTGCTGATTTCATTCCGGCTGATGGGGGCAAAGACAAAGGGATTGCAGCTCTTCTGGATGCCTGGGGCTTGGATCGCAGGGGATGCCTGGTGTTTGGTGACGGGGAAAACGACATTGATATGCTTGACTTTGCAGGAATAAGCGTGGCTATGGGCAATGCCAGTGATCTTGTTAAGGCCCATGCTGATTATGTGACGTCCAGCGTTGACCAGGATGGGGTCATGAATGCCTTGAGGCACTTGGGATTAGTGGAGTAAGAGTTTCATGGTTCATGGGCCAGTTGGTCAGTCCGGGCAGTGAATTTTTAGGTCCTGCGATTTGTACTTATTCGTATACAGCGGGTCACGAAGGTATGAGCAGTCTTTCGCGGAAAGGATATAGAGAAAATAATTATTCAGCGCTGAATGTGCCGCTGAATGTGCCGCAGAGAAAACTGCGCCCTGGACTGATAAGAATGGAATTCATTATGAGGAAATCCAGGATTTTCCCTTAAAGAATGATGATTTTTTCGCAGAAATTTAGCGGTTGAATGGTCGGCTGCGCACTAGCAATAGTATACATATTTTTACAGCCGACCATTATTCCCTATATTGATTCTAAGGTATTCCTATAAAATTCTCAGAAGATAGTCTCTCCTCGAGTAATTATTTTGTCAATTCGTAAGTCTTTGTTACTTTCTGAGGATTTTTACTGAAATCTACCGTACCCGTTACTTCAATAGTAACGGGAGATGTTTCATCTTCAAGGACATAACCAATTGTAACAGTAAGAACCCCTCCTGGTTGAATAGTCTTCATAAAAGAACCTGGATCATAGCCTTGGGGCTGATCAAAATAAATTGCTGTATCCAGCTGCCTCTTATTTTGAAAAGCTTCAATATTAATATCTAACGGGTTTGAATTCTTTTTCATGTTATTGATGACTTTATAGGTCAGAAGAACGGTCGGTTTTCCGTCAGAATCAGGAATTGATTTTACCAAAGAAACAAGTTCTACTGTGTACCTGTCACCATCGACGTTTCCTTTACCCTCGGATGTCTTGTCTTCAGTATTCTTGGATGAATCAGATTTTTGGCTTGGTGAAGGGTCTTTGCTTTTTGCAGTGCTGGTTTGTGACGACGAGGCAGTGTTTGAAAACGCTGTATCTATAGCTTTTGAGGTTGCTTGCTGCATAACCAATGTAATGATGATGGAAAGAACGCATAAAATAACACCGGCTACCGCAAGACCTTTTCCTGCTTCATTTTTTGTTTTTCCGGTAGCAACTAATCCGGCTATTGATAAGGCCAGCCCGACCAGAGCAAGAAGAAAAGCAAAATTATTAATAAACGGGATAAAGGAAAGAATGATCGAGATAATTCCCAAAACTAGTGAGCTAACAGCGAGAGCACTTGTTGGTTTCCTTTGAGGAATTTGCTGAGGAAATGGCGGCTGATTCTGTTGATAAGGCTGGAAATTGGGATTTATCTGATTATCAGCGGGGGGGGGGCATTCCTTGATTTGACATTTTGATCCTTTCTTAATCACTAAATCTAATTAGTCAAAGAGAACGTTGTTGTTCTTGTGACAGTCAGAGATTATCATATTCTCTTTACGAACGTGCCCAAATTTTTTAAATGACATGGCAGGAATGAATCAGCGATTCCACAGATGCTGCTGACAGCATAAATAATCCGCAGGGAAAGATGCTTCCTGCATAAACTGCCTGTATAAACTTACTGTATAAACTGCCTGCACAAACCCTTTGGTCCTCAGTGTAAAACACCAATATTCTTCCAGGAGTATACTGAATATCAGGACAGCACAGCGCCTATACGGAGAAGTTCTCCTGGGCTAAGATTGGCTATCAGCTTCGTCCTCCTACCAAGGGATTCCGTGACTTTTACGTGCCCTCATTGGCCGTTTTATGCTGAATCCTCTTTATCAAGTTATCAAGAATGGTAAGAAGAAATTCAATAAATTTAAATTAGAATAGTGTGAAAATGTTAGAATAGTGTGAAGACGTAATAAAAAAATGTAAAAATGCACAGTAAAACAAAAAGGAGTTTGCTATGACTATTCGTATCAACGATCCGGATAAACAAGCTTTCGAACAGGAGCATGAAGATCTGGTCCGCCGTCTGGCACCAGAATGCATGGTTCTTCTGAGAAATGATGGTACACTTCCCTTAACAAACCTGCAGTCAGTAGCCCTCTACGGCAATGGTGCCCGACAGACGATTAAGGGTGGCACTGGTTCTGGTGATGTTAATGTTCGACATTTTGTAACCGTAGAAGAGGGCTTGGAGAAAGCCGGGGTTACTGTCACCACTAAAGATTGGCTCGATGCCTACGATCAGGTCATTAGTGCTGCAAAAAAGGACTTTTATCAAAAGCTGCGCCAAGAGGCTAAAGCAGCTGGTCAAAATCCGATTCTGGCGACAATGGGCAAGATGGTGGTGGAGCCCAACTATCAAATTCCTCTCCACAAGGGAACCGATGCAGACACAGCTGTGTACGTTCTGGCCCGCAACTCCGGGGAAGGGTCGGACCGTCGTCCAGTCCCGGGAGACATTAAACTGACCGAAACAGAACTGAGGGATATTGTCGAACTGAATAAGACTTATCAGCATTTTGCTTTGGTTCTCAATGTGGGCGGATTGATTGATTTAACAGGTTTGGAAGAGATCAAAACCGTTCTCCTCCTCGGCCAGCTGGGATCAGCTACCGGAGATGCCTGCGCCGATGTCTTGACTGGAAAGGCCTATCCTTCAGGAAAACTGACTATGACCTGGGCTCCGATTGAAGACTATCCTTCAACAGAAGGTTTTGGCGACCCCAATAACACTAATTATCGGGAAGGCATTTTCGTCGGTTACCGGTATTTTGACAGTACCAATACCACTCCTATTTATCCTTTCGGATTTGGTTTAGGATACACTACTTTCAAGGTCAGCCCCGGAACTGTAGAAGTCGATGGGGAAACGATAACTGTTAATGCTACCGTTACCAATACGGGTTCTGCCGCCGGCAAGGATGTAGTCGAAGTCTACTATTCTGCCCCGCAGCCAGACCGTTCTTTACCGAAGCCTTACCAGGCTTTGGCTGGCTTTGTCAAGACTCAGGAATTGCAGGGAGGCCAATCTCAGGTAGTCAGCCTTACCTTTAATTTGTCTTCTCTTGCCTCTTATGACCAGAAGTCTAGTGCCTATCTGTTGGAAGCTGGAGACTATGCCCTACGGGTAGGAGACAGCTCCCGATCCACGCATATTGCTGGAATTGTTCGCTTGAGTGACGATGTCGTTACTCAGCAACTTCATGCGGTCGGTGGAGAGAGTGGATTTACGGATTTTGTTCCCTCTGGCCCGGCCTATAGCTACCCGGAGGAAGCACATGAAATTGCGACAGCCACCGTAGTGGAAATTGATGCTGGCAGTATTCCTACGACCGCAGTTTCTTATTCTGATCAACCCGCAGAAATCACCAGAACAGAGCCTTTCTCCTGGAAGGACGTTGCTTCCGGTCAGCGAAGTCTGGATGAGTTTGTAGGGACTTTGTCTGATGAAGATCTGACCTACCTGTGTGTGGGAGCATACAAGGATTCTGATGATTTGATGGAGGTCATAGGCGACGCGTCCACCACTCTGGCCGGTGCTGCTGGTGAGACCACTCATCAAATTGAAGGTCAGGATCTTCCTGTTTTGACCATGGCTGATGGTCCTGCCGGCCTGCGTCTTTCTCAAAGGTATACCCTAGATGGTGGTAAACCTCAGCCTTTGGAGACTTCTATGGGTGCAGACATGCTCTCCATGTATTCGGATGAGGAGCTGGCTGCTATGAAGTCTCGAGCCACTGATTCGGCCCGAGCTCGGACGGTTTACTATCAGTATTGCACTGCTATCCCGATTGGTACTGAGTTAGCCCAGTCATGGGATGATGATCTGGTTCAGCAGTGCGGCGATCTGGTTGGTGATGAGATGGAGCTCTTCGGGGCGAATCTCTGGCTTGCTCCGGCTATGAATATTCAGCGATCTCCCCTGTGTGGCAGAGATTTTGAATATTATTCCGAAGATCCGCTCCTCGCCGGTAGGATCGCAGCAGCCATCACCCGGGGTGTTAGCCGGCATCAGGGATGTGCCACCACGATCAAGCATTTTGCCGCCAATAATCAGGAGACAAACCGCTACTTCCAGAATAACAACATTTCTGAGAGAGCTTTGCGGGAAATCTATCTGAAGGGATTCGAGATTTGCGTGAAGACGTCACATCCCCGAACAGTGATGACCTCCTACAATCTCATTAACGGTGAACACGCCTGCAACAGGTATGACTTGGTGACCGAAATTCTGCGTGATGAGTGGGGTTTTGATGGTCTTGTAATGACTGATTGGCTGGTAACTGGAGGAATGGGACCCTCGGGTGACCAATGGCCGGCGGCTTCTGCTGCTGGGTGTGTGAAGGCTGGTAATGATCTGACAATGCCTGGTATTCCTTCAGATAAGAAAGATATCATGGATGCTCTGAGCAATCCTGAGCATCAGTACAGTCTGACCAGGGCAACGTTGCAGCAGTCTGCCAGGAGGGTTTTGGCTATGATCCTGGAATTGACAGGGGCTGAGAACCAAGACTGAGAGCCAGGACTGTGAATCAAGACTGAGAACCAGCCCAGCCGTCAGTGGTAGGGGAGTTTTGCCACAAAATCTTGGTACGCTGTATTCTCTGCGGTTTCTTTGATTTTTGCTTTCTTTTTTTCGAGGTCAGACCCCTGGGCTGGAGGATGGTAGAGGCAGGATTCGTCGAGTTCAATCAGATGGGTCACTGTGGCATTGCCAATGAGGTTAATCGTATAGGTTCCTTCCTCCTCCTGGTAATGAACACGAGTTTTTACCATACCTCCCGGATTGTATACAGTGATTTCCTGGTTCGCCTCTCCCATCTGAGGGTGGGTAAGGACCAGACAAAGACTAGCTGCAGACATCCCGGTTCCGCAGGCGTTCGTCAGTCCGACTCCCCGCTCGAAAGTACGGACATAGAGGGTATTGCGGCCAAGTATGTGGGCAAAATTAACGTTCACACCATTGGGGAAATACGGGTTGGGAGAATTGAGCCGGTTCCCCAGAGATGAAAGAAGATCAGACTGGACCTGATCTTGAGTCATAAAAGAAACCACATGAGGGTTAGGAACAGACAGGGCAGTAAAACGCAGGTCTGGTAAAAGCTCAGGGACGCTGCAATTAATCAGGCGATTTCGACCCAAATTAGTGAAGGGGAGGCTGCGGCTGTCAAAGGATACGGGTGAGATTTCCACGGAATAGGCTGGCAGGCCAGGAGCAAAATTTCCTACTGATCGTACCTGCAGGTTAGCGTTGAGAGTAGATACATGGAAAGAGCCATCTATCGTATCTCTTTTACCTTCTTGCCCAAATCCATAATGATCATGTAAATAGCGTGCTACAGTACGCAGACCATTCCCACACATGGATGCCTGACTTCCATCAGCATTAATGACGTGTATGGAAGGAGTGGGACTGGCGGTCACCGCTAAAATTCCATCGGCTCCCCCTGTAAGTCCGGTCTTCCTGGGGCAGAGGGCAAGGGCGAGTCTGCTCAACTCATTCTCATTTAAGGCAGAAGGCAGCAGATCTTGGTCCAGAAGAAAAAAACTGTTGCCACTGCCTTGAACTTTCTCTAAGGTAATCATGTAATTCTGCCTCCCAAAAATCTCTGCGCTGCCTGTTAAGTATGCAATAATCACTAAAAAATAACATGCACCCTTTGACAAAGTATACGGTAATGTGTATAGTACTTAGTAATCGAAGAGGTGCGACTGACATCAGTAGCCATCATGAGCCGGCCAGGCTATGACTGATGGTAAAAGGGGAAGCCGCCGAAGCCCCGGGCAGGTACAAGCCCGGGAGCTGGTCTGCTGCTGAATAAGTTTCAGACTGTCGCGAAATCAGATTCGCGGAGCGCTGTCGAAACTCCATAATTCAAAACGTTGCTTCGTGCACGTTGTGTAAGTTCCGGACTGCGCAGACGCAGTCCGTTTTTTGTTCTCTTGTCACAATACAGAAAAATATAAATATAAACGACATACCGACATATAAAAAAACATAAGCGCTATATATAAGCGAAACATAAGTAGAAACATTAGATAGGGGAGGCAACAGTGACAGAGATGATACAGAGAGATCAGATCAGCGCATCCGGTCATTTTATGGTAGGCGGGTGCGACTGTCTTGACCTGGCTGCCACTTATGGTACCCCGGTTATTGCTTATGATGTCAGCCGAATCCGTCGTAATTACCGGGCTTTCAGGCAGGCATTTGAGAAAGCCAAGATCAGATCTGTCATCTCGTATGCGTCAAAGGCTTTTTCCTGCAAGGCTGTTTATAATCTCATCGACCAGGAGGGGGGGCATGTTGATGTGGTTTCTGGAGGCGAACTGGCAACCGCCTTGGCTGCTGGTTTTCCCCCTGAAAGGATCAGCTTTCATGGGAACAATAAATCTCAGGAAGAGCTTACTTTTGCCCTAAAGAGCAAAGTGGGACTTATCATTATTGATAATTTCCATGAGATAGAACTTTTACAAAATATGCTTCCTTCTCCTCGGTCTGCTCATCGTGATCAGGTTGAGCCGGCTCATATTATGCTCCGTATAACTCCTGGTGTCAGTGCCCACACCCATGACTACATCAGCACCGGTCAGACTGACAGCAAATTCGGCTTCGATTTGGCTTCCGGCCAGGCAGACCGGGCTCTTCAGAAGGTTCTTGCTGATTCTCGTTTTTGTATGGAAGGAATTCATGCCCATATTGGTTCACAAATTTTTGATCCTTATGCCTTTCAGGCCCTGGCTCGAATTATGATCAATCTTGCTGCCCGGTGGAGAAGGGATTTTGGTTACTGCGCACAGTCTGTGAATCTGGGGGGAGGCTTTGGCATTGCCTATAATCAGGAAGATGATCCGGATGATGTGGAAGATTTTGTTCAGTCTTTGTCCAGCAGTATCCGTCAGGCTGCAGCTGACTTATCCTTCCCCTTGCCAACAGTGTGGATTGAGCCCGGCAGGTCGCTGGTAGGGTCAGCCGCCTGTACCTTGTATACGGTGGGATCCAGAAAAGATATTCCTGGTTATAATTCATATATTTTTGTGGATGGAGGAATGGGGGACAACATCCGCCCTGCCTTGTACAGGGCCCGCTACCAGGCTTTTCTTGCCAAAAACCCCGTAGGCCGGCCAGCTGAGACTGTGCGAATTGCTGGAAAATACTGTGAGTCCGGAGATGTACTCTGCTGGGATCAGGCTCTGCCCCAAACTCAACCAGGAGACATTTTGGCCATTCCGGCTACAGGGGCATATGGATATTCTATGGCATCAAATTATAACCGCAATCCCCGTCCAGCAGTTGTATTTGTTGAAGATGGCCACCCCCAGCTAGTCATTCGTCGGGAAAGCTATGAAGATTTAATCCGTCTGGATATGGCCTATGATTCTGGTCCACACCGATGAGCGGGCATAAGGACAGGAAAAGCGACAAGCACAGTGACAAGCTCAACGACAAGCACAGCCACAAGAGCAAGAAACGACAGTATACAGCATAAACTCTAACGAGCATAAATATACATAATATATAAGGAGGATATATGACCACAGGTGAAGCAGGAACAGGAGGGCAGGAAAACAGTCTTTCTGCCAGGGAGATTATCTCTTATATAGCTCAGTCCGATAAGAAAACCCCGGTTACCGTCTACATAAGGGGAGTCAGTTCGGAAGAAATGGCTGGCCTGGTTTATCCCGATCAGACCCAGGTTTTTGCAGAAGGTAGGCTGGCTATTGTTTTTGGCGACTGGGCTCTTCTGCAGCCTTTCATCCAAAAGTATGAAGGCAGATTTGAGCAGGTGAGGGTAGAGGCTGGTGCGAGAAATTCTGCCCTCCCTCTCCTGGATCTGACCAGGGTACATGCCCGAATAGAGCCGGGAGCCCTTATCAGAGATCGGGTAACCATAAAAGACGGAGCTGTCATCATGATGGGTGCCATCCTCAATATTGGGGCTTATGTGGGGGAAGGATCCCTGATTGATATGGGGGCTGTTCTGGGTGGCAGGGCAGCTGTAGGCAAGAATTGTCACATTGGGGCTGGGGCGGTTCTGGCCGGGGTTATCGAGCCAGCCTCAGCTCAACCGGTAAGAATTGGGGACCAGGTGCTTATTGGGGCCAATGCCGTTGTTTTGGAAGGTGTTCAGGTGGGGGATCATGCTGTGGTGGCAGCAGGAGCGGTGGTTACCCAGGATGTGGAGCCCTATACCGTGGTTGCAGGAGTTCCGGCCAGGGTTATCAAATCAGTTGATGCTCACACTGAATCCAAAACGGCTATTGAAGAAGATTTGCGAAGGATCTGAGAAATGATGGAAAAGATGTCACCCGTTTTAACCGAGGCAAACCTCATTTCTATTCGCCGGAATCTTCATCAGATTCCGGAACCAGCCTTGAAAGAAGTGAAGACCCAGGCGTACGTGCTGAAAGTTATTTCTGGTATGAATCAGGAATTTTTGCAGGTACGAGTTCCTGAAAATTTGTCCACAGCTGTTCTCGTTTTGGTGTCAGGATTTCGGCCTCGCAGAACGATCGCTTACCGAGCTGATATGGATGCTTTGCCGATTGAGGAAAAAACAGATCTGCCTTTTAGCTCGACAAATCCTGGGTATATGCACGCCTGCGGGCATGACATACACATGGCTGTGGCTTTGGGGGTGCTCAGCTATTTTTCTGTGCACCAGCCCGAGGATAATCTCATTTTCTTTTTTCAGCCCGCGGAAGAGGCTGAGAGCGGAGCTAAAAGAGCGTATGAATCAGGAATTTTTACCGGAGAGTGGAAGCCAGATGAGTTTTATGCCCTCCATGACACTCCCGATCTGCCAGCTGGACAGATCGGTTGCAGGATGGGAACCCTCTTTGCAGGAACTACCGAAGTAACCATAGACATAGAGGGTGTGGGTGGGCATGCTGCCTTCCCCCAGGATTCTAAAGACGCTCTTATGGCCGCAGCAGCCCTTATTATGCAGGCTCAGACCATAATTTCTCGTGGAATTGACCCAGTTCAGGGTGGGGTTCTTACTTTGGGGAAGATTCAGGCAGGCAGGGCAAGAAATATTATTGCCGGCCATGCCCACATTGAGGGGACCATACGAGGGCTGAGCCAAAACACCATTCAGAGGATCGATGATCAGCTCCTGGCCCTGTGCCGGGGGCTGGAAGAAGCTTATTCAGTAACTGTTTCCTGCCGGCTTCATCAAGGTGGCTACCTGCCGGTTGTCAACGATCCCCACCTGACCAAAAATCTGATCCATATTATGAAAGCCTTGCCTGGTGTGGATTACTCCACGGTGGAACCAGCCATGACAGGAGAAGATTTTGGTTACCTTCTTGCCCGTTTCCCTGGGACAATGTTCTGGCTGGGGGTTGATGATGAGTCATGTCTGCATACGGCAACTTTCAATCCTAAAGAGAGTGCCATAGGGAAGGGAGTCGAAGCCGTCTGTTCTTTTATTTCTGAGAGGATGCATGAGGTATGATGCGTATTAAGCAAGCAGATCTATATACGGCCCTAATAACTCCTTTTGGTCAGGACCAGAAGATTAATTATTCTGCCCTGGAAAAATTAAGCAATCATGTGATAGAGCAGGGATCGAACGGTTTTGTTATAGGGGGGACAACAGGAGAAAATCCTGAACTGACTCATGATGAAACAGTGGAATTATACCGGAATTTCAGTTCGATTATTGGCGGCCGGGTTCCCCTTATTGCAGGAACAGGCAGCAACAATCCGGAAGAAACAGTGAGGCTGACTAATGAAGTCGCTGAAATCCCCGGGATTGATGCTGCCCTGGTTGTTGTTCCTCCCTACAATAAGCCTAATCAAAGAGGAATGATTGCCCATTTCACTTACCTGGCCGACCATTGCCATCTGCCTTTGCTCATATACAATATTCCCGGCAGGACCGGGGTTCTGATGGAGCCACAGACGGTGATAAGTCTGTCCCATCACCCGGGAATTGTGGGTATTAAGCAGTGCTCAAGTCTAGAAGACCTTCAAACAATTATTGAAGGAACCGATCCGGACTTTGCCGTTTTTACCGGTGAAGATTCTCAGGCTCTGACCGCCAGACTCCTGGGGGCAGCAGGAGTTGTATCTGTTGCTTCACATATTTATGCTTCTCAGATGCGAGATATGTATGATAATTTATACCGGGGCGACTGGCAGGCGGCAGGAAAACTTCAGCGCTGGCTAATCCCCAGAATGGCTGCCCTGTTCAGGTACCCTTCGCCGTCTCCGGTTAAGGCCGTGCTCAATGCTCAGGGCTACCAGGCGGGCGGCTGCCGTTTGCCTATTCTGTCCTTAACCGATCAGGAAGAAGACAATCTGGCTCATGCTTTGGGCCTTGCAGGACGTTCCCAGCTGAGCCTGGCAGGCTCTGATTGGCCGCAATAAGACCTGCTGTAGGAGACAGGCAGGGACAACGGTAGGGACAGTAGAGACAATATAAATATACGAGATACTCATCGACGGAAGGACATGATGACATATTCCATATTGCTTGCCGGGTATAAAGGAAAAATGGGTCAATCCTGCACAAAATTGATTGATTCTTTACCTGGTTTTACACTTGATGTAGGCCTCACCCCCCGCGAATCGGACCGGGATGAGACTGATCCCGGTTTTTCTTCCGATGTGCTCCCGGATGGGTTCCGGGTTTACCATGACCTGTCTGAAATCCCTGATCATGCTGCTGATATTTGGCTGGATTTTACTACCCCTTCGGCTGTATATTCCAATGTCTCCTATGCTCTTGACCATGGAATGAGGCCCCTGGTAGGAACAAGCGGTCTGACAGATCAGCAGGAGAGAATTCTGGCCCAGCAGGCTGCTGCCGCAGGCTTGGGAGGTATTATCGCTCCTAATTTTGGTTTATCAGCCGTTCTTCTTATGAAGTTTGCCAGACAAGCAGCCGCCTATTTTCCTGATGCAGAAGTAATTGAGATGCATCATGGAGACAAAAAGGATGCCCCTTCAGGGACAGCTTTGGCAACAGCAGGTCTCTTAGCTCAGGCTTCTGATCCTGAGAAGCGCAGCCTGTACAGCGGTCAGACTGAGACCTTGCCTGGGGCCCGGGGAGGCAACTTTGAAGGGATTCACGTGCATTCTATTCGTTTGCCTGGCTATCTGGCCCATGAAGAGGTCTTATTTGGTGGCCCGGGGGAGGCTTTGACTATCAGGCAGGATTCTTTCGACAGGTCATCCTTCATGGGAGGAGTCAAGGTTGCTTTGAATGCAGTCATGGATCTGAATCAACTGGTAATCGGTCTGGAAAATGTTCTCTGATCTGGAGGAAATGAATGACTAGCCTGGATCCTCGTCTGGAAGATTTGTATAATCCTGCCCTATCCGGTGCAGCACCCGCTCTGATTCGTTCTTTTACCAACAAAATTAAAGACATTCCCGGGATTATTTTGCTGACTTTGGGGGAGCCTGATTTTAACACTCCCCAGCATGTAAAAGAGGCAGGAATCCAGTCGATCTCACAGAATGAGAGTCACTATTCACCTGCCTTTGGCACTCTTACCTTCAGACAGGCAGTAGCCGGTTACCTGGAGAGAACAAGAGGATTAGTCTATAATCCTAACCAGGAAATTATTGCCACAACAGGAGCCACCGAGGCTCTGACTGCCGCAGCTTTAGCCCTCCTGGGGCCGGGGGTCAGGGTGCTTATTCCCACTCCGGCTTATCCCTTGTATGGATCTATTGCTCATCTGGCTGGTGCAGACGTTCGTGAAGTTTCTACCAGACCGCACGATTTCAAACTTACTGCCCAGGCCCTGGAAGCAGAGGTTCTTGCCTGTCACCGCCAGGGGAAACCTCTTCGGGCTGTCTTCTTCAATAATCCCACCAATCCCACAGGAGTTGCTTACAGCAAACAGGAGGTGGAGGATCTGGCACGGGTCGTGACCCATTATGGTCTTCTGGTTATCAGCGATGAGGTATATTCAGATCTTACCTATAATCA
The DNA here is from genome assembly GCF_001042695.1 of Scardovia inopinata JCM 12537. NCBI lineage: Bacteria > Bacillati > Actinomycetota > Actinomycetes > Bifidobacteriales > Bifidobacteriaceae > Scardovia > Scardovia inopinata. Next base: position 1,044,896 of record NZ_AP012334.1, on the reverse strand, counting down.
GGAATACTGCTCTCTTGCATCCTGTGCCCCCAGCGCTACCATTGTGGTCACTAGTCTGTCTAAGTCTTATGCCATGACCGGTTGGAGGATTGGTTTTGTTGCCGGTCCTGGCAAGGTTATGGAAAGGATTGGAAAAATTCACAGTTTACTGGTGACCTCTGCTAGCAATGTAGCTCAAGCAGCAGCAGTGGAAGCCTTAAACCAGGGAAGGGAGGATCCTCCAGCCTTCTGTTCCCGTTTTCGAGAGCGGAGGGACTACTTCCGTAAAAGTCTGGAATCCTGCGGTTTTCAGGTAGTTAACCCTTCTGGTGCTTTCTATCTTTTTGCCCGGATTCCTCTTTCTTACGGGACTGATGATCAGACTTTTGCTCTGGATTTGGCCCGGAAAGGCCTGGTCGGCTCTGTCCCGGGTTCTTGTTTTGGCTCTGATGGCAGGGGGTATGTGCGCTTTTCCTATGCAGCCGGGATGGAACAGCTTTCTCAGGCGGCAGAACGGATAGAGCAGTTTGTTAATCAGCCTGTCTGATTAAGGTCTCGGGTAGTCTGCTATGATAATCGTTTATACATGAGATGACACAAGAAGAACCCCCTGCCTGTTTTTCTATGGCAGAGTTACAATAGCTTGAGAAAACAACAGGTATAAGTTCGAATAAGAAGTATAAATATTTTTGTATAAAAATTAGTCCAGGAGGTGGATGATTACTATGACAGAGACAGAGCAGACCACAGTGCCGGATGAGCAGACAGAAGAGAGAAAAACTCCGACTCTGGTGGAACTAAAACATGTAGAAAAGCACTATGGATCCCTGCATGTATTGAAGGACATCAACCTGGAGGTATCGAAAGGGGAGGTATTGGTGGTGCTGGGTCCTTCAGGATCTGGAAAATCTACCATGTGCCGAACTATCAACCGCCTGGAAACCATTGACTCCGGTCAAATCTTGATTGATGGCCAACCACTTCCGGCAGAAGGCAAGGCACTGGCCAATCTCAGGGCCGAAGTGGGTATGGTCTTTCAGCAGTTCAACCTTTTTGCCAATAAGACAATTCTGGATAACGTGACTCTGGCTCCTATCAAGGTCAGACATATGAAGAAAACGGACGCTCAGGATGAGGCTATGGAACTCCTTGCCCGGGTTGGAGTCGATTCCCAGGCCTCCAAAATGCCTTCCCAGCTGTCGGGCGGCCAGCAACAGCGTGTTGCCATTGCCCGGGCTCTTGCTATGCATCCTAAGGTCATGCTTTTTGATGAGCCGACATCTGCCCTGGATCCGGAAATGGTCAACGAGGTACTGGATGTTATGGTCAGCCTGGCTAAGGAAGGCATGACCATGATTTGTGTAACTCATGAGATGGGTTTTGCCCGCAAGGCAGCAGACCGCATTATCTTTATGGCTGACGGAAAGATTTTGGAATCCGGCACCCCGGATGAATTCTTCGATCATCCTCAGACTGAACGGGCCAAAGACTTCCTTTCCAAGATTTTGGTGCATTAAGGAGGGGAAGATGAGGTATGAGAAAACTGGTCAGATCCGGTCTGCTTTTAGACCTGCTGTAAGATCTGTCCTCATTAAGATTCTGGCTGTTATTGCTGTTCTTGCCAGCGTGGCCTCGGTCAGCGCCTGCGGAAGCACTCAAAGCGGCCATGTTATTCGCATCGGTATTAAATTTGATCAGCCCGGGGTAGGCTACAAGAAGAATGGAACCTACTCAGGTTTTGACGTTGATGTAGCCCGCTACATCGCCCATAAGCTGGGCTACAAGGATTATGAGATTGAATGGACTGAGGCCCCTTCCAAGCAAAGGGAAACCATGTTGCAGAACGGGGATGTGGATATGATTCTTGCCTCGTATTCCATTACCGATGACCGCAAGAAAACTGTTTCTTTCGCCGGTCCCTATCTGGTAGCCGGGCAGGATCTTCTTATCCGCAAAAGCAATACCAGCATAAAAGGACCGGATGATCTGAATGGGAAACGTCTGTGCTCAGTTACCGGCTCTACTTCCGCGACGGTGGTCAAACAGAAATACTCCAACAAGGTTCAGCTGATGGAACAGCCCAGCTATGCTGAGTGTGCCACAGCTCTTTTTTCCGGCATCGTCGATGCCGTGACCACGGATGACATTATTCTGGCTGGTCTGGCCTCTAATTCACGGGGCAAGCTGAAGCTGGTGGGTCATCCCTTTACTCAGGAATATTACGGAGTTGGTATTCAAAAGAACAAAAAAACCAAGGCTTTTGCTAAAAAAATTAATGCAGCCATCAAGGATATGATCAAAACTGGAGCCTGGAAGCGGGCAATATGGAATAACACATCTGGCACTGGGTTTTCTCCCGATACGAAATACAATCCACCCAAACCAACAGAGGGGGAGAAGTAAAAATGGGTAACTTTTTTACAGGTTTCGCTGAACTTTTTCGCGAGTACAATATCCCCGCAGCCTTCTGGGTGAATATTCAGATTACCCTCTGGTCGGCCCTCATCTCCATGATCCTGGGGACTATCCTGGTCATGATGAGGATTAGTCCGGTTTCATCTCTGCGAGGATTTTCCCGGGCTTATACCGAATTCTTCAAGAATATGCCCCTGACCATCATCATGGTTTTTATGGTTCTGGGCGTTTTTGGACAGTTAAAGCTGAAATTCTCCGATAATTTCACCATTAATTTTTTCTGGCTGGCTATTACAGGTCTTAGTCTCTACACGGCAGCTTTCGTATCGGAATCCCTGCGAAGCGGCATTAACACTATTCCTGTAGGGCAGGCAGAAGCCGCTCGGGCACTGGGCTTGACTTTTATGCAGTCCACTCGGTCTATCATTATGCCCCAGGCTCTGAGAGGATCGGTGGCTCCTTTGGGGAATACTCTCATTGCCCTCCTGAAGAATTCAACGGTGGCTGCTGCAGCTTCTGTGGCTACAGAAACCTCCTCCCTGATGAGTGAGATGCTGGAGTATCATCCCAGCCGAATTGTTCAAATCTTCCTCGTCTTTGCCATTGGTTACATCATTTTGATTATTCCTATTGGTCTCCTTACTACTTACCTGTCCAACAGATTGGCGGTGCGTCGATGAATAACAAGAAAAATTCTGAGGATTCAACTACCAGGCTCCTCTTCGATGCACCTGGTCCTAAGGCATTGAAGAAAATCCGTATTGCGAATATTATCGGTTCTATTTTGATTGCTGGGCTTGTTCTGGCCGTCCTGTTCAGACTCCACAATCCTCCTCAGGGAGAGAATCAGCTCAGCTGGGACCTGTGGCGGCCGGCTCTCAATTCTGAAGCCTGGACAGATTTTTATCTGCCTGGTTTAGTTCAAACCCTGGCTGCCTCCGTCGTGGCCATTATTGGGTCCATGCTCTACGGGCTGATTTTTGGTATTGGCCGTCTGCTGCCCAATAGGGTGATTCGCTTTATCTCCGGTATTATTGTCGAGTTCTGCCGGGCTGTACCGGTTCTGCTTATGATGATCTTCATGTGGCGCTGGTTCTCGTCAGTTAATCTTCCTTCTTCCAGCTACTGGGCAGTGACGATCTCTTTGATCCTCTACAACGGTTCTGTGGTAGCTGAGTTGGTCCGCTCTGGTGTTGGCAGTCTGCCCGACGGGCAGAGGGAAGCTGCCCTAGCCTTGGGCTTGACCAGGACCAGGTCTCTGATGCTGATTGAGGTCCCCCAGGCTCTCTATGCTATGCTGCCAGCTGCAATCACTCAGCTAGTAGTTGTTCTGAAGGACACAGCACTGGGGTCCATTATCCTCTATACTGATCTCCTCCAGCAGTCCAGACGTCTGGGGTCCATGTACTTTAATATTCTCCAGGCCCTGACTGTTGCCGCTGTTCTCTACTTCATCATGTGCTTCATCGTGTCCAGAATTGCTGAATGGCTCCCCAGTCGGTTGGCGAGCCGTACTTCCGGTGCTACCACGCCGGACCCGACTGCTCCTCTTGCCATCAATGATCCGACCAATACCGTCCGTATTAAGGTTGCCCGCACTCCCCGCCCCTTTGGCGGTGCTGAGCCTGTTCTTCCTGAGAGCTACGGCGCTTCCGGTATAACTCCACATGGCTGGCAAGGTGATTATCGCGGTTATCTGCATGGGGAGGAGGAGCAGTATCTGCATGGACGCGGCCACTATGGTCAGACCAGTTCGGTAGGAAAACTTGCCGATATGATCACCCAGGAAATCAGGGTGGTACGGCCTCAGAACGGCAAAGGGAAGAAAGACAAGAAGAAGCATGTCTCCTCCCGGGTTCAGCGCCAGTTCCACTCATCTCTCTTCCGCTGGGGCAGGGGGAAGAAGTCGTCCACCGATCATACTGGTATGGATTCTGATCCGTCTGATAAAAATAATACTTCCAGTAATACTTCCCAACCCAGTGACCGCACCAAAGACTGGAAGTAACGGAAAATAGTTGCAGAAGCGAAGGTGCATAGGATAGGCTGATCCCTGCCCGGAGCTTGTCAAGCCCTATGGTATCATCATAGAAGCTTGAGAAATCAAGAAAGTGGATCTCCCCACCTGGGAGCCTTTTATGGCTTCGGGTTAGGCTTATGCCAATCCTGTCATGAATGCTGGGTGACTATGACGCCAGGAATCTGTGCGTTTTGAATAGGTCAACCAGGAATTCATCGAATGAGGGCTGTCTGCGGTTTGGCAGACTGTTCGCTGGGAATGGAGCCTGCCGTGAGTGGAGCCGACCGTGCTCTTCTGGTATCGGTGGGGAAGACCCCAAGGAACGAAAAAGAAATGGAGTCATCATCAGCGAGCAACGTATAAATGATGAGATTCGCGCCTCAGAGGTGCGTCTTATTGGGCCGCAAGGTGAACAGGTTGGTATTGTCAAAACGACAATTGCCCTGAATCTTGCGCGCGAAGCAAACCTTGATCTGGTTGAGGTTTCTGCTCATGCCAAGCCACCTGTGGCAAAGCTCATTGATTATGGTAAGTATAAGTACAACGAGAAAATAAAGGCTCGTCAGGCTCGTCGCAATCAAAGCACCGCAGAGGTTAAGGAAACACGTTTCCGCCTGAAAATCGATGATCATGATTTCGAAGTAAAGAAAAACCAGGTTTCCCGCTTCCTGGAAGGGGGAGACAAGGTTAAGGTCAGTATTATGCTGCGCGGACGTGAACAGTCCCGTCCTGTCGGCGGTATTGAGCTTCTGCAGCGTCTTGCTGATGAGGTTGAGGAGTTCGGTTCTGTTGAGTCTGCTCCCCGCCGTGATGGACGTAATATTATTATGGTCCTGGCCCCTAAAGGCAAGAAGGTGCATAAACAATCCGAGCAGCGCCGGCGCGGTGCTGGGTCCCGTGAAGAACGCCAGGCCCGCCAGCAAGCCCGACTGAGTGCCAAGAAAAAAGCTCAGAAAGCTGCTGCTGCACAGGCAGAGGAGACTCTTAAGTCTCTGGGAATCGATACAGCTGTCCCGACAAGTTCAGCCCCGTCCAAGAATGGCCGATCCGGTTCGAAATCGCAGTCATCGTCTGCTACCAAGACTTCCGCAAAGAAGACTTCTTCCCACCCTCGAGCGAAGAAGGCATCACCTAAGGAGGGCAATAATGCCAAAGATGAAAAGTAATTCAGCCGCTTCCAAGCGTGTGCGCACCACCAGCAAGGGCAAGCTCATCCATAACGGAAGCGCTATGCGGCATAATCTGGAGAATAAGTCTGCTCATAGGCGTCGCCGTATGTCTGACAACAAGGTACTTGCCAAGACTCAAACTAAGAATCTCAAGGGAATGCTGAACCAGTAGTTTTAGTCAGAACATAAGTTTTAAGACGTCAAGAAAGATGAGGAAATAATATGGCACGTGTGAAGCGCGCAGTAAATGCACATAAGAAGCGTCGTACAGTACTGGAACGGGCATCCGGCTACCGGGGGCAGCGGTCCCGCCTTTACCGCAAGGCTAAGGAACAGCTTCTGCACTCCTTTAACTACAACTTCCGTGACCGCAAGGCCCGCAAAGGTGACTTCCGCAAACTGTGGATCTCACGCATCAACGTGGCAGTGCGCGCAGAGGGCATGACCTATAATCGTTTCATCCAGGGCCTGCACCTGGCTGGAATCGAGCTGGATCGCCGGTCTTTGGCTGAGCTCGCTGTTAATGATCACGACACGTTCGTGGCCATTGTCAACGAGGCTAAGAAGGTTCTTCCTGATGATGTTAATGCTCCGGTCGAAAAATAAATAAGCGACAGCAGCAAAAAACATAGTGGGACGGCTTCATGCCGTCCTTTTTTATTGCTTTTGTTTTATTGCACTTGCTGACACTTGCTGATTTTAGGTTTCGCTCACGCCGAGGTATGGGCTTATGGTATGGGCTTATACCTCGTGGCCAGTGTGTTGTGGTCTCTCAAGGAAATGTCAAACGTTTGACACGCCGAATGGTGGGAAAATTCCACATTTACTCGACTTGCTTTCGTGCGTAAATATTATCGTCCTGACATAGAAAAGCTTGAAATTTAGGCGATTACCAGGGATAAACAACATAGATGAATTGCCGGAGACTAGCCGGAGACTAGTTTGAGCACCTGTATCTCTATTAACAACAGCGTGCCTGTTCCTTAGAGTGGTAGAATAAAAGCATGCAGGATGTGACGCAGTCGGTTTTGTTCTGTATAGGTAATAACTCATTCAAGGAAGAGTGACTGCATCTAGGGCAAGCGTGGATGCAAGCATTCATGGAAAGGAATTCAGATGAGTGACTCAGCACAGTCCAGTGGCAAGCATGTTGTTGTCGCGCTTGGTGAACTTTTATGGGATATGCTTCCCGCAGGAAAAAGGGCAGGCGGCGCTCCTGCGAATTTCTGCTATCATGCTATGAAAAATGGGGCAGATGGGTATGCTATCAGTGCCTTGGGCGAAGATGATTTAGGCGATGAACTGGAGAACGAGGTTAATAAAGCCGGTATTAAGCATCTGATTAAGAAGAATGCATATCCAACCGGAACTGTGGAAGTCCATCTTCATGAAGGAATTCCTACCTATGACATTGTCAAGGATGTAGCATGGGATCATATTCCTTACACAAAGGATATGGTTGACCTCGTCAGCACAGCAGATGCGGTTTGCTATGGAACCCTTGCCTGCCGCAGCCAGGAATCTCATGATACTATTATGCGTTTGCTCGACCGGGTTAAGCCAGGTACCATGAAGTATTTTGATATTAATCTTCGTGGTGATTTTTACTCGAAGATTCTGATTGAGGAACAGCTTCAGTCAGCAACGGTTTTCAAAATTAACGATGAGGAGATCACTCAGCTGCAGACCATGTTCAGCGTTCCCGGAACCCCCGAAGAAGTATCCCGTTGGTTCCTCAAGGAATACGATCTCGATTACGTTATTCTGACTGCCGGAAGCGAATATTCACAAGTATTTGCCAAGGACGGTGCTGTATCTAAGGTCAGGACCCCCAAGGTTGAAGTCGCTGATACTGTTGGCGCCGGGGACTCCTTCTCTGGTGTATTCTGCATTGAAATTCTTAAGGATACTCCTCTTCATCTTGCCCATAAGAAGGCAGTAAATGTGGCTGCATATGTGTGCACTAAGGCCGGTGCCTGGCCGGAATACAGCGAGAAGATTCCCGATTATGTTGCCGAGCAGGGGCTTGAATAAATTTATAAAGAGAGGGTTTCATGACTGATAATAACGATAAAAAGGTTTCTGCTTCCATGATGATCCCCATCCTGGTGACTTTCTTCACCATGGGATTCGTCGATTTCGTGGGAACTGCGACCAACTTTATTAAGGAGGATCTGGCACTCCCATCTTGGCAGGCAAGTCTGTTCACGACTATGGTCTTTTTCTGGTTCTTTATTTTTGCAGTTCCTACCAGCTATTGCATGAATAAGTATGGCCGTCGTGTCACTGTGCTCATATCTGTTGCCATTACACTGGCTGCCTGCGTTTTCCCCATATTTGCTTATGGGATTCCGAACGTTCCTAAGGGCGGCAAGCTGACCTTGATGGTCATATCCTTCATTCTTCTTGGAATTGGCAACACCTTTATGCAGGTTTCTCTCAATCCTTTGATTGCTAACTTGGTTTCGGGTGAAAGATATTCCAGTACGATCTCTGCGGGGCAGTTTGTTAAGGCAATTTCATCCTTCTCTGCGCCTTTGGTTGCTGCCTGGCTAGGCAAGGCATTCGGCAAATGGTGGATTATGTACATCATCTTCCTTATCATTTCCATCATTGCCTTTATCTGGCTGGCAATGGATAAGATCCATGAAGAGAAGCAGAATGCCCCCAATATGTCCTTTGGAAAGGTCCTGGGTCTGCTGGGAGACGGCGTTATTCTCCTCTGCTTTATTGGTATTATGTGCCATGTGGGGATTGATGCTGGTGTAAACACCTATGCTCCTCAGTTTTTGATGGGTGCTCACCCTGGCATGGCAGCCTCAGCAGCGGCATATACGACGTCTATTTACTTTGCATTCCGTACCCTGGGGTTCGCTGTGGGGATGTGGGCGTTGCTCAAATTCTCCAACAAGGCTATGGTGGCATTGTGCTCCTCCTGCGTAGGACTGGCTGTAATATGCTTCATTCTTTTTACTACAGTCGCTCCTAATAACTGGGTATTGTATATTGCTCTAGCTTTGGTTGGTTTTGGCAACTCCAATGTGTTCTCGCTCATGTTCTCGATTGCTGGTCTGCATATGCCTGAACGCCAGAATGAGATTTCAGGGCTTATGATTATGGGTCTTATTGGCGGTGCAATCCTTCCTCCTATTATGGGAGCTGCCTCAGGTGCAGCAGGAAGTCAGCTGGGAGCAGCCCTGGTGCTGGTCATCCCTGCCTGCTACCTGATTTTCCTGTCTCTGCATCCCCACCTTCTGGGTGAGAAATAAAACCTGGGTGAGAAATAAAACAGCGGAAAGAAGGGAGGATGACTAATCTCTCCTGATTTCCCGCAGATGAATTAATGGTTCACTACAGCAGCCCATCTCCTATAGATGGGCTGCATTTTAGTGGTTTTATTTTTTTATTTATTTTTCTTATTTCATTTTCTTATTTTTGTGCTGAGGATAATGAGCTGACCAGTCTGATTAGTCTAACCAGTAATGATGGTACATTTGGCGGACATGGGACGTGTAAGTAGGTCTGTGCTAGGAATATTGTGGATATTGTTATGACAGAAATCAAAAAAAATGACAGTAATGGTCTTCCTGAGGCATATTCCACCAGCCTTTCTCTTTTTCTCGGATATATTTCTGTTGAGCGCGGGTTGGCTGCAGCAACTGTTAAGGCGTATGAATCTGATCTGATCAAGTATGTCAGCTGGCTGACTCACAAGAAGGTTACAGATCCGGGTCAGATCAGCCAGCAAAATGTGGAAGATTTCGTAGCATCCTTATCGCTGGCTGGGGAGTCTCAGAAGTCTATTGCCAGACGTCTGGCATCTATCCACGAGTATCATCGTTATCTTTCTTCCCGTGGCCAGATTCAGACAGATGTTTCTCAGACGGTAAAACCCCCTAAAGCTGCTGCCCATTTGCCGGATGTATTGACCATAGATGAGGTCTCCAGAATGATGGAAATGACCAGCACTGAGAGGGATACAGATCCCGTGATCCTCAGGGACAGGGCATTATTGGAATTTCTTTACGCAACCGGTGCCAGGGTATCAGAGGCGGTAGGGCTTAATATGACTGATCTGGATCTAGATTCCCGCTGTGCCCGTCTTATGGGAAAGGGATCAAAGCAGCGCCTGGTCCCCCTGGGATCATATGCCTGTTCAGCCCTGAATCGCTATTTGCATGGTCCCCGCCAGTATCTGCAGGATAAAGCTAGATCAGGGCCAGAGTTGAGAGCTGTTTTTCTTAATAAGCGGGGCAAACGCCTGTCCCGACAGTCGGTCTGGGAAATCGTTCAGGCTGCGGCAAATCGAGCGCATATCAGCAAGGAAGTCCATCCCCATACCTTGCGCCACTCTTGTGCCACTCACTTGATTCGAGGTGGGGCAGACGTCCGTACTGTTCAAGAACTTTTAGGTCATGCATCAGTGACTACAACTCAGCTGTACACTCATATTTCTCCGCAGACTCTGATTGAGACGTATATTACGGCCCACCCCCGGGCTCGATGAGTTTCCAATAATATTGTGATCTTCAATTCTTCAAGTGACTGGTGATAAATCCACGAATGGATAATTCGAAGGACAATGATAATAAGGTATACAAAACAAAATATACAAAAAGGGCGGGTTCCCTGCGGAATCCGCCCTCACTGTGAATTTTATTCTGTTTTATTGTCTTGTCTAGTTAGGTTTCCTCGTTAAGGTGACGAGCTAGGCTAACCTAGACTAACTAGTTCTTCTGCCAGCCAATGTCTTCAACGAGAACTGTCTTCCAGGAAGAAGGTCCGTAGTTGGCAAGTCCCTTGGCGTAGACACCCATGACCGGTGGGTTTGCATAGGGGAGAGTGCCGTAGCACTTAAGAGCCAGCTTCTCGCCCTGGTTCAGGGTGTCAATCTGCTTCTGGGAATCAGCAATGGTGGTAACCTTCTTCAGAAGCTTATCGGCGGCCTTGGAACCAACAAAGGCATAGTTAGAGTCGGAATCAGAACCGTAGAGCTGATATCCGGAGGTGAAACCATCAGTGGGATTAGCGCCGGACCAGCCCATACCTACGATGTCGTAATTTCCGGAAGTGATGGTGTTGGAGAACTCGGAGCTGCCCTTGTTGTCAATGGTGAGTTTGATGCCGATGTTCTTCATCATCTTTTGTACGGCCAGGCCGCGGGCTTTAATCTTAGATCCATCACCGAAAGTGGTGTAAGACACGGCCAGGGTCTTGCCATTCTTGGCGTAGTATCCGTCGCTGCCCAGCTTGTAGCCGTCTGCTTCCAGAGTTTTCTTAGCATTGGCTGTGTTGAAGGCGGCCTCCTTAGGCATATTATCCTCATATCCCTTCTGGGTGGGGTAGAGGAGCTCGCTGCCAGGAACTGGCGTATTCCAGTCAAGACCAGCAAAAGCAATCTTTGTCATCTGATTACGATCGATGCCTTGGACGATTGCCTTACGAACATTGATATCCTTGAGAACGCCTTTCTTGGCATTGAACTCAAATACGCTGACGCTGGAATCATATCCACGGCGGATGGTTGCACCCTTGACTGACTTAACGGTCTTGATGTCATCAGCAGTAGAAAGACCAGTAGCAGCTATTTCGCCGTTCTTGAAAGCGTTGAGGGCTGCCTGATCCTCCAGGGCCTTGAAGGTGACGGTGGTCATCTTGGGCTTGTTTCCCCACCACTTGGGGTTAGGAGTGAAGGTGACCTGGGACGTTGTCTTGTTCTTGACAACGTAGGGGCCGGCTCCCCATTCCTTGTCGTGAGGATTGTCAGTCCAGCCAGAGGTATAGGTCTTAGCATTCACAGCCTGAGGCGGGTAGATGCTAATGAAAGAGGTGGCAGGGTAGTACGGTGTCTTCATGGTGATAACTGCCTGCTTGGCATTATCTCCCTGCTTGACATCTTCAACCTGCTCCCAGCCTGTAGTGCTGGCAGGAGTGTAGTTCTTATCCTTGCCGTTTTGCACAGTCCAGGCTGCTTTGACTGCTGTCCAGTCAATGGCTGTTCCGTCGTTCCACTTGGCCTTCGGGTTGAAATTCAGGGTAATGGTTTGCTTGCCATTGGCCTTAGCAACCTTGTAGGAGGTGACGTAATTCTTGTTGGGTTTAACAGTGGAACCATCAGCGTTATACAGCCAGAGAGTAGGCATATAATAGCTCCACAGGGTGTTCATATACTTGGTGTTGCCGTTGACGCTGAAAGCATTCCAATCAGGGCCAATCTCGTTGATTGACAGGGTCAGCGTTCCATTATCCTTCAGATTGCTCCTTGGCTGGGGATTGTTATAAACGCCGGTTGTTGACGGCATGGGCAGGGTTCCTGTGTAGGTAACAGGAGTGCCACTAGCTGATTCAGTATTCACCTTCTTGGCAGTTCCTGAATTTGCTGTTCCGCATGCTGCAAGAGCAAAGACAGTTGCAGCAGATGCAATCAGAGCTCCCAGTCTGAAGAGTGGTGAAGAATTCTTCATTGCTCTATCCTTCCTATGTATGATGTTGCATGCCAGGAAAATAAGGATGGTATAAACTATATGCCTTTCCTCCTTGCATGTTTCATGACTATACGATTACCTGGGAACAATTTTCTGCTTATCAGTTGGTTCTGAGGCTTATGTGACCCTCTATATATCTTGTATTATTCAGTGCCTGCTGGTGAGTTTGTATGAAAAGACAGGGGAACCATAGAAGGGATGTAAATAAAAGTGTGCTATTTTTTGGCTTAAAATCGAGGATTCGGAAGAGAATTTACGATGATAGAAAATGAATACAGTATAAAACCTCCAAAAAATAATGCATAAAATTCAAAAAATATTCTAAAATAGTTAATTTTTATTATCTTAAAGAATGAGACAGTTCATAAACGATATAAGAAAATGGTATAAATCGATATAAGAAAAAGTAAAGAAAAGCAGACACTGCTTGGATGAATGAGGAATTCATTAATTCATCCAATGCAGTGCCTGCTTACTTATTCAGGCTTGGCCTATGCTGGCTTATATCTTTGCCTTACTTTTCCCAGCCGACATCTTCGACGAGAATAGTTTTATAGCCTGCAGGGCCAACGTTTGCGAGTCCTTTGGAATATGCTCCCATAATAGGACTATTGGCATAAGGCAGCTGTCCATAGAGTTTAAAGGCCGCGCTTTCAGCCTTGTTCGTCTGGGCAATTTGAGCGGAAACCGTGTTGAGGGTGTTCACTTTGGCGAACATGGCATCGATTTTCTTACTGCCTATACCCGAATAATTGGATTCTGACTTCATGCCATAGAGCTGCTTGCCGTAGTTATAACTGTCAGGGGTGCCGCTAAATGACCAGCCCATGCCTAGAATTTGCCAATCACCATCGCTAAGGGTCTTTGAGAAGTCTGATGAAGGACGATTGTCAATGGTGAGTTTGATGCCGATGTTCTTCATCATCTTTTGTACGGCCAGGCCGCGGGCTTTAACCTTAGAGCTGTCTCCGAAAGTGGTGTAAGACAGGGTCAGGGTTGTGCCCTTCTTGGCGTAGTATCCGTCGCTGCCCAGCTTGTAGCCGTCTGCTTCCAGAGTTTTCTTAGCATTGGCTGTGTTGAAGGCGGCCTCCTTAGGCATATTATCCTTATACCCTTTCTGGGTGGGGTAGACGAGTTCGCTGCCAGGAACAGGGGCACTCCAATCCAGACCCGCAAAGGCTAGTTTGGACATCTGCTCCCGGTTGATGCCTTGGACGATCGCCTTACGAACATTGATATCCTTGAGGAAGCTTTTCTTGGCATTGAACTCAAAAATAGACACATCTGATGTGTAACCGCGTCGTATTGTTGCCCCTGTAACAGAACGGATGTTCTTGATGTCATCAGCAGTGGACAGGGAAACCGCATTGATTTCCTTGTTCTTGAAGGCATTGATTGCTGCCTGAGAATCAAGGAGTTTGTATGTGACGGTGGTCATCTTGGGCTTGTTTCCCCACCACTTGGGGTTAGGGGTGAAGGTGACCTGGGAATCGGTCCTGGTTTTGATGACGTAGGGGCCGGCTCCCCATTCCTTGTCGTGAGGGTTGTCGGTCCAGCCAGAGGTATAGGTCTTGACATCTACTGCCTGAGGCGGGTAGATGCTAATGAAAGAGGTGGCAGGGTAGTATGGCGTCTTCATGGTGATAATAGCTTGTTTAGCCGTTGTACCCTTGGTAACGGTGGAAACTTGTTCCCAACCTGTAGTAGAAGCAGCAGTATAATTGGTGTTTTTTCCGCTGGTCACGGTCCAGGCTGCTTTAACTGCTGTCCAGTCAATAGCCCTCCCGTCGTTCCACTTGGCCTTCGGGTTGAAATTCAGGACAATGGTTTGCTTGCCCTTGACTGTGGAAATCTTATAGGAGGTCAGGTAGTTAGGGTTCGGCTTAATTGTAGATCCATCCAGGCTGGACATCCAGAGGCTGGGCATGTAATAGTTCCAGAGGGTGCTCATGTAGACAGTGTTGCCGTTGACGCTGAAAGCATTCCAATTAGGACCAATCTCTGATATGGAGTAGGTAACTGTTCCCTTATCCTTTAACTGATCGCGAGATTTAGGATTGCTGTAGTCTCCAGAAGCTTTTGGCATGGGTAAGGTACCGGTGTAGGTGACCGGAGTCCCTGAGGGGTCTTCGGTCATCGCTGTTTTGCTGGTGCCTGTTGTGGCATTTCCGCAGGCGCTCAGAGCTATTACGGTTATGGCTGATGCTGCCAGAGCTGGCAGTTTTGATATAATTCTCTTCCTTGTCATCGCTCAATCCTTTCCTGCACAAGGGCTAAACCGAATATTATTTATACTGAATCGTTTCTCTATTTCGAAGTTGGTAATGATCAACAATGAATTATAGAGCTGAACCAGTGTCTGATAGTCTAAACAAGGACGACGATATTTGTGTATAGCACGATGCATAAAATGATGAATGAAGCAATAATATACATTATGTATATAAAAAAGCCGGGCTCAGGAGCCCGGCTTGGAATATATTGGAATATATCAGCTGTTTTGTTACTTAACCCAACCGATATCTTCAACCAGGACCGTCTTGAAGCGGGAAGGACCAACATTAGCCAAGCCCTTCTTTACCACATAGGATTGAGGTCCACAGAAGTAAGGAAGCTGAGCGTAAAGTTTAAGAGCTTCCTTTTCTGTCTTATTTGCCTGTTTTACCTGGTCTTCACGCTTAGGCAGAGTCGCGACTTTGGCAAACCCCTGATCAATGGACTTCTTGCCAACAAAGGAGTAGTTGCTTCCCGATTCACTTCCGTAGAGCTGAACGCCATTCATATAGGAGAACTGGTTACCAGACCAGCCCAGACCGCCCATAATGGTCCACTTACCGCTGGTTACAACAGAGGAGAATTCAGACGCAGGATGATTGTCTATTTCTACCTTAACTCCAGCTGCTTTCAGCATCTTTTGAATAGCCAGACCACGAGCCTTGGTGGTGGAGCTGTCTCCGAAGGTAGTGTAAGACAGGGTCAGGGTTTTGCCCTTCTTGGCGTAGTATCCGTCGCTGCCCAGCTTATAGCCGTCTGCTTCCAAAGTTTTCTTAGCATTGGCTGTGTTGAAGGCAGCTTCCTTTGGCATGTTGTCTTCATAACCAGCAATGGTCTGGGTCATCAGCAGAGAGCCGGGAACCTTTTCGGTCCAGTCCAGGCCAGCGAACTGAATTTTAGCCAGCTGGGTACGGTCTACTGCCTGGATGAAGGCTTTACGAACCTGAATATCGTTTAAAGGAGCAACCTTGGCATTGAGAACCAGATCAGCAATGGTCGGAGAGTAACCGCGGCGGATCTGGGCATTTTTCATGGTGCTGACTGATTTGCGATCATCCTGGTTAGAGATTGTCGCAACATCAATTTCGCCGTTCTTGAAGGCGTTGATTTCTGCCTGAGAATCCAAGACCCTGTAGGTGACGGTGGTCATCTTGGGCTTGTTTCCCCACCACTTGGGGTTGGGGGTGAAAACAACTCTGGAATCAGAATGAGTCTTAATGATATACGGACCGGCTCCCCACTCACTATGAGGATTGTCTACCCAGCCAGAGGTATAGGCTTTAACACTTTGTGCCTGGGGAGGATACACGTTTATGAAAGACGTTGCTGGATAATAAGGCTTGGACATGGTCACAACGGCCTGCTTGGCAGAAGATCCCTGCTTGACGCTTTCTACCTGATCCCATCCATTGGTGGCAGCTGGTGTATAGTTCTTATTTTTGCCGCTCTGTACGGTCCATGCTGCTTTGACAGCCGTCCAGTCGATGGCACGGCCATCATTCCACTTAGCCTTGGGGCTAAAGGTGATATAGAGGGTCTGCTTACCGTTGACCTTTGTCTCTTTGTAGGCAGAAATATAGTTTTTATTCGGTGTCATGGTGCCACCGTCAGCACTGGAGATAAAGAGGACTGGCATATAATACGACCAGTAAGTGTTCATATAGGTTGTATTGCCGTTGACGCTGAAGTTGTTCCAGTCGGAGGTGACTTCAGTAGTTCCATAAGTAATGGAACCGTTATCCTTCAATTGATCGCGGGATTTAGGGTTGTTGTATATGCCTGTCAGAGTAGGCATAGGCAGGGTTTCCTTGTAATTTGCCGGAGTGCCGACAGCTGGCTCAGATTTGATTGCGTTCTGACCGCTGTTTGTGCTGCCGCATGCTGCTAAGGCAAAGATGGTAGCAGCGGACACAACCAAGGCACCAAGTTTGGCAAACTTAGATGAATTCCTCATTACTCAATCCTTCCTAAAATTAAGAGGTGAATAATCCCTCCCTCAGTATGTATAAAAACCTTATATATATATACAAAAAGAGAGATACCCTGATAATAGAGGGAAAGGTGGATAGGAAATTATGCAAAAAAATTTCACATTGTGAGATATCGGCAGCTTTTATACGTGATTGCTATTCATCAAAAGCAGTGGATGAAAAAGAGGGGATGGAAAAACAGTGAATAAAAAAGAAGATAAAAAGATAAGGGAATCGATTCCCACCAAGAAGGATAGGAGGCGATTCCCTTTTAACATGATTTTTAAAATGATTTCCTTTTAGAATGAAAACAGCAAATAGATTAGTGCTTTACTGCTGGTTTGCAATTCCCATGTGAGTGCTGTAGGAATCAACCTTACGCAGCCTACCGTCTTCAAAAACGTAACGCTTACGAGTGCGCTCAATAACGGGGTCAGGAATAGGAATAGCAGACAAGAGCGCCTTGGTGTAGGGATGCTGAGGGTTAGTAAAGATCTCCTCAGTCTCTCCCTGTTCCACAATGACACCATGATACATAACGGCTACCCGGTCAGAAATATGACGGATTACAGCCAGATCATGAGCGACAAAGAGGTAGGCAATCTTAAGCTGGGCCTGCAAATCTTCTAGGAGGTTAATAACACCTGCCTGAATAGATACATCCAGAGAGGCAATAGGCTCATCCAGGAGAAGGAGCTTAGGATTGGTGGCCAAAGCTCGGGCAATGGCGATACGCTGGCGCTGGCCTCCGGAAAACTGGGTAGGGAAGCGGTCGACATAGTCGGGGTTAATGCCCACCATGGTCATCAGCTCCCCAATTCGGTTGCTGATATCATGTTTCTTCCAGTGTTGAGCCTGCAGAGGCTCAGACAAAACGTCATAAACTGTCATTCGAGCATCCAGGGAGCTTAGGGGATCCTGGAAAATGATTTGGACGTCCTTGCGGAGAGCTTTGCGTTCCTTTCGCTTCAGATTCGCAATATTCTGGCCCATGATGGTGATGGTTCCCTCTTCGGGTTTTTTCAGTTCCACAATCTGAGTCAAAGTAGTCGATTTACCGGAACCAGATTCGCCCACCAGGGCAACAGTTTCTCCCTCATGAATATCGAAGCTGGCATGATCAACAGCGGCCAGCTTTCCAATGACACGGCCGAAGGAACCTCCCTTGGTGATAGGGAAGGTCTTAGTCAAGTTATCGACAGAAAGAACAATCGGCCTTTGGTCACGGGGAACATCGGCCCACTTGGCTGGGAGATCTTCTGGAGCCGGGAAAACTTCCTTATAGGTTAGGTTCTTCTTAAGAATATCATCAAGGTGAATGCATGAAACCAGATGGCCTGTTCCCTCTTCTGCCAGTTCAAGCTCAGGTTCAATCTGATGGCACTTTTCTGTTGCTAAGGGGCACCGGGGAGAGAAGGGGCACCCTGCCGGAATAGCCACTAGAGAAGGAGGGTTTCCGTTGATAGGCGACAGCCTTTGGCTGGCCGGCATATGAGGCTTGGGAACAGCTCCCAGCAAACCCATGGTATAAGGCATCGTTGGTTTGGCAAAAAGGCGGTCAATACTGGCTCTCTCTACGGCTTTACCCGCGTACATAACCAGAATGTCATCAGCAGTACCGGCAACCACACCCAAATCATGGGTAATCAAAACAACTGCCGCATTCGTTTCTCTTTGAGCTACGGCCAGAAGATCTAGCACCTGGGCCTGAATAGTAACATCGAGTGCAGTCGTGGGCTCATCGGCAATAATAACGTCAGGATTGTTGGCAATGGCAATGGCAATCATGACACGCTGCCGCATACCACCAGAGAATTCGTGGGGGAAGGCAACCAGCCTCTTTTCCTGGTCATCAATACCTACCAGCGACAGGAGTTCCACACACCGATCATGAACTTCAGTTTCAGACATATCGGGGTGATGAATCAGGAGGGCTTCTGCCAGCTGATCTCCAATGGAGAACATGGGGCTGAGGGCACTTAAAGGATCCTGAAAGATCATGGAAATTCGCTCACCTCGAATTTGAGCCATTTCCTCATCAGTCTTGCCAACCAGCTCTTCCCCATCCAGAGTAATGGAACCCTTGATGGAAGCATTGTCATCCAGGAGGCCGATTAGAGACAGGGCAGTGACTGACTTTCCGGAACCGGATTCGCCTACGATACCCAGAGTCCGTCCCCGCCAAAGATCAAAATTGAGACCTCGCACGGCCCTGACCGCTCCCGCCTCAGAGGCAAAAGAGACGTTCAGATCACGTATCTGCATGATGGGATCCCCCTGGGGTGCACCCTTGGGGCCATCTCCCTCCAGAAATTCATAAGCCAGCGTCTGATCTCGTACCAGGTCAACCTTGCGGAAGCCTTCAGAATCCTGGGATTCGTTTTCCTGCTCCTGCTCGCGCGTCAGGTCTTGATCCTTCTGGTCATCAACTGTTGTATTTGCCATTTTTCACCACGAATTTGAGATTGTTTGTATTGTTCTATTATGCTTGATGACGACTACTTTTCCTAGTTGTTTATCTGTCAGGCAGAAACCTGACCGGTAGCACCGGACCGGGGGTCTACGGCATCGCGCAGGGCGTCTGAAATCATCATTAAGCAGACGCAGAGAACAATCAGAGCGACAGAGGGGACACCAATTACCCATGGCGCGGTCTGAAGAGTAGTCTGGCCACCGGCAAGGAGGGTTCCCAATGAAGTGTCAGGAACCTTGATACCCAGCCCCAGGAAGCTCAGGGCTGTTTCCGATCCCACTGAGGAGATGACGCCAAGAATAAGATTAAGAATAATGATAGAAGCCAGGTTAGGAACTAGATGCCGGATAATAATGGTGAAAGAATTTACTCCCATGTATTTGGAAGCTTTCACATAATCGCGTTCTCGCAGGGACAAGGCCATGGTTCTTAGTGTTCGGGCAGGCCCGATCCAGCCAAAGATGGACATGCCGAAGACCAGCCAAAGCCAGCCAGCAGAAGCGTTGGCAGCACGGACCATAAGGGCTATGAGGAGGAAGGCAGGGATGACCATGAGCATATCGAGCAGCCACATGCCTATTTTCTCTACTATCCCCCGGAAATAAGCGATGGCAGTTCCATAGATAGCTGCTATCACCGTGGTAATAACAGAGGAAAGAACACCGATGGTTAAGGACCGGCCCAGGCCGTGGCACAGAGCCGCATACATGTCAATACCAGACGAATCCGTGCCCAACCAGTGATCTGCACTGGGAGCAGCGCTCAGGGCAGTGAAGTCAGGGTCTTCATAGGAAAACTTTGCAAAGCGGCCGCCGAAGAGGGCGATAAGGATAAGGATTACAAAAACAGTGACCCCGATAATGGCCCTAGGCTGGCGGAAGAAACGACGGGCAATAAGGTGCCAGTAGCCAATATGCTTGACTTCTCCTTTGCCGCTCTCTTTTTCAATAGCCTTTTCTGCTTTAATTTCCTCCAGGGCATTGACCACAGTGGATTTTCCAACTTCAGCTGCGGCTGGTGCGGTCTTGCTGGCTTCTGCTGTCGCAGCTGCATCTGCATCTGGCAGGTCGTTTCTATCGGTTTGCATTTCGTTTGTGTTGTTCATGTCTGTCATCTTCCATACACCTCTAATCTAGCTCATCCGAATACGAGGATCGAGAATAGCAGCTGCGATATCAGCCAAGAGAGCACCGACCAGGGTGCAGACACCGCCGAAAGCCATATAAGCTACGGTACCGTAGATATCGTTGTTGTTCAGTGCATTAATGAAATACTTACCCATGCCTTCAATACCAAACATGCTCTCTGTCAGGGTAGCTCCCGAGAAAACGCCTGCAATGGAGAAGGCAATAGAAACGGCTGTAGGGATAAAAGAAGCGCGCAATGCATGCTTACGAATAGCCTGGCGGCGGGTTAATCCCTTCATGCGTGCCGTGCGCACATAATCAGCGCGAATTTCATCCAGCAGGTAGGTGCGCTGGGAAATATGATAACCTACCGCTCCAATAATGGTCAGTACCAGGGTGGGGATAAAGATATGCCTAACAAAATCACCAAACCAGGCAAAAGGATTGCTTCCTGTATAAGAGGAAAGGCCGGTCACGTAGAAAATAGTGGTACCCGACCAGGTGTTGATGTTAATAAAGAAGAAAATAAGCAGGAGAGCGATGACCGGAGTAGGTACGCACATAAGGATGGAAGCCAGTCCGGTCCAGAAAGTGTCCTGCCACTTGTACTGCCGCATGGCTGTATAGACGCCCAGAGAAACTCCCAAGAGGATTCCTAAAACAGTAGCCAAGGTTACCAGCTCTGTAGAAGCGATAATACGGGGGGCCATGATGTTATTGATTTTTTGTCCGCTGGGGGTCTGGCCCCAGTCCCAACGGGTAACGACTCCGGTCAGCCAGCGCCAGTAGCGAACGAAGACGTTGGTATGGTCATTAAGATTGGCATTATCCAGAGCTCTCTCAATAGAGGCTTGTGGGGGTCGGGGCGTCCTTTGTTCATAATTCGAACGGGGGTGCATAAACCAGCTGGATAGGAAGAAAGTCATCGAAATTGCCACGAAGAGCAGGACGATGTATCTCCCCAGCCTCTTAATGATAAACTTGAACATTGTTGGTCCTCAAAATTCCAGAGTGTAGGGCTTCCCCTGCATTCGATCTGTATCCAGTTTCGACTGCCGGGGTCCTTCATCTTTCCTTGTTGTCAGAAGTACGTTCATAATACAATGACCGCCGGTCTAAGAATCCTGAAAATATGCATACATAAGTGATTAATCAGGTAGTATCTGGTTAAAAACCTTGAAAATACGCTAATTTGATGTATAAAAAGTTATCGGTCGTTTATAGCTGGGGATGTTTCTGTTCACAACGTGAACCTGTGTTCACAGTGTAAACTTGTAAAAGACAAAGCAGGAGAGTGAATAGGGAGGATACAGACGGATATAAAGATACAGACGGATATAAATCTGAATCCATATGAACATTCTGTGAAAATGAAAGACAAGTGCTGTTGATACAGTGAAACCATGCCTATCGATATGCTTGGACGTGAATACAAGACATTTCCTGCTCCACAAAGCCTGAAACAGCACGGCCCTGCCAGGGTCATTGCCATGTGCAACCAGAAGGGGGGAGTGGGTAAAACCACCAGCTCGGTTAATATTGCCGGTGCTTTAAGCCAGTACGGCCGAAAAGTTCTGATTGTGGACTTTGATCCTCAGGGAGCAGCCACGGTAGCTTTGGGAATTAACGCGAATCAGGTGGAGAATACCATTTATACAGCTTTATTTAATCCCAGTATAGATGTCCACGAGG
This sequence comes from Scardovia inopinata JCM 12537, assembly GCF_001042695.1. Lineage (NCBI taxonomy): Bacteria > Bacillati > Actinomycetota > Actinomycetes > Bifidobacteriales > Bifidobacteriaceae > Scardovia > Scardovia inopinata. The sequence continues at coordinate 1,023,292 of NZ_AP012334.1, read as the reverse complement.
TAGTGGTGCACACCCGCTTTCCCAATCTTGATATCATTCCGGCCAATATAGATTTGTCTGCTGCCGAAGTCCAGCTGGTAACCGAGGTAGGGCGTGAACAAGTTCTGGCTTCTACCCTGCGCCGGCTGAAGGACGAGTATGATGCCATTATCATTGACTGCCAGCCTTCCCTGGGTTTGCTGACCATCAATGCTTTGACCGCAGCCGACGGGGTCATTATTCCTGTTGCTGCTGAATTTTTTGCTTTAAGGGGGGTAGCCCTTCTTATGCAGTCCATTGAGAAGGTAAGAACCCGAATCAACCCCGATTTGCAGGTTTATGGGGTCCTGGTAACTATGTATACCAATACCATTCATTCTCAGGAAGTGCTTCAGCGTATTTATGAGGCTTTTGATAAAAAGGTCTTCCATTCCATCATTTCCCGCTCAATCAAGCTTCCCGATGCCACAGTTGCTGCTGCCCCCATCACCATGTTTTCTCCTGAGCACAGGACTGCCAAAGAATATAGGGAGGTAGCCAGGGAGATTATTGCCGAAGGAATTGTTGCATAAGTGGCAGAGCCGTCGGTTGAAGAAGCACAAAAGCCACCTGAGTTCACTGTTGATCTGAGGGTTTATCAGGGGCCATTTGATGCCCTCCTGGCCTTGCTGGCAGACAGGAAGCTGGAATTAAGTCAGATTTCTCTGGCCGAGATTACCGATGATTTTTTGCATTATGTTTCTGGCTTGGATATGGTCAAAGACGCTGACCGAGTCAGTTCTTTCATAGATGTTGCCTCCATCCTCATTGAGGCCAAGAGTGCCAGCCTTCTTCCCCGCAGTCAGGGAGATGACCAGCTGGATCAGAGCATGGAAGCATTGAGACAGAGGGATTTGCTTTTTGACCGGCTGCTCCAGTACCGAGCTTTCAGGGAGGCAGGAGAGAATTTTAGGCAGGCTTTGGCGGCGAATTCAGGCCGATTTGCTCATCCAGGCTATATGGATCAGACTATTTCCCTTATGCTGCCTGAGTTGGCCTGGTCGGTCAGCCCAATTCAGCTGGCTCAGATAGCTGCTGCTGCCTTGGCCAATGCTCCCCTGAAAGAAGTGAGGATTGATCAACTCCATGTGCCCATGGTCGATCTGCAGGTGCAGGCTGATATTGTCCGCAGCAAACTTCGGTCTGCTGGGCGGAAAACGGATGTGACTTTTGATTCCCTGATTGCTGATACCAGCGAAACCATTGAAATCGTGGCCAGGTTTTTAGCTCTGCTGGCATTTTTCAAACAGGGAACTGTCCAATTTAAGCAGGAAGGACCCTTCCAAAGTCTCCATGTGCGCTGGGTGGGTACTGATCAGGAAAATGATGATCGGGCAGAGGCCAGTCCCATAAGTCAGGAGGATTTCGCATGAGTGACGACAAAGAAAATGAAGAAAATAAGGACGCCAAAGAACCGGTAGCAGATACCCCGGTGTCTGACAATGTGACTGCCTGTCTGGAAGCCATTCTGATTGTTGCTGATCAGCCGGTTACTGCTGATCAGGTGGCTCATGCTGTCAATATAACCCCTCAGCAGGCCCAGGATACACTGGCTGCTCTTTCCCTTTCCTACAGCCAGGAGGGGAGAGGGTTTGAACTGAGGGAAACTTCAGGAGGCTGGCAGTTGGCTAACCGGCCTGAGTATGAAACTGTCGTGTCAGCCTTTGTCACCGATGGTCAGACTGCCCGCCTGTCTCAGGCTGCCTTGGAAACCCTGGCTATTATTGCCTACAAGCAGCCTGTTACCAGGGCTCAGATTACTGCCATCCGAGGGGTAAATTCAGACGGGGTTATTCGGTCTCTGACAATGAGGGGCCTTATCCGTCAGGAGGGAGAGGATCAGGAATCACATGCTGCCCTTTTAGGAACATCGGGTCTTTTCCTGGATAAGATGGGGATCAATTCCCTGTCTGAGCTTCCCTCCCTGGCTCCCTTCCTGCCTGATTCTTTTCATGATTCCTCCCTGGAATCAGAATTATCAGAAAGAATATAAGGTGTCAGGTGTCAACTGTATTGTTTTCTTTGGCTTTATGACTAAAACAAGATAATAATCTGCCCTATGGCGGTCAATGCTAGAAAAATCAACAGAAATAAGTAATATAGAGGAAATATAAAGACTATGGCAACTCGCTCAGATATTCGTAACGTAGCAATCGTCGCTCATGTTGATCACGGCAAGACGACCCTGGTGAATGCTATGCTCCAGCAGGCTCACGTTTTTTCCGAGAGGGAAGAGGTCCCTGATCGGGTTATGGATTCTGGTGATATTGAGCGGGAAAAGGGAATCACCATTCTGGCCAAGAACACGGCTATCAAATACACTGGTCCCCTGGCCGAAAAAATGGGTCAGCCTGCGGGCATTACCATTAATGTGGTTGATACCCCTGGTCATGCTGATTTTGGCGGGGAGGTTGAGCGGGGTATCTCCATGGTTGATGGGGTTCTTCTGCTGGTTGATGCCTCAGAGGGTCCTCTTCCACAGACCCGCTTTGTGCTCCGCAAGGCTCTGGAAGCCAAACTTCCTGTTATTCTGGTGATTAATAAGACTGATCGTCCTGATTCTCGAATTTCTGAGGTTGTCAGCGAGACAACCGATCTCCTTTTGGGACTGGCTCAGGATGTGGTAGAAGAAGGTATTGATCTGGATATTGATTCCCTCCTGGACTTACCTATACTTTACTGCGCAGCCAAGGCGGGAATCGCTTCCAGCAGCCAGCCAGCTGACGGCAGCGTTCCTGAAGGAAACGACCTGGAGCCCTTGTTTGAATCTATTATTACCAATATTCCTGCACCTGAATATACAGAAGGTGCCCCCCTGCAAGCCCATGTGACCAACATTGATTCTTCCGATTATTTGGGCCGTTTGGGCCTGGTTCGCATATACAACGGAACTCTGGTCAAGGGAAAGAATTATGGTCTTTCCCGAGTGGACGGATCTGTAGAGAACTTCCGTCTGACTGAAATTTTGAAGACTCACGGTCTGGACAGGGAGCCGGCCCAGGAGGCGGGACCCGGAGATATTGTTGCAGTTGCAGGCGTGAGTGACATCATGATTGGGGAAACTATTGTCGATCCCGACAATCCCCAGCCCATGCCCCTGATTCATGTAGATGATCCGGCTATTTCCATGACTTTTGGTACAAACGATTCCCCTCTGGCCGGTACCGAGGGCAAGGACCATAAGCTGACGGCCCGTATGATTAAGGATCGACTGGACAGGGAACTGGTGGGCAATGTTTCTATCCAGGTTCTTCCTACTGAGCGTCCCGATGCTTGGGAAGTCAGAGGCAGGGGAGAACTGGCCCTGGCTGTGCTGGCTGAAGAAATGAGACGTGAAGGATATGAACTGACTGTTGGCCGCCCTCAGGTAGTTACCAAAACAATTGATGGTAAAGTACAGGAACCTTTCGAAAATACAACTATCGATGTGCCAGAAGAATATATGGGTGCTGTTACCCAGCTGATGGCTTCTCGGAAGGGAAGAATGGAGTCCATGAGCAATCACGGGTCCGGCTGGGTTCGCATGCAGTTCATTGTTCCCTCCCGCGGTCTGATTGGATTCAGGACTCAGCTCTTGTCCAGCACGAGGGGAACGGGTATTTCTTCTTCCATCTCTGCTGGTTATCAGCCCTGGGCGGGGGAAATCAGCCTGAGACAGAATGGATCCATGGTCTCGGATCGTCAAGGTAAGGCCAGCCCCTACGCCATGCAGAAGCTCCAGGCACGGGGTAATTTCTTCGTTGAGCCGCAGAGTCCTGTATACGAGGGACAAGTTGTGGGCGTATGCGCCAAGCCAGGTGATATGGATATTAACGTTACCCTGGAAAAGCATATGACCAACATGAGGTCTTCTACTGCTGATGTGTTAGAAACGCTGACCCCACCCATTCAGATGAGCCTGGAAGAATCCCTGGACTTTGCCAATGATGATGAGTGCGTGGAAGTCACCCCTGAATCTGTTCGGGTACGTAAAATTATTCTGGACAGGGAACAGTGGTATAAGTGGAATGCCCAGCAAAGGCGGCAGGCAAAGAACAAGTAAGGTGACAACATGAGTAATCGGGAAGATCAACAGGCACCTGTCTCCTATTCCTGGCCTGGATGGGTCAGGTTAACCCTAAGTCTGCTTGCGGGTTGCGCTGTTGGTCTGATTGGTACTGTCTCCCACAGGATGGGTGCAGCCTACAACATTCCTTATGGTATGGTTCTTTCCCTTCTGATTGTGCTTGGTTCTGCCTGGTCTGCCCGAGCTCGCAGCGGTTATGCAGACCTGGTCCTTCATTTTGTAAGTTCTACTGCTACTGCCTGGGGTCTGGCCCTGACTTCCAAGGCTTCATCAGCATTGGTGGCCACCGGATCTGTGGCATTCCATACTTACTTTTCCACTCATGTATGGCAGTGGTGGCTGTACGGAATTATTGTAATTCAGGTTGTAGTGGCATTCTTTCCGGCCTCATGGTTCAGCTCTGCCAAGGTGAAGCATGACCGGGGATAAGACAATAGAGGGCGGGGATTCCTGCTCAGAGCAGCTTCCTCAGCTGACTTCTGTCGCTGTTGCCGGTCTGGGCCTGATTGGCGGTTCTCTTGCCCAGCGTCTGGCTTGCCGGGGAATGACCGTCTATGGCTGGGATCTGTCTCAGGATTTTTACCCGCAGGCGGTTAGTTCCGGAATTCGCTGTATGCCTTCTTTGGAAGATATGGTCAGGGCTGATCCTGATCTGCTGGTCATTGCCACCCCCCTGAAGGCAATTGATGATCTTTTGCCTCGGATAAAGAAAGAGATGAACCCTCAAACCACACTGACCGATGTAGGCAGTGTTAAGCAGCAGGTGCTGCACTCTGTGGAAAAAGCCGGTCTGGCTGATTCCTATGTGGGAGCCCATCCCATGGCAGGGAATGAGCAGGAGGGTTTTTATGCATCCAGCAGTGATCTGATGGATAATGCCCTCTGGGCCATTACGGTCGCAGATTCCACCGATTATAGGCGTTTTTTGCAGGTCGGACAGATGATTACTGCTTATGCTTCCAATGAATTTATTACTGTGGATGCTGCCATCCATGATCAGGCAGCAGCCTTGATTTCGCATATGCCTCATGCTGTATCCACTGCTTTGATTAATCGGATGGTAGAATCTCCTGTCGCCAATGTTGCCTACTCGCTGTCTGCAGGATCATGGAGAGACATGACCCGGGTGGCTCTGACAAGTCCTGAGCGAACCAAGGCTATGATTGAGGAAAATCCCCAGGAAGTTTCCTCTTTGCTCAAAACCATGGCAGATTCCCTCAGAGACTTGTCCCGAGCTTTGGATCAGAAGGACAACCGCTACTTGGATCAGTTCTTTGCTTTTGGAAATCCTTACCGTCAGTCACAGTGGGAACAAAGGCGGCTCATGAACCAGTTCGGCCAACGTACCGAACCGGAACACAGGACTTTAACTATTGACCAGTCTGACTGGAAGAATCAGCTAGGGTCCGTTTCCCGGAATGCTCAGTCAGTAGTGAGCATTCTCAGCCCCAGTCAGATGGAAATAAAACAGTATCCTCACCTGTAATCTTCGTCACCTGTTTTCAGCTTATGGGTGGGCCGTCTTTCAGGAATAGGCTTCAGGCGAACGATATCTGCTGCGTTAATGCTGACTTCTTCTTCCGGGCGTTTTCCATGAGCAGCTGCATCCCGCAGGAGGATTAGGATTTTGCCGTCCCAGGATTGAACATGCCCCAGATAATCTCTGTAGAGTTGGTGACCGCTGTATTCATCTTTCCCATCCCGCACACGGACAACTAAGCGGATGCCTGGTGGAATCTGGGATGGTAGCTGCATGGAAGAAATCATAGGTCCAGTCTAAACCAGAGATAAACCAGAGATTGTTCTCTGACTCCATAAAATCGAGAGGGGAGTGTATAAATATATTTTAATTCGCATATAATGCGAAAATTAAAGAATTATTACAATTCATTCTAAGGAGATAGGATGAAGCGTCCTTATAAAATCGTGATTTCGCTCATGGCTATGCCAGCCCTTGCTGCTGGTGTGTCAGCCTGCTCAGCATCAGGAGGAGGGCAGCAGCCAGGAATTTCTTCTGCCAATTCCATTATTACTGCTTATACAACTGAACCTCAAACCAGGCTGACACCAGGAACAACCAATGAAAACGGGGGATACAGGGTACTGACTATGCTCTATTCCAGATTGGTCTCCTTTGATCCACAGGGAAAAGCCCACAATGAAGTGGCACAGAGCATCCGAACAGAAAAAAACAATAGGCGTTATACGATCAAGCTGAAAAAGGGTTGGAAATTCAGTGATGGAACCCCGGTGACAGCGTCTTCTTTTACCCGGTCCTGGAGTTATACGGCCAATTCTGCCAACGGCCAGTTGACTTCCAGCTTCTTTTCCATCATTAAAGGTTATGGTGATCTTCAGAAAAAAGGGATTTCAGCCCACGCCCAGCTGTCGGGTCTGAAGGTGGTCGACAAGACCACGTTTACGGTAGATTTAACCCAACCTTCCCAGGCTTTTCCTGTCATGGTGGGGTATACAGCTTTTTCGCTCCTGCCTCAATCTTTTTTTGCCAACCCCAGGGAATTCGGGGAACATCCCGTCGGTAATGGTCCTTATAAATTTAAATCATGGACCCATAATAAACAAATAGAAATTATAAAAAATCCATATTATAAAGGTAATTTTACAGTCAAAAATGGCGGTATTACCTTTAAGATCTACACTGATCCCAGTTCAGCCTATTCCGATGTGGAAGCAGGAAATCTGGATGTCATGGATACTGTTCCGGTATCAGCCTTGAGAACTTTTCAGACTGACACCACCATCAAGGCATACAATAAAGCCGGGGCTACGACTTTCGGCCTCCGTTTTGCTGCAGGACTCAAGCACTTTGGCGCTACAACAGAGGGCATCCTGCGCCGGAAGGCTGTTTCCCTGGCAATTAACCGGGAAAAACTAACTACGAAGATCCTGGCTGGTGCAGCAACCGCAGCAACTGACTTTATTGCTCCTGGAATCCCCGGACATTCCTCTTCCATAGACAGGGATAAGATCCTATCCTACAATCCGGTCAAAGCCAGAAAGCTCTGGGCACAGGCTAATGCCATCAGTCCCTGGTCTCCCAGCGATACTATCATCCTTTCCTATAACAGCGACAGCGGAAACAAGGAAGTCTTTGATGCCCTGGCAAATCAGCTAAAGAACGTTCTGTCAGTATCGGTGCAAACAGATCCTATTGCTACATCCAGCCAATTCAGCGACCAGATTGATAAACGGACCTTGAAGACGATTTACAAGGCTGGCTGGATTCCTGATTATCCAGCTGCTGAGAATTATTTGAAGCCTTTATATTCGACTTCAGCTGCTCACGGGAATGGATCTAATTATTCCGATTACCAGAACCCTCACTTCGACCGCCTGATTGATCAGGCTGCCTTGGCGAAAACAACCAGTAAATCCATTGAGTTCTACCAACAGGCGGAAAAAATTCTGCTGCATCAGCTGCCGGTCGTTCCTCTCTATTATGTGAATAATTATGGGGTCTGCACGGCTGGAATAGGCGGATTCGTTATAGAGTGGGACGCCATTCCTCCTTATTATCAGCTAACTAAGTGAGGCAGATCGTATGAGGAAGTACTTTCTGCGCCGGCTGCTTCAGATGATCCCTGTCATTGTGGGAGCGACCCTGCTTATTTACTCTCTTGTTTTTGCCCTGCCGGGAGATCCTATAGTAGCTATGTTCGGCGGTAAAACCGTCAACATGGCTGTGGTATCGCAAATCCGGGCGGAATATAATCTTGACAAACCCTTCCTGGTCCAGTACTTCCTTTTCCTGAAGAATGCTCTTACCTTTCACTTTGGCAATACCTTCTCGGGAGAATCGGTTAGTTCTGTGATTTCTCAGGCCTTTCCGGTCACGGCAAAACTGGCTGTGATGGCTTTCATTTTTGAAGCCCTTTTCGGCGTTGTTTTTGGCATCATTTCAGGATTGAATAAGGGACGGTGGTACGATTCGGTCATCCTGGTCATATCTTTACTGCTCATTTCTGTGCCAACTTTTGTAACCGCCTATCTTTTTCAATATTTCCTTGGAGTTAAGTGGAGGATTCTGCCGGTCACGACCGGATCTGACACTGGCTTTCTGGATTTGCTCATGCCCGCCATGGTGGTGGGGACTGAATCGATGGCTTACGTTATCCGTTTGACCAGGACACAGGTAGCATACAACAAAAGAGCGGATTATGTACGGACAGCTATGGCAAAAGGTTTATCCAGCCGTCAGGTTGTCCTTCGTCATATTGTGAGAAATTCCTTGATTCCAGTGATAACTTTTTTGGGCAGCGATCTGGGAGCTCTGATGGCAGGAGCCCTGGTGACAGAAGAAATTTTTAATATTCATGGAATTGGCTATACCCTGTACGATGGGATTGTTCGGGGAAAAACCACCCTGGTTGTTTCTGTGGTTACTCTTTTAGTCCTCATTTTCATTGTCTGTAATCTTGCAGTTGACCTCTTGTATGCAGCTTTGGATCCCAGAATTCGCTCTGCTATGAAAGGAGACTGATCGGGAATGAAATCGTCGCATTTTCTGGCTGATGCTTGGCGAAGCCTCAGAAGAAATCCTCTTTTTATTATTGCTTCCTGCCTGATCGTTCTTATTGCCCTGGCAGCCCTTTTTCCCAAACTTTTTACCAGGACCGATCCTTTCTACTGCACTCTGGATAACTCCTTGGATCCTGCCAGGCCAGGGCATCCCTTCGGTTTTGACATGCAAGGGTGTGATATATACGCGCGAGTCATATATGGGACCCGGACTTCTGTTTTTATTGGGCTTATGACAAGCCTGGTGACTGCCCTGATTGGAGGAATTATCGGCACGATTGCAGGCTTTTTTGGAGGATGGGTTGATTCTCTTCTGTCGAGAATTACCGATATTTTCTTTGCCCTTCCCCTCCTCCTGGGAGCCATAGTAATACTGCAAATGTTTAAAAACCAGGGCGCCGCGTGGAAGATTATTTTGGTCATGTCCCTCTTCGGCTGGGTATCAGAAGCACGGATAGCCAGAGGAGCAGTTATAGAAACCAAAAATCAGGAATATAATATGGCTTCCGCAGCTTTGGGCTCATCTGCCGTAAGAAACCTGACTCATCATATTATTCCCAATTCTCTGGCCCCGATTATAGTTACTGCCACAACGTCATTGGGTACCTACATCGTTTTGGAGGCGACCCTCAGTTTTCTGGGGCTGGGACTGCCCTCCAGCAGTATCAGCTGGGGAGCTGATATTTCCAGCGGAAAAGATCTGCTGAGGACCACTTCTGCTTCAGTTCTCTTCTATCCATCCGCCGCCCTGGCCCTAACTGTTCTGGCTTTTATCATGATGGGGGATGCTGTCAGAGATGCTCTCGATCCCCATCAGAAATAGGTGCATATGAGTAAGACGAAACTAAGAGCGAATGCCGCTTCTGCTTCTGACCCTCTGCTGAGAATATCCGACCTGACCGTGGAATTTTCCCAATCCAGAAGCAGACATCCCCAGTCATTTACCGCAGTGAAAAAGGTCTCCCTGACCGTCAGGCCAGGTCAATGGGTCGCCCTGGTGGGGGAATCAGGTTCAGGAAAATCAACGACGGCAATGTCTGTTTTAGGTCTTTTACCTGACAGCGGCCATATAACTTCTGGCTCCATCAGTTTTCAAGGAAAAGAAATAAGCGGCTACAGCAATAAAGATTTTGAAAAAATCAGGGGACAGTCTATTGGGCTGGTTCCTCAGGATCCTATGACTAACCTCAATCCGGTCTGGACGGTGAAAACTCAGGTTGCTGAAGCTCTGCGGGCTAATGCCGTGAAGCTAAACGCCAGTGGGAGGCAGACCTTGCTGGATAGACTTGACCCACGAAAAAGAGTCGAAGCAGCAAAAGAAACCGACGACAGGGTAATTGCCTTACTTCAGGAAGCCGGTCTGAAGGATGCAGCAGAGAGGGCAGGCCAATATCCCCATCAATTTTCAGGCGGAATGCGACAGCGGGTTCTCATTGCAATGGCTCTGGCTCAGAGACCGGCTCTGCTGATTGCTGACGAGCCCACTTCTGCTCTCGATGTTACTGTTCAAAAGAAAATTCTCGATAATTTGCAGTCCCTGACCAGATCTTTAGGAACTTCTGTTCTTTTCATCACCCATGATCTGGGCCTGGCAGCCCAAAGGGCAGATCAAATTGCCGTTATGCACCAGGGAGAGATCGTTGAATTTGGCCCTGGTCCTGACGTTGTGCATCATCCTCAGCATCCTTATACGCAAAAACTGATACATGCGGCTCCTTCTCTTTCTTCCCAGCGAATAAGATCCGGGAAGCCACAGAGGCCGCCAAACGAACGGGACATCCCCCTCTTGCAGGTCAGAGGACTGAGCAAAAAATTCCCCCTGCCCGGGTCTGCCGGCAGTTTTCAGGCTGTGGACTCTGTTTCCTTTGATCTGTATCCAGGTCGGACGATTGCCATAGTGGGAGAGTCCGGATCAGGAAAATCAACCCTGGCCCGAATGATACTGCATTTAACCAAGCCGACATCAGGTCAGGTCCTCTTTATGGGGCAGCCGACAGACAAGCTGACCCGCGCTCAGCTGCTGGATTTTCGCCGCCAGGTTCAGCCGGTTTTTCAGAATCCTTTTGCTTCCTTGGATCCGATGTATTCTATTTACAGGGTTTTGGAAGAGCCTCTCCGGATTCATCATTATGGAAATCGACGGCAACGACACCAGAGAATTACTCAGCTTCTGGACCTGGTGGCTCTTCCCCAGGAAACAATGAATAAATATCCTCATGAGCTGTCAGGGGGACAGAGACAGCGGGTGGTTATAGCCCGGGCTTTTGCTCTGGACCCTACTGTAGTGGTAGCTGATGAGGCTGTTTCGGCTCTGGATGTGCTGGTTCAGGATCAGATCCTCCATTTGCTGGCAGATGTGCAGGAAGAGAGGGGTCTCGCCTATATTTTTATTACACACGATTTGGCTGTGGTCAGGCAGATAGCTGATGAGCTAATAGTCATGCAGGCAGGACGAGTCCAGGAAAAAGGAGCAACTGAGGATATCTTTTCTCACCCTCAAACCCGATACACACAGGATCTGTTAGATGCCATTCCCGGACGCTCCCTTATACAGTCAGACTCTCACTGAGATTTGATTGGTTGTCTGCATTGACGTCTGAGTTTGAGCTTTGATGAGTTTGAGCTAGAGTAAGAGTATGTGGTATGAGGAAAAGCTGAAAGCATATGAGGACTTTCTAGCCGAAAATCAGGGTTTGAGCCAGCATACAAGGACAGCCTATAGGGGTGATGTAGATCAATGCCTCCATTTTTTGAGCCTGCGTGGGGTAGATTCCATAGAAAAAGTGAATACGGATCTTCTTCGTATGTGGATGGCGTATGAATCCCGTCGGCTGGCAAAATCTTCGCTTGCCAGGAAGATTGTTGCTGTTCGTGGGTTTTTTGCCTACACCTATGTCCATGGGCTTAGTCATTCGGACCCAGCTGCCGATCTGGGGACCCCTCGGCTTCCTCAGACTCTGCCTTCTGTTCTAACTAAAAAACAGGCCTCTGCCTTGATGGATAAAGCAGAAGAAGTGTACCAGACTGATCGGAAAGAGCAATCCGGGCGGACAGCCATCGACCTGCGCAATGATGCCATAGTTGAACTTCTGTACGCTACAGGCATACGAGTGGCCGAGCTGGTCGGATTAAACACCGGTGATATAGATTTTTCCAGCAGAACAGTAAAGGTAACAGGTAAGGGAAACAAACAGAGAGTTGTCCCCTTTGGTGCACCTGCTTCCCATGCTCTGCAGGAATGGTTGAATCGAGGAAGGCCTTCCCTGGTCAGGAAAAACAGTGCCGACGGGAGTAGTGCTGGCAGTAAGAAAAATGAGGACCGGCAGGATTCTGAGGCAGTGTTTGTAGGAAGCAGGGGAGGAAGAATCAATCAGCGTCAGGTCAGGCAAGTGGTGCACAGACTTGCAGCTGAAGCAGGCGTTCCCGATATCAGTCCCCATTCTTTGCGGCATTCAGCTGCTACCCACCTGCTTGACGGTGGAGCTGATCTGCGGGAGGTGCAGGAAATGCTGGGACATTCTTCCCTGGCAACCACACAAAGGTATACTCATGTATCCATGGAACAGCTGACCCGGAAATATCAGCAGGCCTTTCCCCGTGCATAGTAGAATAGCAGGAGTCTGTGCAGGTATGAGTCAGGATTACAGGTAGGTAAAGTATATGCGGACGCATAGGTTTGAAAAAATACGGCTGGGCAGGGCAGGCCGGGCCCTGACTGCTGCGGTTTCTGCCTTGGCCTGCTGTCTGGCCCTGACCGCCTGCGGCTTTGGTTCATCTGTCGCCGAAAAAGAGGGACAGCCTTCATCTCCGTCTTCCTCATCCCCTTCCTCATCCTCTTCTTCTGAAAGAAGTAATCAGGAAGTGACAAACATGATTCGAGCTTATGACACCAAACCTACTGACCCCCTTACTCCCGGCCAGGCAGAGGATAGTTCGAGCACCCGGATTGTGGATCTGATTTTCTCCGGACTGGTCACAACCGACGGCACCGGAAAATGGACTTATGACGCAGCCAAAGACATTGAACCCAACGAGGATTACACCGCATTCACGGTAACCCTGAAGTCTGACCTAGGCTTCAGCAACGGGACTGAAGTCACGTCCAGCTCCTTTACCCGGGCTTGGAGCTATGAAGCCAACATTGCCAATAAACAGCCCAATGCCGGCTATCTGTCCCTTATACAAGGCTATGCTGATCTACGAAAAAAAGGTGTTTCTGAAACGAAACAACTTTCTGGCCTGACTATTCTTGATGATCAGACATTCGTGATTGAATTGAGTAAACCGTGTCTGAACTTTATCTCCCTGCTCAGTCACCGAGCTTTTTACCCTCTTCCCGACTCTTTCTATTCCAATCCGCAAGCCTTCGCCAAACATCCTGTTGGCAACGGTCCCTACCAATTCTGGGAGCGAACAGCTTCTTCCATCACCCTGGTTACTCACCTCAATTACAAGGATGTGAGGAAGGCGAAGAATGATGGGATTATTTTTATCTTCTACACCAGCAGCATCAAAGCCTATCAGGATGTTCAGGAAGGCAAGCTGGATCTTTTGGAAACTGTTCCTTCCCAGGCTTATACCAGCTTTATGTCTGACCCCCTGGTAAAGAATACCAATGCTTCTGGTTCTCAAGTGACCATGCTGGTTGTGGGCAGGAAACAGAAACATTTTGGACTGGATGATGAAGGAGCCCTGCGTCGCCAGGCTATCTCCCGAGCTTTGCGCAGAACCGCCATGATCTCCCAGGCAATGCCTAATCTGGCGCTTCCGGCTACTGATTTCCTCAGTCCCAAAGTCATGGCTTACACTGATAGCCTGTCTGGCGGCCAGGTTTTGACCTACAGTTCTGTTCAGGCCCGGAACTTATGGCAGAAAGCCAACAAAATCAAGGCTTGGTCCAGTAAGGATGTTATCACCATTTCCTACGATGCTCAGGCAGACAATCCGCAACTTTATCAAGCCATCAGCAGGCAGCTGACCAAGGTTTTGGGAGTCACTGTAATCCTTCACGGCTGGACAACCACAACTGCCATGATTCAGAGTCTAAAAAAGCAGACTGTCAACGGTTTTGCCGCCTATACCTGGCGGCCAAACCTTCTCCTTGCTTGGGACTTTCTCATGCCGGTTTTTTCCACTCAAACCCTGGACTCGCCGGCTATTAATATTAGCGGCTATAATAACCAGGAATTCAATGTAATACTGTCTAAAGCCATCACAGCAACAACGGGCAGCTCTGCTTCCAACCTCTACCGCAGTTCTGAGGAGCTGCTTCTCCAAGAACTGCCGGCAATCCCCCTCTTTTACAAGAATTCCTTTGGGGTCAGCTCACTGACAGTGCGGGGATTTTCTCTGAACTGGAACGGGCTGCCCCTCTATACACAAATTCGGCGGATTCCCCAGAGTTCATAAGATTTCGGTAGGGTAGAGGCTACAATACCAATGGTTATGCAAAGCCTTATGCCAAAGGTATGTTAAAGGACAGGATACTGATATAATTCAGCTAACCTACAGGTTGCCTTGGCATAATCAAGGCGTTTGGACAACAAGAGTGAGCAGTCTCCACAGACAGGTTGGTTCTTCATATGATCACCGCTGCGCTCGCACCTCAAATTGATAGGGAAAAAAGATGTTTGGTTTTGGCAAGAAATCAAAGAAAGCACAGGCTTCCGAGCAGAAAAAAGAAGCTGAAAATACAGGTGACAAGCAGGATCAGGCTGATACTGATCAGCTTGACGCTGATCTGGAAGCCGATGATCAGGATATTGCTGATGATCTTCCTCTGGGTCCCTGGGATGTTCATGACGAGGATGCGCCGGATTTTGACGGAATGATTGATATCGGTTCCATGTATCTGCCTTTGATGGAGAACGCTGAGCTGAGGCTGAAAGCAAAAAGGAATCAGGAGGGGGAACAGACAATTGTGGGAGCTACCATCACCGTCAATGATTCCAGCCTGGAATTGGAAGCTTTCGCTGCCCCTAAGACTATGAGTCTGTGGGATGACATTCGCCAGGAACTGATTCAATCCAATTCTCAAGCCAAAGAAGAGGAAGGGGATTTTGGAACTGAAGTCCTGCTTCCTGTAAAGGTCAAGGATAAAACCTTTATGTCCAGGATTGTGGGCGTTGATGGGCCTCGCTGGATGCTCAGGGGTATTTTTACCGGTCCTGCTGCTCAGGAAGATACCGACCCTCGTAAAGATTTTGATGATTTCTTTGCACAGATAGTGGTCAACCGCGGTAATGAGCCCTTGGCTCCCCGCGACCTGATTCCCATGACTATGCCTGAAGAAATTCATGAGGATGACGATGATGCCGATGATCTGGCAGACAAGGTTAAGCGGCCGGTAAAACCCAATGGTTATGATGTTCAGACGACGGTTCAGACAACACTGACCCGAGGTCCTCTTTTCTCGGAAATGCGATGACAGGGCCACTGCAGCCTTTTTCCAGGGATAATTTTGGCGATAACTTTTCCGTCATGAACGCCATAGGTGGAGTGAGGGGAATTATTGAATCGATTCTGCCCGCCCTGGCGTTTATTGTTCTCTTTATTGCTACCCGGTCACTGGGCTGGACTGTTCTGCTCTCAGCCATCCTGGCTCTTGCAGAGCTTCTTGTTCGCCTGATCCAAAAACAGTCTGCCCTGGGTGCTCTGTCGGGTTTGATTGTGGTGGCTGTCTGTCTGCTGTCTGCCTGGCTGAGTAAAGATGCCCGCAATTTCTATTTTCCCGGGTTTGTGATCAACGCCGTATGTCTGCTTATTTTGCTGGTATCGCTGGCGGTTAAGGTTCCTGCTCTAGGATTTCTGATTGAGCTGGGACGGGGGCAGGTGAAAAAAGAAAAGGGGCTTCCGGCTTTTTCTGTCTGGCTTGATTCCTGGAACAACGACAGGGGGCTTCATAAGGCATATGTTCGAGCAACACTTGTTTGGACAGGCCTTTTCCTGATTCGGCTGTTGACGGAAGTTCCCCTTTATTTTCTGTCAGCACTGGGGGCGCTGGGAGCTGCCCGCCTGGTATTAGGCATTCCATTTTTTGCTCTGGCATTGTGGATTACCTGGCTGGTCCTTGCGGATGATCTGCATAGAACCAAGCTGCAGCGTCAGCAGGCTTTTGAGGAAGCGCAGGCAGCTGGTATTCCAGATGAGAATGACAGCAAATGAAGGCCTGGGAGATCTGATGGAAGCTGAAGTTACCATTGAACGCTATGCTGATCAGGGCAGGTGTATAGCTCACATTGATGGTCGGGTAGTTTTTGTTCGTTTTGCTTTGCCGGGGGAGAGGGTAAAAATTCTCTTGGACGAACCCCGTAGGAAGAAAGATCGTTTATGGACTGGGGAAGTAACAGAGGTCCTGGAGGCCAGCCCGGATAGGGTAGAACCAGTCTGGCCTCTGGCCGGTCCTGTGGCTTGGGCAGGCGGTTTGGGCGGAGCTGATCTGGTTCATGTTTCCCGTCAGGGACAGACCCAGTGGAAGCAGACCGTTGTTGAAGAGCAGATGAAGCATCTGGCGGGTTTAGATCTAACAGTGCCCCTGACCCAGGTACCGGAGGATGAGCCGGAAGATGGTCTGCACTGGAGGACCCGTCTAGACCTGGTTGCCGGCAATAATGGACATCTGGCTATGCGTAAAAGGGGATCGCATGATCTTCTCCCTCTTGACACCATGCCGCTGGCTTCCCGGCGGCTGCTGAATCTTGCTCAGGAACAGGGATGGTGGTCACAGACTTTCCAGCTCGGAGATCATATCAGAATCAGCGTACCTGAGCCCAGACCGGGGCAAGAATCCAGTGTGGGGCAGACTCCCGGTCAGGAAGCTGGCGTACAGCAGTCTGCCAGTCAAACTGGGAATTTTGGTTTTTTGGTTAATGGAAAAGTTGTCTCCGGCAGAAGGAATCTGACTGAGAAAGTGGTTGTTACTCTTCCTTTCATACAGAATTCTCCGCTGGATCTCTCCTATACGGTTGATGCCGAGGGCTTTTGGCAGGTCCATAGAATGGCTCCTCAGATACTGGTATCCGAAGCTGTTCAGCGCATGTTCTCAGCCGGTGGGAAGGACTCTTCCCTGATCTGGGATCTCTATTCCGGCTCTGGCCTCTTTACTCTTGCTGCTGCGACGGCTTTTCCTCAGGCTCGTATTCTCAGCGTAGAAGGTGCTCCTGTGGCTGTAAAAAATGCCAGAGAAAACAGTGCCGCCGCAGGGTTGGACACGATCACTTCCCAGGAAGGCGATGTCTATAAAACTCTGAAGAATCTCAGCGACACTACATTGGCTCACCCCCAGATTATTCTTCTTGATCCTCCCCGCTCAGGTGCTGGCCGTAAAGTCTGCAATCTTCTGTCCTCATCCCAGGCGGAAACCATTATTTATATCTCCTGCAATCCTGCCAGTCTTGCCCGGGATATTTCTTATCTCAGGCAGGGAGGATATGAGTTGACCTCCATTCATGCGTATGATATTTATCCCTTAACTCATCACGTGGAGACCATCTGCTTGATGTCAAGACATAACACACCAGAAGTCTGAAAAGCCAGTAAACAAGGGTTATCCGTGAGCTGTGGTTGATTCCAAACAGCCCCGCTTGCCGATATGACTTGTGTTTTTATCGCTCGAAAAGGCTCTGCGCGAACTGCACCAGGAGGCTAGGCAGAGCGGACAGGATTGTTGGCTACTGCGAGGATAGAAAGGGGACTGTGTAAGTAGACTTTTACTAGATTTTATAGTACACTTTGCACAAGAGGTGCATGATATGTATCTCGGAGAAGAAAGCAAATATCAAGAGGTTAAAGAAGGACTCGCACAACTGGATAAAGGTCTGAAATCTCTTGTATTGCCATGAGTAGTAATCAGCTCTAAGCCGTTGCAGACACAATAGGTCAAACGGCGGGAAGAAGGCTCTCTATGAAAATACTCATAGTTCCTATGTTCGCCCGGGCAGCCACAAGCGGACCATGGTCACGAGCACTTGCTATTGGCAGTGCATTTCAAGAATCTGGTCATGAGGTTCTTATGGGGGTTGCTCCAGATGGAAACTGTCATCCACCTGAAGGAATGAATACGTTTCACATACCGGACCCCTCTCCAATGGGTCTTCCGGATTTCGTATCGACGCGTATCCTTCCGGCTGTAAATAAACTGGGACTCCTTGGAAAAATACAAGTAAAAAGTTTCGAGAATGTGCTGCGTTTTAGCGGTGCTCTTGATTATCAGTACATTTGCCGCAGCGTTAGGTCTATTAGAGAAGCAATCCGAGCATTTTCTCCGGATGCAGTCTATTCTGAGGTCAATATTTCTGCGATACTCGCCGCTAAACTCGAAGGAGTACCTGCATTCGGATCGTCTTCATATACGACACGTGCCGAATATGCGAGTGCACCACAGTATGCATCTGGAGTCAGGCGCTTTGTGCGCGAGTTTTCACTGCCTCAGATAGATTCATCGCTGGAGTTGTTTAATTGGTTGGAGCAAAAGTTCATACCAAGTTCCCCGTCTCTTGAACCGATAGATGATACGAAAGTTGTATACTGCGGATTCCTCAAAAAACCAGCGCAATTTGATGAGCAAGAGAAGGATCTTATACTGGCATATATGGGCAGCGGTTCTGTGAGCCCGCATAAATTTGAAAAAATGCTGATAGAAGCTTTTGCAGATTCTGGTTATAAGATAATAGTCGCTGGTGCGAATGTCGAAAAGCAGGTTGACAACATAACTTTTGTGAAAAGAGCAGACTTTTCCAAGCTGCTTCCCAAGGCGAAGGTATTCATCAACCATGGCGGTCAGAATTCTATTATGGACGCTATTAGTTACTGCGTTCCGCCAATCGTATTCCCCGGCAAAGCATTTGAAAGAAAATTTAACGCCCGAAGTATCGAACAAGCTGGTGTAGGAATTAATTTGAGCACTGCTGGGATTAGTGCCGACTCCCTGCGTGAAGCACTGACTGCAGTTGAATCAGACGAGACTTACCGAGACAAAGCACGCAGTCTGAGAGCTGAAATGATTAATCTTGGCGGTACAGACACGATAATTCGCACAATAAGCGATGTATTAGCCTAAATACAGGAGAATCTGCAGAAAATTGAGTTGCTGGAGAAAAATGTTATGAATTCCGTTATTCTATACCTTCACGGACAGGGAGGAATCGCAGAAGAAGCCGAGCATTACGCGTCGCTTTTTACAAACTGCGATGTTGTTGGGCTGGACTATCAAGCAACAACTCCATGGGAAGCAGAGGCTGAGTTTCCGAAGCTCTTTGATGCTGCTTGCGGACAATATGAATCGGTGAAGCTTATCGCAAGCAGCCTTGGCGCTTATTTTGCTATGAGTGCTCTGGCAGAGAAAAATATTGAAGAAGCCTTTTTCATCTCTCCTGTCGTGAATATGCCAAAGCTCATTGAGAATATGATGCGGCTCGCAAATGTGAGTGAGGATGACCTGCGTGAAGCAGGTACGGTTGAAACTTATTTTGGGCAGACCTTATCTTGGAAGTATCTTTCCTATGCAAGGGAACAGGAAATCAACTGGAAGATATCTACCCACATCCTATACGGCGAAAAAGATAACTTTACATCTCTCAAGGACGTTTCTAAATTTGCGGAGAAAATTGGCGCAACACTCACCGTGATGAAAAACGGAGAGCATTGGTTTCATACAGAAGAGCAGATGAATTTTCTTGGCCGGTGGATCATGGACATCAAGTAACAAATTTGAATTTGTAGGGGGTAATTCATGCAAAAACCCAATTATTGGAATCATAATACTGCGTATTATAAATGGTTAAAGGAACAGGTAAAAAATTCTAAAGAAATTCTTGATGTTGGATGTGGAGACGGTTCGCTTGTTGCATTTTTAGATGATAATTCGAAAAATATCACAGGAATTGATCCCGACCAATCTTGTATAAATAAGGCCAATATTTTGAATACAAGTAAAAAAGTACAGTTCATACGGGAGGATTTTGAATCATTTGAGTCTATAAAAAGATATGACTCTATCATCTTTGTTGCTTCAATCCATCACATGGAGATGGGCATGGCGTTGAAAAAAGCTAAGTCTCTTTTGTCTCAAAATGGAAAACTATTAATCGTAGGTTTGGCTAGACCATCAACTATGACCGATTACATTATAGAAATATTAAGGGTCCTACCCTCATCAGTTATCTCAAAAATAAAAAAGATGCATTCAAGCGAGGATGAAAACATCCCAGTGTCCTATAACCTCATGAAGATGAGTGAGGTTAGAAAACTGCTTTTTAATTTATTTCCAAATTCAAAGATTAGACAAGGACTTTTTTATAGATATTTATTTGAAGGATTTAACAGATAAACTTCAGTTTATCGGACTGTAGGACACCAATGGACAACTTCCCTCAAAGCGGTTTTCGTGGACTGTTTCTAAACTCAAAAAAATCGAAAATCTATGACATCAAAGGCATTGTCTCACGGCATGTGGAGACCCTTGTTTCACTGTCACGGCTTGCAAAGGAATAAGCAGAAAAAGGATTATAATATAGGACATTGGACATTAACAAGATTCGCCATTGTAATTGTTGCAAGAGAATAACAGTGAGGTGACGCAGAGTGGACCAAGACCCGTTTAAGGAGTTATATCAAGGAGTTATATCAAGGAGTCTGAGCCGGCTAAGCAGGATAAGGGCTATGTCTGGCATACAGCCATAGGTTTACAGGCAGTGGATGGACTCAAAACATCAGAATATTTGATACAGTATCTGCGCACATTGGGCTTTGATGCAACAAACGATATTTTTGCAGAAAACGCATGGTATTTCCGTAATTCACTGGTCAGGGCAAATTATACTGATGTGAAAAACGGTATCTATGAAACGACGGAATATCTTGAGATATTTCTCCGAAATCTTCTGCTGAATGAAAATCATCCTCTGCATAACCGTACATTGCATGTTAGTGGAGCGTTCAAAGAGATAAAAGAACCGGACATTGAAAACTCAAAACCGGATATTCGTGTTTCAAAACCGGACATTGAAAAATATTTTCAGCCAAAGATGGTAAGCCATATATTGAAGTTGCGAGAGGCTTTTTCCGGTCAGATGATCTTTGGACGTTCTGATGTGATGAAAAGGAAAGTATCGTTTCCTATCGCTGACATTAATTCGGAGCCATCGTGTCGTAAACACAACTGGGGCGTGGCCGCGAAGATGGGATTTTTCAATGTGCGCAGAGAGGTGTCTGATTGAGCTTTGTGCTGTGTTCTCTATGTCTTTATATATTTACAAGTTTTTGTAATGACAATGTATTGACAATAGACGAATCATTACATATAATGTATGTGTCTACGGAGGTGCAGCGCTTATGACAACAACAAATATTAACATACGCATGGATAAGGAAATAAAAGACGAGGCAGAACAGATTTTTTCTGAACTAGGCTTGAATATGACAACCGCTGTCAATATTTTTTTCAGGACCACGATTCGTGAGAATGGCATTCCCTTTTCATTGAAACTCGATATTCCGAATGAGACGACTACTGCGGCAATCGAAGAAGGCAAACGTATTGCTTCGGACCGAAATATCAAGGGGTATGTCAGCATGGATGATCTGAAAGCATCTCTTGACGTATGAAGTACGAAATAAAATATACAAACCAATTCAAAAAAGACCTGAAGCTTGCGAAGAAGCAGGACAAGAACCTGGATAAACTTTTTGACGCAGTGAATATCCTTGCCGAAGGCAGAACGCTGGAGGCAAGATATTCTGACCATGATTTGTCTGGAAATTATAAAGGTACCCGGGAATGCCATATAGAACCAGATTGGCTTTTAATTTATGAGATTATGGATGATATACTTGTTCTGATGTTGTATCGTCTTGGATCGCATTCGGAATTATTTGACAAATGATGAGTATTTCATGTATAGTTATACTGATGCAAAACATCCAGAGTGATCGGCATTGAAAACCGGCCGCATAATTTAATTTATAATCTGCATAGAAGAGGCACATTATATGAAGAAGGTATTAAAAACACTGGTGATCTGTGTTCTTGCGATTCTTGTTTTAGTAGCAGCACAAACACTTGCTGTTCTTGCTGGGCAAGCGACAATCAGAATAGGAATGCCCAAGGCAGTAACGCCTGTTCTTGAAGCCGTGATATATCCGGTGTTGTCATTTTTTGGCCTGAAGCTCATCGCAGGCAAAAAGAACGGCTTTTCGCTGAAAAGTTACCGGATTGATAAACCTCAGGTAAAATGGTACTGGGCACTTACCGCTCTAGCGCTGCCTGTTGCGGTAGTAATGTCATTTGTTTTACTGAATGGTTCCTGGACTGTGATAAGGCATCGGCCTACGATAGGGTTGTACTGGTCCTTTATGGTGTATTGTTCTACAGTTTAGCAGCAGGAATAGTGGAAGAGATGGTTTTCCGCGGCCTTATTATGGGAACCATGGAGAGGGAGTATAATCTTACTGCTGCTGTTCGGATTCGTTCATATTATTGGAAATCAACTTGACTTTGTCAGCATAATTCAGCTGGTTGTTGCCGGAACTTTTGTGGGAATTATGTTCTCGCTCATTGAGTATCAAAGTGGGAATTTTTGGAACAATGCTCTTGTCCACGCTGTTTGGAATATGTCGACAATGGGGATTTGCCATGTTGGGTTCACTGCAGATAAAAAATCGTTGTTCACCCTCATAATTACAACAAAATCGGCAATCCTTAGCGGCGGAGATTTTGGAGTGGAAAGTTCCATTATTTCCATTGCCTGCTATGCGGTGGTAATAATTATTGCCTGCTTGCTGATTCGCCGGTCTCGGGTACTTAAGCTAAGTCAATCCTAAAAAGCTTTCGCGTATCTGTATACTATCTAAGGGGGATATGTATCAATATCAGCTGTCGTCAAGAGCCCAGTCTAGTCGTCCGTCGAAGGGGGATTACAGAAAATAAAACGACGAGAAATTACTGAAAATACCTGAAGGCTAAGTTAAGAAAAGAAGACAAGGAACTGGGTAGTGATACTACCCACATGTAAAATGGTTCAATTATTGATGAAGAATTTCCAGAAATCAGAAAGGGGGACGAGCCCCATGAAAGAAAAAATAAAGGCTGGTATAGCATTTACCATTCTTTCTTTTCTGATACTCGCCGGATTTGTTTTAACCGGTTTGGATAAAAGTACCGATGTATATCCGGGCGATGATACAAAAATCTACCTTTACGGTGAAGCACACGGAAATAAGGAATATTACGACATTGAGTTCACCCTGTGGAAGGGATATTATGATCAGGGTTTTAGGAGTCTTTTTCTGGAATTGCCCTATTACAATGCTGAATTTCTTAATCTGTGGATGAAAGAAGATACTGATAACAGTATCAATCAGCTGTATAAAGAGATGCAAGGTACTCCATCTGGAAATAAATATTATCTTGAATTCTTTCACAAGATAAAAGAAAAATGCCCGGACACAGTATTTTATGGGACAGATGTAGGGCATCAGTTCGATACGACGGGTACACGTTATCTTAGATACCTAAAGAAGAACGGGTTGGCTGATTCGGAAAACTATAAACTGGCGAGAGAATGCATTAGGCAGGGGAAGGAATTTTATGCGCATGATACTGAAGGCAATGGAGTATCGCCAATTCGAGAGTCCTATATGGTATCCAATTTCATCGATGCCTATACAAGATGCGGTCAGAGCAAGATTATGGGGATTTATGGAAGTAATCATACAAACCTTGATAAGTCCAAACTCATGGCAGGCAGACTAAGAGAACACTATGGCGATGTTATAAGCAGTGTTAAGTTAAGCACGCTGGCTTTTGGACAGAATAAACCATATCAGCTTGGCCTCAGCATAACCGGTATAATATTCTTGCTTCTGTTATTCATACCGAATATTCTCTGGGCGAAGATAGGAAAACCTGCAGGGTATAAGGACTTGGCAAGGGGAGAGAACCCGATACTGGTTCTGCTCGAGCGGATTGGTCAGATAGCGGTATCGGTCTCTCTTGTTATTTTTCCCGCTACTAACCCCCACATACGGAAACTATCTGGAGGCGTGTTCCTGGATGCGAAGCTTATTTTTTGGCTGATAGCTTGTGGCCTGATGTTTCTTTATGAGTGCTATTGGATCCGATATTTCAGAAGCAAAAGAAGGCTGAAGGATTTGTATGCTTCATTTGCAGGATTCCCCATTGCTGGAGCCACGCTTCCTGTCCTAGCTGCTCTTCTTCTGGGAATCTATGCGGAAAATATTATTCTGATCTTTGCTTCCGTCATTCTGGGAATCGGGCATATAGGTATACATATGATGCATAGAAAAGAATGCAATATATAGCTGAATCTGTAACTGAAATAGTTATAAAGGACATATCTGAACTTGCAGAATAAAGCAGCTCGACACTTACCAAATATGATAATTTATACAACTAATTACAGTGACTAAGAGAAATGACCATGATGAAAGCTGCACTACTTAAAGGCTATAATAAATCCTCTCTTCACCTGACCTTGGAGGACTATCCTCTCCCTGACCTTCAGGAGGGCGATGTGCTGCTGAAGGTCCTGACATCCGGGGTGAATCCCCTGGACAACATGATTACGCGGGGTGAAGTGAGGATGATTCAAAACTATCATTTTCCCATGATCGCCGGTAATGAGATTGTTGGCAGAGTAGAAAAAACAGGGAAAGGCGTCACCAGGTTCAAGCCCGGCGACAGGGTTTACGGCCGGATGCCCTTGGCTAAACCCGGATCGTTTGCTGAATATGCCGCAGTGCAGGAAGATGCCCTGGCTCGGGTTCCGGATTATCTGACCGATGAGCAGGCTGCAGCAGTTCCGCTAACGGCGTTGACAGCTGCTGAAGCACTGTCAGTTCTTGAGGCAAAATCTGGCCAGACCCTGTTCATCTCCGGGGGAACAGGCGGATTTGGGCAGATGGCCATTCCTCTGGCTGTCAGCAGGGGAATTCATGTCATTACCAATGGCAGCGGATCAAACGAACAGCGAATGCTTGATTTAGGAGTCGAACGTTTTATTGATTACAGGAAAGAAGATTACAGTATGGTTGTCACAGATGTTGACATGGTCATTGATACCCTGGGGCAGAAAGAAACCCTGAAATCGTTCTCTTTGCTTAAGAAAGGTGGTCGCTTGGTTTCCCTGCGGGCAATGCCGAATGGCCGTTTTGCCAGGAGGATGAATATGGATGCATTCAAGAAATTCCTATTCAGCCTGGCAGGAAGCACATTCGACAGGGCTGCACGCAAGTATGGGGCAAGCTATGATTTTCTTTTTGTGCGATCGAATGGCCAGGCTTTGGCAGAAATATCGCAGATACTAGAAGAGCGTCATATCACCCCTGCGGTTGATGCTGTTTTCCCTCTTGACCAGGTAAACGATGCTCTGGATAAGGTTGCCAGCGGTCATTCCAAGGGAAAAACTGTTCTTAAAGTGTCTGACAATCTCTAGGAGTATCTGACAATATCTGATAAATATCAGACCGGGAGAAACACTTAACACTTATGGGACGGCAGAAAGAATTTGATCAGGAGGAGGCCTTAATCAAAGCCCGAAATCTCTTCTGGGATAAGGGTTGTGAGAAGACTTCCCTCAATGATTTGTTGGACGTTATGGGCATTCATAAGAAGAGTTTTTATGATACTTTCGGAAGCAAGAAAGAGATTTTTATTGACGCATTGAAAAATTATCATGATGAGATATACTCTGTCACGCTTTCCAAGGTCAATGAAGAATCTACCAGTAGAGGAAAAATCCGAAAAGTATTCGAAGCCAGCCTGAACTCTGATGGTGGAACCCATCGGGGTTGCATGATAATCAATACTATCGCTGATAGCTATGAAAATGATCTGGAGATTTATAAATTGACCACCGGCTGGATCGAAGAAATCAAAGAAAGTTTCCTGTCATTCCTTGTGGAAGATAAGGGAAAAGGATGGGTTGCGGAATCGGCAGACCCGGCTGCGGAAGCAGAACGGCTGACCAATGCCTTTATTGGCTTCCGTCTCCAGCTTAAGATGCATAAATCTCAGGAAGACCTGACCAGGCTGATTGATCTCATAGCCCAAAAACAGCATGTCATTCTGCTTGATCTGCCCGGTGTGGGTGCTAGCGAAGGAAAGGTTCCCAACACCATCTCAGCTATGGTCCAGGAAGTTATCTCTACCGTGAAAACACTGGGCTATAAGAAGATTAATCTTCTGGACCTGTCTATGGGTGGAATAATAGCTCAGGAAGTAATCAGGACAGATCAGAGTGTGGTGAATAAACTGGTGCTGGTAGGAACAGGACCACGGTCAGGCATCGGTATAGATAAAGTAACAGGGGTAACCTTCCGACACATGGGGCACTCTTTGCTTCATGGGGAAGATATGAAGCGCTACATTTTTTATACCCCTGACTCCCAAGGCAGGGAAGTGGCTCACAAAGTTTTCCGGCGCCTGTCCAGCAGGGCCCCGCACTATGCTGATAAAGCCATGAAAGTTTCCAGATTTCTGCGCCAGCTGAAAGCGATAAACCGCTGGAGTCAGGAGAGAGAAGACGATCTTAGCTGCATTACCATGCCGACTCTGATAGTTAATGGTGACGATGATAGAATGGTGCCGACAAAAAACTCTTATATTCTGGAGATAAAATTAACAACAGCCAGCTCATCATTTATCCTCATGCCGGGCACGGATCGATATTTCAATATCCGCAAAAATTCGCCACGGATTTGACCCGGTTCATCCACGAAAGCTGAAGACAAGGAAGACCAAGGAAGACAAGAGCAAGCACTCATGTACTGCGCCGCAGGCTGAATCTATAGGTAGACAGATACTAGCAGGGAGGCGGTGTGGATATGAGCAAGAAAAAGAAAATCTCGGCAGCTATGCTGTTTATCCTTCTCTTCGGCTTGGTGAGCCTGTTTTCGGATATGACTCACGAAGGCGCTGACAGCATATGAGGAGCCTACCTAACCCTCCTTGGGGCATCCGCGGGTGCCATAGGTTTTATTTCGGGTTTGGGGGAACTGGTCGGTTATTCGCTCCGGTATGTATTCGGCAGATTAACGGATAAGACTAGAAAATACTGGCCTATGGTGATAGCCGGATATGTTATTGATGTGCTGGCAGTGCCCTTGCTCGCTCTTGTTGGTAGCCATGGATGGATTGCTGCCTGCCTGCTTCTCATTATTCAGCGTGTGGGGAAGGCCATCAAAAAACCCGCGAAAGATACGGTAATGTCTTTTGCTGCCACTCAGGAAGGGGTTGGCAAGAGTTTTGGAATACAGGAAGTACTCGACCAGATTGGTGCCTTTTTAGGACCCGTTCTCCTGTATTTGGCCATGCTTTTCAAGACCAGAGGCACAGCATTCGAAAGATATTCTTTCTGTTTTGCCATATTGGCAATCCCTGGCCTTATTACTCTGATCTTGCTGGTGATCACCAGGAGGAAATTCCCTAATCCGGAGAAGTTCGAACCTGAGCCCAAGGAGTATGTGCCTTTTAAGATGAAAAAAGAATTTATTCTTTACATCACCGGTATCAGTCTCTTCGCTTTTGGTTTTATTGATTATTCTTTAATTCTTATGCATGTTTCCAAGGTATATACAGGGATATCTGGTAGTTTGACTGAGACTTCGTCCCTGGTGACTACAGGAACTATTCCTCTTCTTTATGCAGGGGCTATGCTGATCGATGCAGTTTCTGCCTTGGTCTTTGGTTTTCTTTTCGATAAGAATGGGACAGCTGTTCTGGTGATATCAACTATTATTTCTGCTCCTTTCCCTGTTTTTATTTTCGCTTTCAACACTGTTCCTGCTCTGCTGATTGGCATTGCCCTCTGGGGAGTGGGGATGGGGGCGCAGGAGTCCATTCTGAAAGCTGCTGTATCTAGTATGGTTCCCAAAATAAGCCGTGCAACCGGCTATGGCATTTTTGAGTGCTCATTCGGCATCTTCTGGTTCCTGGGCAGTCTTTATGATCGGAGTATTCCTGTTATGATTACTGTGTCCATAGCTGCTCAGCTTGCTGCTATACCCTTCTACCTGGCGTCACGACGGAAAAATAAGGTGCAGCAGGATGCCTTTCACAAAGATATTGAAGAGGATCTGGGCAAACAAGGTGGAAGAGATTCTTAAGTTATATAACCGAGGTGTGGCTGCACTGGAGTGCCAATCTGACTGTGACTGCCTATAACTCGCAGTACAGCACTAGTTCATTCCAGGAGAAAAAGACCGTGGAGAATGGTTATAATGATAGTGGTATTCGTATGAATACTTGGATTGCGGGAAAAGATCGGTGGATGCTGGAACAGCTGGAGGAGCGTAGCCAGTATCTGGCAGATGGGCTCTGAAATTTGGGCTCTACCAGTCACCGACTTATAAGCCTGTAGAAACAGAAATTGAGACTGAAAATAGAAATTGACACTAGAAGGGAATAAATAACAGATGAGTACTTCTGTCATGTCTATGCAGGAAGCGATGAAAGAGCGGCATAGAGTAAGAAAATTCACCGACCGGAAGATTCCCGCCAGCTTGGTAGAAAAGCTGCAAGCCAGGGCGGAAGAAAACAACGAGAAATACGGTCTGTCAATCCGTCTTGTTCTTAATAACCCTCGAGGTCTCACCAGCTTGGCTCGACTGGGATCAGCTAAGAATGCGGTTAACTTTTTTCTCTTGTCTGGTCCGGCTGCAATCGGAGCTACAGAGCTGGATTCCCGTCTGGGATATGCCGGTGCCGACCTAATTCTCTATGCCCGATCTTTAGGCCTGGACACCTGGTGGTGCGGAGGGCTTTTCAGCAAAAAAGAAGCAAGAAGAATTACAGGGCCTGATTTTACAAGCAATGGAATTATTGTCATTGGCTATGGACTCACTCATGGAAGCAACCATAAATCGAAAAGTGCCGAAGAGATCAGTTCCTATCAGGGGCAGGCACCGCAATGGTTCACCCGCGGTGTTGAAGCCCTGCTCCTGGCGCCAACCGCCTTCAATAAGCAGCCTTTTACTGTCACAGGAGAAGGGCAGACCGTTTCTCTTACCAGCGGCGGTGGTATTTATTCCGGGATTAATCTAGGAATAGGGCGTTACTTTTTTGAGCTGGGGGCAGGAAAAGATAATTTTAGATGGGCATAGGAAAATCAAATATTTGTTCCTGGGCTGGTTGATTTTTTCAGAGGTGTTTCTATCATTACTGAGGCAGTTATTTTTCTGCCAGGAATGTACATCGAAGAAAACAGGGAACAAACTGAATCATGATAGGGACTGTGGTTAATGTTCTTGCTGTCTGCTTGGGGACCAATATAGGCTGCTGGGTTAAGGGCGCAATCAGCCAGAAATATGAGAACGTGCTCTACGCAACCATGGGCCTGGCTGCGGTAGGAATAGGGATGGAAAATGTAGTGACCAATATGCCTAAAAGTCACTACCCAGTCATGTTTATTATTGCCCTGGCTCTGGGATCACTAGTAGGGACAGGTCTGGATATTGACGGAAAGCTGAGGCGTCTGATTGGTTCTGACACACGCGTCGACGATTCAGATACTTCGGCAAGCCCTGCGGATGACAATAGTGAAGAAAAAAAGAGCTTGGCCAAAGGCCTGTCAACTGCCTGCCTTCTCTACTGCATAGGTGCCCTGTCTATAGTTGGCCCGGTTATGAGCGCTGTCAAGGGAGACAACACTATGCTTTTTACCAACGCAACCCTTGATTTTGTGACCGCCATGGTCTTTGGCGCATCCTTCGGCTGGGGGATGCTGGCAGCAGCTCCTGTTCTCTTTTGTTGGCAGGGATCTATTTGGCTTGTTGCAAAATTCCTGTCTGCCAGCTTCTTCTCCGCTCCCTTAATTGCTGAGATCTCCATTGTAGGTGGTTTTATGATTGCCTCTTCCGGCCTTTCCCTGCTCAAAATCAAGGATTTAAAGACTGTAAATATGCTGCCTTCCCTGCTCGTTCCCCTAATTTTTTTCCTTCTTAAAGGACTTGTATAAACTCGTTGATTTCTTCTCTTTCTCTCTTCTTCTCTACTTTCCTTTCTGTTCCTTTCCTGTCTTTTCTTCCTCGGCCGATATGTACCTATGCAGATATGACAAGGGACTTACACCAGAAACTGTACTGGTATAAGTCCCTTCTTGTTGCAAGGATCAGACAGGCTGCAGATACTTATCCGTCAGCCTGCCTGGCAATCCTTAATCTGTCATTATTATACGTACCTTACCTGGTTCCCTTCCTGCGGGAGAGAACAATGGCGGCAGATACTGCTGCAACTGCAGCCATGATGCTGACCAGGGCGTAGACTCCCTGACCTGCCGGGCTGGCGGTACTTGCTGAGGCGGATCCTGCTTGATTGGCAGCAGCAGTCTGAGCAGCTTGCCCAGCTGCTGCAGAGCTTCCATCAGCCGCCTGGCCTGCCTGCTTCTGGTCGCCCTTCTGCGTGGCCGACTTGGCCTTGGCATCGGCGGGAGATTTAGCAGCGGCTGCCTGTGCATTCTTCACAGCCTGAGTCAGGATGGAATCAGCGTTTGCTGAAGCTGCCTTGCTATTTCGCTCGGACAGAGTCTGAGCGACTTGGGCACGGGCAGTTGTAGCAGCTGCAGTGGCTGCAGCCTGTGTGCTCAGGTACTTCAACTTTTGTACTGCGGCCAGCTTTTCAGCCGGATCGGTAGCTGCATTGGCAGCGGCTTGGGCAGCAGCGGCCTTCTTAGCAGTTTCTTCAGCCTTCCGAGCGGTCTGGCGATCCGCAAGAGCCCTGCCGGACTGTGCTGCGGCTTTCCCTGGATTCTTGGTCTGGGTAGCCTGGGCCTGTGCCTGGTTGGAGGCTGCCTTCACCCGGGCAGCAGCCTGATTTACTGCTGCTGTGGCGATGGCATTCAGACGGGCTTGAGCCTGCTGAGCTGTTGTGGTCCCGGATGCGACCAAGGAAGCCAGATCATTTAGTTCAGACTGGAAAGTCCGGCCAGTGCTGGCGTCTGCAGTGGTTGCATCAGTGCCAAGAACATCCTTCGCGGAAGAGATCTGATTGATGACATCATCCTGATCATCCTGGCTGATCTTGTTCTGCAGCTGGTTGACAGCTGTCTGCAGCTTGACCTCAGTCTCTGCAAGAGCAGCGGCCTGAGGGTCTGCCTGGTTCAAGGTCTGCTGGGCGGCAGCC
This sequence comes from Scardovia inopinata JCM 12537, assembly GCF_001042695.1. NCBI lineage: Bacteria > Bacillati > Actinomycetota > Actinomycetes > Bifidobacteriales > Bifidobacteriaceae > Scardovia > Scardovia inopinata. The sequence goes on along the minus strand of NZ_AP012334.1, from coordinate 992,534 downwards.
AGAACAGCCTTCACGGTAGCCTGGCTGGAATCGCTGTACTTTCCGCTCGCCAGAAGCTTCTGGGCTGCGGCCAGGGATGAGGTCAGGGCAGACTTCTGCTCCGGATTAGCAGCAGTTCCATTGGTAACAATGGTGTCCACTGTGTAAGCGAGGGGAGCAGATTCATTGCCATAGGCATCGGAAGACTTAAACTGCACTGTCCGATTGGCGGTGACAGTAAGTCCTTCAGCTGGAACAGGTCCGTAGGTCTGCCCGCCATCAATGCTGTAGAGAACAGTCTGGCCTTGAGCAGCTGGGGCAGCCTTCAGGGTCACAGCCTTGGTCTTGTCAGCAGACTGGGCATTTACATTCGGCTTAGCCAGGGTTGTCTTGGGACTGTACTCAACCGTGATAGTCTTGCTTGTCTTATTGCCGCCGGCATCAGAAACGGTCACAGTCAGCACATTCTTACCAGGGACCAGGGTAACGGTTTCATCAATCGTCATCTTCCCCTTCTTGGTGCTGTTGTAATCGATATCAGCATACTGGCTCTTGACCTGGCTACCGTTGATGGCCAAGGACAGATAATTGAGATTATCTGTGGCCGTTCCCCTGATCCTGTAAGAAGGATTGGTAGTGTAAACAGTCCGATTGGTAGGATTCTTCAGAGTCAGGGTAGGAGGAACGGAGTCAAGAACAAAGACCAGGGTATCCTGAATTGTCTTGTTCTGGCTGCTGTCTCCGATGATGACGCTGAAAGTCTTCATCCCTTGCTTGCCAACTTTCAGAGTGACGCTAAAGGTGAGGTCATCGTTAATATTGACATTCTTGCCATCCACAGTCAGGGTGGTGGTGGAATGCTTGACCTTGCCTGTAACGGTTACCGTTCCTGCTTTGGCATCATAATACCGGGAATTCGCAGTGATTTCGTTCTGACCGAAAGTAATGCCGTTATAGAAGGTAACTGCATTCGACAGAACATTCGTATCGTAGGAAGAGGTGACAGTCTTGTTGACTGTTGTCCTGTTCCCGTCAGCATCAGCCGCTGTTACGGTAATAGTATTGCTGCCATAAGTTACCGGCACCTGAGCGGTGTAGGTGTGATCGGCTGCAATAGATGCAGTGACTGCTCGGCTGGAAGCGCTGGAGGCGACTGCCACGGCGACGGTGTCATCAGATACTTTGCCTGTGACGGTCACGGTGGACTCGGAAGTTTGTCCGCTTCCATCATCAACAGTAGCTGTTACCTGAGGGGCAGCCAGCCTTACCTGAACTGTGTAGCTCTTGACCAGTTTGGTGTGAGCAGCATTGGTGTACAGGGAGACAGTACTGGTGTAATCTTTGGCTTCCAGGGGGAGTCTGGATGCAAAGAAGTTGTCTTCAGCATCGTAACTCACCGTCAGATTATGGATTACACTTGCCGAATCAGTATAGGTACCGTAAAGGCGGACAGGATAAGTACCGGTGAAGGTGTACGTTCCTCCATTGGTTCCCCCTGTGTATCCAGCTGTAACTGAACTGATCTTTGCAGGCAGTCCTCCCTTGCCCATGACCAGGCTGTAAGAAACCGAATCGGGTTTCTGAGCAGTCGCCACTTCATCAGCAGGGTTTCCAGCGTTGTCAGTCAGGTAAAGCTCCAGCACGTTGCTGCCATCGGCAACAGTCGCTGCCTGGGCTGGGGTCAGAGGAACCTCAATAGTGGTATATCCGTCTTCCGTCGTTCCAGTTTCGGTAAAGGTGGCGTCATTGTTGACAACATGGTTGACAGCAGTTGCTGCCGCCTTATCGGAATTCAGACCGCTTAGGTTGTCCTTGACCTCTGCTGTCACGTAATAGCTGGTCTTACCATTAACTGTCTTGGAAGCCAGATCAATGGACCGCACTTCAGGGGCCTGGGAATCCAGTGTGAAGTTCAGATCATACGTCTGGACCTTATCTCCACCCTGAGGGGTTGCGGACAGCCGGTAGATGTATTTACCATCGGCTGCGGTTACGGTCTTACCCGTGGACTGATCATAATAGGTGCCATCCCAGGTCGGGGGCTTAAAGTAAATATAGCGGCCTCCGTTGGAATAGTAGTAGGACTTGACCTCATCAGTGGAAGTGTAGAGGGTCGTGACCTTCTTGCCTTCGCTAGTGAGAATATCTACCTTTACATCCTTGATGTTGCGCAGGAGATAGTACTGCATGCCAATTTTATTGTAGAGGGCATTGGGGTCTGTAGAGAAGGCAACGGTAGAAGGATCTACCACCAGGTTGCCCTCACTGTCATAAGTCAGACCACCATAATAGATCTTTCCTGCTGCCTTGCTGACCAGGAGAGGAATGGTGCCTGTATTGCCCTCATCGGGGGAGAAGGCGATGCCGTTGACCGGATCCACAATGCTTTCCCGGTTCCAGTCTCCGAAGAATCCCATGTAGGGGATATTCAGCCTGGAGCCGTCATTGCCCTTGAAGTTCAAGTATCCTTCTACAAACTTCTGCTGGTCAAAAGTTGTAGGCAGATTCAGACTAAAGGTGACTTTGCTGGTCTTTCCGGCCTTGACAGAAATCTTCTGCTTGGTCGTGATGGATGCACCGTCAATCTTGACATCATAGAGAACTCCGGTAGAAGGTTCAGTAGCAGACGTATAGACCGCATTGGTATCTTCATTGGAATCCATGGTGTAAGTCAGAGTCTTCTTGGTTGGATTCGTGAAGGTCAAAGTAAAGGTCTTACTAGTGCTGGTAAAATACTTCAACTCAACTGCTGGGTACCCATTAGCGGAAACAACAGTAGAGGGGTTATTCTCCAGGGCATCAATTGCAGCTTTCACATCCACCATGCCGGCTCCCTGCCGTCTGGGTGAAACAATGGCATTGCTATGCTTGCTGTCATTGATCGGCTGAGCAGTGTTCATCTCCACTGTCTTGATGAAGTCAGTTAACTTGCTGCCCTTGAGCTTCGTGTAATAAGAGTAGAACTTATTATTCTTGTTGGTCATGGCCTGTTTGAGCAGGGCCTGAGAACCAGCTACGAAGGGGGAAGCCATGGAGGTTCCAGACATGTTGGTGTAGCCGTTGTTGTTCTGAGTAGACCAAATATTGCCACCAGGAGCAGTGATATCTGGCTTGAAGGACAGGTCAGATACAGGACCATAAGAAGTAAAGGTGGACATGGGGTCTGCAGCATAAACTGCGTTATCCAACAAGGTCTGGGCTATGGTTACGGTCAGGGCATCATCAGGATGTGCTGTCACCCAATCGACAAGTTTTTGACCGGTGACTCCGGACAGGCCAAAGGTGGGGAAGCCAGCATTCAGAAGGATAGACGTCAGAGGAACAGTTGTGTTCTGATTATTGACGATGATCAGTCCTGCTGCGCCGGCAGCCTGAGCATACTGCTGCTTGTCAGTAAAAGTCAGACTTCCTCGCTTGACAATAGCAATCTTACCCTTAACGTCAGCAGTGTAATCAGAGGCATTGCCTGTACTGAGATTTCCGTTGGCATCCTTGACTACATAGAATTTCTTCTTATTGAATGCCTGGGTATAGTCATTGGAGGAAAGCTGAATAGCTTCAGGCCCCAGGGTAAAGGCTGTCCCATCAGAAATCGTTACGGCCTGCGTGGTCACCTTGCTGTTTTCAGCGGAAGCAACTGTGGTTGCGCCACGGGAAGTACCGGGTGAGCCTACAGTTTCCAGATCATCCAAGCCATAGTAGTCTTTGTTGACTCCTTCGGTCTTGGAACCGGTAGTTCCGGAATTGCCTGCAGAAATTACGGCAGCAGTACCCGAATCATTAGCATTCTTAACGGCTGCCTGCTCAGGATCATCGAGAGTTTGATTACCTGATGTGGATCCTAGAGACATGTTCAGAACGTCGGCTCCGATCTTGGCCGAATCTTCTACAGCAGCAACAATGGTTGTGGTTCCGGTAGTAGAAGAGGTGTCGGAATTGGTGAATACCTTCATGGCCAGCAGCTGTGCTTCAGGAGCAACGCCAACAACAGATGTGGCTGGGTTGCTTCCTGTGCCGTTGGCGCCGATTATACCTGCAACATGCATACCATGCTGATCATCCGGGCTGTCATCGGTAATGATGGTATTGTTATCGGCATAATTGAAGCCATAAGGAACTTTGGCTGTGAAATACTTGCCGTGCTTTGCTTTCTTAATGAATTTTGCCACAGAAGATTTAGTCAGCTTTACATTCTTCTCGCTGCTGAGTCTCATATCTTTGTGGTTGGGGTCAATACCAGTATCAATGACGGAGACAACAGTGCCTTCGCCTTTGTATTTGTATGCCGACCAGACTGACTGAACGTTTGCCATGGAATTGGCATTTGCCTCGCTGGGGTAATAAACCGTGTTTACAGTCACGGACTTCACACCAGCTACCTTCTTAATGGCTTCCAGATCGTGGACTTTGGCCTTGGTCGCAAAACCATTGACTACATAGCCGTAACTCTCCGAAGCTGTCTGTCCAGTGATCTTCTGGACGGCTTTTTTGATGCTGTCCTGAGCCGCAATTACCTTCCTTGTTTCTTCCTGAATTTGGGCAGTAGAGGAATACTGCGAAATCAGGCTGCCATTAGTGGAGGCAGGAGCTGCGCTCATTTGAACAACAACATCTACATACACATTCTGCTGCTGTTCCTTGGTCAGCTTGCTGTAATCAATCTTCTTCGCTGCCAACTGAGCCGTAATCGCAGCGTTTATGGATTCTTGCCGGGAATCCACCGCTGATCGTGCTGCTAAGGGGGCTGACACTTTCCTCGACAGGTTCGAGGCTGGCGTCAGCGCGGTAGATGCCGTCCCTTTTTGCTGGTTACCCTGAGCGAACGCTTGCACTCCGCCTAATGGCAGGCTGGCAAGCATACCCACAGTAACTGAAGCAGTAAGGAGAAACGGCAGTTTCTTTACCTTTGTCTGCATCAATGCCCTCCGGTTCTCCAAGAATATCTTGATAAAAGATATTCTTATGAATCCTTATAATTTCGATAAATAATTCACAACTATTTAAAAAATTGTAAAATATTTATGCCTTACTGTAATGGTTAGTGAAGACTGTGTGACGACCAGAAAATTTCAGTTGCTGAGACAGCACCCTTGCCGATTGAATGATAGACGAACTGAGCTTATAGGCTGCCGGTGTTACTATCGGTTACACATAAAACCATGGCAGTGGCCGGATCACTGTGTATCTCACTAACAGAAGGAGACAGCCTGTGAAGAACAAAAAGGTACGTTTTGCAGCCCTTATTGGTCTTATTGCCTCATCATCCCTGATGCTGGGGGCATGTGGGGGAGCCAATACAACAGTTGCTACCTACTCAGGCGGGGATGTGAGCCAAGAAAGTTTTTATCAGGAACTGAAGGAGTCCCCTTCCAGCAAAACTATACTGGCCAATCTCCTCATTTATCGTGCTCTGGACCAGGCTTATGGAAAATCTGTGACAGATAAGCAGGTAGATAAAGCCTATGAAAAATATAAGAAGCAATATGGGAGTGGATTCTCTGCATACTTAAGCCAGAATAATTACACAAAAGCTTCTTTTAAACGCGGGATCAGGACTAACCTTTTGAGTGAGGTTGCCTTAAAGAAACTGAAAAAGCCCAGCCAGGCTCAGCTTAAAGATGCCTGGAAAACTTACCATCCCCAGGTAACAGTTCAGCATATCCTTACCCAGGATGAAGCAACGGCCAGGTCTGTCATTGCTCAGCTTAATGCCGGCAAGGATTTTGCCAGCTTAGCGAAAACTTATTCTCTCGATACTTCTAGTAAGGACGAGGGTGGGAAAATCAGCTTCCTATCAACAGACCGGTCCTATGATTCGACTTTTAAGGATGCAGCTTATAAGCTGCAGAAAGGGAAGTATACCAAAGAGCCGGTGAAGGTGACTGATGGCTATGAGGTCATCAAAATGGTCTCTAATCCGGGCAAAGGTAGTTTTGAGTCTCGGAAGAAAGAGCTGACTGAAACGGTATACGCTTCTTGGCTGCGCAATTCCACCATCATGAAGCAAGTAATCAGCCAGGTGCTGAAAGATCAAAAAGTGTCGATTAAAGACAAAGACTTGGCATCCGCTCTGGATAGTTATAAATCAGCCGAAGCTGTAAAGCAGACTAAGTAATAAGTAAACAGAAGTGAACGGATAAGTACGCACCTGTGTTTTTAACCGACTGATCGAAACAGACTGACTGATACACTGGAAAAGTGCAGACGTTAAGCGTAGAACAGCAAAAGGCAGATTGGGGCCGTGAACTCCGTCTTTCCGGTTCTAGAACGACCAGGCGATTTTGTTGGAATTTCCTTCAGGCTGCCCTGGTCATCCTAGTAAGTTTGTCCCTGCTTTCCGCTTGTTCTCTGGGTATGGGGAAGAAGTCCCGAGCCATAGGCCACAGCTATGATCCAGGCAGTCAGGGCTACACACAGGTTGATGGAATGGACGAGACTGACATTCATATCAGCCTCATTGGCGCCTGTGTAGCAGGGTCTGGCTCGCACCCAACAAGCCGCACTTCGCAGCGCGTCTCGCAGGCGGATCCCGTGATGTCAGCCCTGCTCAGGGCATTAAAGACAACGTCTGCCCGGACAGTATATTCTCCTTTGTCCTGCCCTGATCGAGGAAGGGGGAAAGCTCAGGATCAATCTAACTTTACTGCCCAGGAAGATGAAGTAGATAGTGCTTTGGAAAATCATCAAACAATACTTGTCCTTCATCCTCAGGCTGCGGTGGAGGAATCAGCTGAGGCACTTGTTTCAGTCAAGTCTATGCTCGAAGCAGCCAGAAAACACCGGACTCCCGTCATCCTGGTAAATACCAGCAGACGGCAAGCAGAAAAATGGGGCCTTTCCCCCTCCTCTTATGCGGCTTTATGGCATATCTTTCTCAGGGCTTCTTCCCAAAAACCAGGCCAGGAGCCAGGTCAGAAGCCGGAAAAAAATCTGAATCAGGCTGATAGGAAGAAAAGGTCGAAAGCGCCCGGCCTTGCCGGGAAGAAGACTATGGAGCCTCTGGCAGTTATCACAACAGTTGTTGATGATACTCCGCATGCTACACTCATGTACAGCATCGTGTAAGCATTACCAACCGGTAGTGAATCAGTAAATGGCTCATTGTCAAGTGATAGGGAGCAATGACGGATTTGCAGCAAAATGATCAGCCATCGTCAAAGGCCTCATCGGGTCCAGAAAAGACGACTCGTGCTCTTCCTAAAACGAATCGATCGGGTCTTTCCCCTGAAGGAGTTGCCCAGCGGGTGGAGGAGGGGAAGAACAATGTTCTTGAAGAGAGAACGTCCAGACCCATAAGCCAGATTATCAGGGCTAATGTTTTCACCCTTTTTAACGCTATTATTTTTACTGCCATGATTCTCGTTCTCATAACCGGCAGGTGGAAGGACGCCCTTTTTGGTTTTGTCCTGATTATCAACACGGGCATTGGAATTTTCAGCGAAGTCAAATCTAAGCGAACTCTGGACAAGCTGTCTATTTTGGTGCAGGATACATATGCCGTTCACCGGTCTGGGAAGGATCAGGAAATATCCCGACAGGACATTGTCCTGGATGATTTACTCTGGATTCGGTCAGGTGAACAGGTCCCTGCTGATGGAACTGTTTTGGAAAATTATGGGCTGGAACTGGATGAATCCATGCTGACCGGTGAGTCAAGGACGGTCAGAAAAAATCCTGGAGATCAGGTTCAGTCAGGCAGCACAGCTATCTCCGGACTGGCTTTGATCACCGTCACTGCTGTAGGTGCCCACAGTTATGCAGCTCGGCTGACCGAGCAGGTAAAAAAATTCAGCAAAACACATTCTGATCTGAACGATGGAATTAACAAAATTCTTCGGGTTATGACCCTGGTGGGAATTCCCATGGTTTTCCTCCTGGCTTTCAGCCAGATGAGGGTTTTTGGGGGATTGCAGGCGGCTGTGGCAACAGGAGCCTGGAGGGATGCTGATGTTTCCGCAGTTTCCGGCGTAGTGGGGATGATTCCTGAAGGCTTAGTCTTGCTGACTTCTCTGAATTTCGCTATTGCAGCTATGAGATTGGCCAGGCAGAATACCTTGGTCCAGGAGCTTGATGCGGTAGAGACCCTGGCCCGGGTAGATGCTCTAAACTGCGATAAGACTGGTACTATTACCGATGGGGGTATTGCCTGTGATCAGATAATTTATTTGGATGATGAGTTTGCGGAGGGAAATGCCGGATCTGCAAAAACTCACGGTGCCCCCATTTTTGATCACCGCAGGCTTGATTGGGCCTTGTGGAATGTATGCAGTGAGGAATCTCCCAATGCAACTGGTAAGGCTGTTCTGGAATATTTCAAGAACAAGGCGGCAGCAGAAGGCCGGTCAGAGGAAGGAAAAAGCAGCCTGGCCTTGTCACAGGGGCAGGAATTGACGGTCTGCCAACGTACACCTTTTTCATCTGTCCGTAAATGGAGCTCTCTTACTGATAGTCAGGCACAGCGCTGGTATTTTGGGGCTCCCGAGATTCTTTTGGCTGCATTCCCAGATGATTTTTCTCAGCTGCGTCAGAAAATTGAGAAGCTGACCGAACAGGGGAGCAGGGTTCTTCTTTTTGCTCGGGCAGACAAGTCGAATGCAGGGCCGGAAGATATAGCATCCAGCCTTGTTCCTTCGGCACTGGTTGTCTGCTCCGAATCTATTCGGCCGGATGCTCGGCAGACTTTGCTCTGGTTCAGGCAGCAGGGGGTCAGATGCCGGGTGATTTCCGGTGATAATCCGGCAACAGTATCTGCCATTGCTGCCAAAGTCGGGCTTACAGGAGATTCCCTTCCCCGTTACATGGATGCCCGCAACCTCTCTGACGATCCTGCCACCATGGCAGGCCAGCTGGAAGACATTGATGTTTTAGGCAGGGTTCTGCCCGAACAGAAGAAGGCTATAGTCCAGGCCCTGCACCTGACCGGGCATACAGTTGCTATGACTGGAGATGGGGTGAATGATGCCCTGGCCTTAAAAGAGGCTGATTTGGGTATAGCTATGGGCAACGCTGCACCTGCTACCAAAGCAGTAGCTCAGATTGTTCTGGTTGATTCCAAGTTCTCTCATCTGCCTAGTGTGGTTGCCCGGGGACGTCAGGTTATGGCAAACATGGAACGGGTAGCCAGCCTTTTCCTGGTAAAGACCATCTATTCTGTTCTTATATCCCTGGGGGTAGTCCTGAGCTTCATTCCCTTCCCCTATCTGCCCCGGCATATCACCTATATTGGTGCCCTGACTATTGGAATTCCAGCCTTCATCCTGGCATTGGCACCTAATTCCCGTCGCTATGTTCCTGGCTTCCTTCATAGGGTCCTTGCTTTTGCCTTCCCCGGGGGAATAGCTGCAGGAGGGGCGGTTCTTCTGACTGCCTGGATTGTTCCTGCCCTTATGGGCTGGACTTACCGGGGTGATGATTTATCACAGCTGAGAACAGTATGCTCCATAGTCCTTTTTGCAGTCAGTATTGCAGTCCTGGCCAGGGTTGCTAGACCTCTGAGATCCTGGAGAGGGATTTTGGTTCTGGTCTTTTTTGCTGCTGGAGTTTTAGGCGGATTTATCCCCTATGTCGCACATTTCTTTGAGATACACATTCCTCTAGGACGAAGCGCTGTCATAACGGCAGTCGCAGCCGCCTGTGGGCTTCTTCTCTTAGCTGCCGCATATGCCATTCAGGAATGGATCAGTCATTTTCTTGCTGATCGTCAGAAGAGCCGGTCTTCAGATTCGGCTCGGGCTGTTGACTAGCCAAGTTTTCCATTTCCAGGGTATGCCGGCGGTTGATCCTTAGCCTGATGTTCTCAATAGGAATCTGAGAAACCAGGGTTCCCAAGAAAATCAGAGAACTGCCAAAAATTGCCCGGCTGCTCATGGTCTCGTGCAAAATAAGGACTCCTCCCAGAGCCGAGAAAAGAGACTCCAAAGACATGAGGATGGAGGCCTGGGCCGGCGGAACATAGAGTTGCCCAAAAATCTGAAGAGTATAAGCAACGCCAACGGAAATAACTCCGGTGTAGAAAACCGACATCCACCCATTCCATGCTGCTGCCATATTAATAGAACCGTCGACTGCAGCAGCTATCCAGCTGAGCAGAGCTACAATTGCACTCTGCACAAAGGATAAGACCATGGTGTCCACCCGGTGAACATTGGCGTCAATCAGAATGATATGGGCGGCGAAGAGGGTGGCAGAAATCAGATATATGAGGTCGGCCGGGTTTATGGATGAAAATCCGCCGTGAACCGGAATACTGAGAAAATAAAAACCTATAATAGCCAGAAATATTCCGGAGACAGTGACGAATGATGTTCTCTTACGCAGAAAAATCCGGGCAAGAATGGGAACCACCACAATATACAGAGAGGCTATGAAGCCGGCATGTGCTGCCTGTTTGGATATCTCCAGTCCCAGCTGTTGAACGGAGCTTGCCAAAAAAAGGAAGATTCCGCATAGAATATAAATAAGGATCCGGTTGAGTAAGGTTCCCGGTTTTCTCAAGTCTGACAGGGAAAAAACAAGAATACGGTTCCGACGGCTTCCAGAAGGCCTTTTTGCGCGCTCAAGCAGGCTAAACCTCTTCTCGGCAATCTCATGACGGCCAGGGCCTAAGCGATGGTTGTGAATAAAACTCCAGACAGCAAAGGGAAGAAGGCTTATAGAAGCAAGTGTGAAGCGGACAGCATTGAAGAACCAGAAAGACATGGTTTCCGATCCTTTAACTGAAAAAACAAAGGCAAAACCCCAGCATAAAGCAGCCAGGACCAAAGCGAGTGATCCTTCCACTGCCCGTACCTGGGACTTGCTGCTCATGCCATCCTCCTCACGCATATTATGCAAATTCAAAGAAAAAGTAATGCCCGAAACCTTTGCGATCCCGGACATTATTCATTGTATATTAAATTGTATATTTATGTTGGCTTTTTAGCCTTGTGAGTGTCTCACTCTAGTGAGCATAATTATCAACTGTCTTTATATTAAGTATCGATATTAAGTATCGACCGAATCACGTAGGTCTTAATCACGTAGGTCTTAATTATCGCTTCCTCCCAGAAGGCTGAGAAGATTGATGAAGAAGTTGATAAAATCGAGGTAAAGATTCAAGGCGCACAGGATAGACACTCGCTTAATCATCTCAGGCTGTCCCTGATACTGAGCCAGGAGAGCCCGGCTGGACTGGGCATCATACATGGTAAAACCAGCAAAGAGGACCACACTGATTCCGCTGATAAGCATGGTGGAACCGGAGGCATTGATAATCAGCAGAATGACTTCCACTACCAGAAGGGTGATCAGGGCGGCCATCAGAATGGGACCGGCTTTGAGCAGATTACGTTTGGTTGTCAGGCCAATCATGGTGAGGACCAGGAAGAAGAGGGATGACAGGCCCAGAGCAATTCCAATGGTTCCAATGTTGTAGATGGCAAAAATAGTTGACAGGGTAAAGCCCATAGTGGCAGCATACAGATAAAAGACCAAACGAGCTACCGGAGTGCTCATTTTAGTGACTCTGGTGCTGAGAACGAAAACAATGGCAATCTGGGCAATAAACAATCCCCAGAGGCCAATTGTTCCGGTTGCCTTAGCATAGTAGTAATACCAACCGTTATAGGCAGTGAGGAAAGCCACCACTGCTGTTACGAGAATGCCTAAGAACATTTCAAAGTAAGCCCTGATGACTGACACCCGCTGGGCCTGCGCATCCTGAGTATAACTGGCTGTGGTATCTATGGTATTCTGATAGGCCTGCTGGCTGAATTGCCTGCCTGCCTGTGCGGCATACTGAGGATTATATGCCTGCTGATTCTGACCATACTGCTGGTTCTGGTTAAATTGGTTTTGACCATACTGGGGCTGGCTATACTGGGGCTGTCCAAACTGGCCTTGAGCTGTCTGATTCTGATAATCAGACCCTTGCACGTTCTGCATCGCGGGATTTCCTTGAGGGTAACTCTGAGGCGTATAATCCGGCTGGTTATTCGTCATGACCCTGCTCCTTTTTTTCTTACTGAGGCGCGGCAATCTACCCGCCTTTACTATAAAGTTTAGTCTATAATCCTGACCTGATGATTATCTGAATTAGCCATTTTATTCTTCACTCTTTATCCTTATATATTTATTCGTTATACTCCTATTTTTATTTTTGGTTTATTGTGATTCAGTAGCTATTGTGATTCAGTAGCTTGAAGAATATCGCGGTGAATATCCTGCATGGTCTTTTCCACCTGAGCCAGCGTCCGTGCGCAGTCCTGCAGGGTGTCAGAATGCTGAGAAATGGTGTCAGTACTTAGGGTGCTCTTATAGCGGAGCTTATGTTCCAGACTAGCCCAGTAATCCATCGCAATGGTTCTGAATTGAACTTCCACAGGGGTCGTCTTGACTCCAGTAGTCAGGAAAACTGGAACCCGGTAGATAACGTGAAGACTGCGGTAGCCGCTGGGCTTAGGATGGGCAATATAATCCTTTACCTCTACAATCTCAATGTCGGACTGCTGAGAGAGCATCCGGGAGACGGCGTAGACATCATCTATGTAGTTGCATATAACCCGGATGCCGGCAATGTCAAAGATATTCTTCTGCAAGGCTTCCATTGTCAGGGGCAGTCCTCTTTTCATCAGCTTTCCCAGGATAGACTGGGGGCTTTTCAGCCTGCGTTCCATGTGATGGATAGGGTTATGCTCATAGCGGACGTGATATTCATCATCAAGAATTTCTAGTTTGGTGCTGATTTCCTGCATGGCTCCGCGGTAAACTTGCATGAGATCAATAAAATCGGTCAGATGATCCCTGATAGCACCTCCAGCCTCAGCATGATCAGAAGCATGATTAGGATCTACTTGGGAAACCAGATCATGGATTGTTACATTCTTTGCCTGATTATCAAGGGTGCCTTCTGCTCCATCTTCTGCATATAAATTGGGATTTTGAGCAGCCAGTCTTTCTAATTCCTGCTTTAATTGCGCGCTGTTCAATACCGGCTTATTGTCAAGAATCATGGTTCCCCTTTAAAACGTCTTTTAAGTTTTCTTGTGTCTTATTGAGACGTATTCTGTTGTACTTCGCTTACCTTCTCCTATGATAGGGGAAACACGCCACCGAGTGAAGGTCTTTATCCTCATACCGCTAATATCACAAGTATGAATGAAGACATGATGACAGCAGAAGAAAAGCAGAATCTGGCAGACAAAGACGAAAGCCAGCTTTCGCGGGATTGTCAGGAAACCGGCCGCGGCAGGGGAGTATATTATGTGCATACCCTTGGCTGTCAGATGAATGTTCACGATTCTGAACGGATTGCGGGCGTTCTGGAAGCTGATGGATATGTGAAAGCCACCAGGCGGCAGATCGAGAATAATGATCTTGATCTAATTGTTATGAATACTTGTGCTGTTAGAGAGAACGCATCCAACCGCATGTACGGGACCTTAGGCCAGTGGGCAGAGCTAAAAAGGGAACGCCCCGGCCTGCAGATTGCTGTGGGTGGCTGCATGGCCCAGAAAGACAGGCGTAGGATTGTGCAGAGAGCCCCTTGGGTTGATGCTGTCTTTGGGACAAAGAACATTGGCTCATTGACCGGTTTACTGAAGAAAGCTCGTTTGGAGAATCGCAGCCAGGTCCAGGTGGCAACCGATCTGGATTATTTCCCCAGCCAGCTGCCGGCCGCCAGGGCTTCCCGAGTTTCCTCCTGGGTCGCGATTTCTGTAGGATGCAATAACACCTGCACGTTTTGCATTGTTCCCTCGGTCAGGGGTAAGGAAAGGGACCGACGCCCTGGTGACATCTTAGATGAAATTCAGCGCTGTGTAGATGCCGGGGCCAAGGAAATTACCTTACTGGGGCAGAACGTTAATTCTTATGGGTATTCGACTGGAGATCGCTATGCTTTTTCTAAGCTCTTGCGTGCCTGTGGAAAAATTGATGGTTTGAAAAGGGTTCGTTTTACTTCTCCGCACCCGGCTGCCTTCACGGATGATGTAATTGAAGCCATGGCAGAAACCGATAATGTGATGCATCAGCTCCATATGCCTTTGCAGTCAGGGTCTGACCGAATTCTTAGGGCTATGCGGCGTTCCTACAGGGTTTCGCGGTTCAAAGGAATTATAGATAAGGTGAGGGCTGCCATGCCTGATGCGCAGATTACAACCGATATCATTGTGGGATTCCCGGGAGAAACAGAAGATGATTTCCAGCAGACCATGGATCTGCTCAGGCAAATCCGTTTTTCCAGTGCCTATACTTTTGAGTATTCTCCCAGGCCGGGCACTCCCGCTGCTTTGATGGAGCAAATTCCTCCTGAAGTTATGCGCGATAGGTATACCAGGCTGCATGATATGCAGGAAACGATTACTGCTCAGGAAATGCAGAAGTTCCTTGGACGCACAGTCGAGGTTCTGGTGACAGGGCAGGGACGAAAAGATTCCAATACTCACAGGGTTACCGGCCGGGAAAGGACAGGTGCTCTGGTTCATATTGGAGTCCCCGCTGGTCAGGAAATTCCTCAGACCGGAGATTTCGTTGACTGCACAGTGACGGATTCCTCCAGACACTATCTTTTGGCAGACCCCCAGCCAGAAGCCGGCCAGGTTTACAAGGTTCACCATTAATTCTCTCTTTCGCTAAAAAGAAGGTGAAGTGATGGCTGTGCCTACCAATCGCATGAAGGTCGTATCCATCCTGGGCCCTACTGCTTCCGGCAAGACCAGTTTGGCAGTCAAAATTGCTCAGGCTCTCACTGCCGCAGGAGGTGAAGCCAGGATCATCAATACTGATCCCTATCAGATGTATCGGGGAATGGATATTGGGACCGCCAAGGCAACGGATGAAGACAGGTCGCTGGTTCCTCATTATTTGATTGATATTATTGACCCCGAAGACACCATGACTGTAGCACGTTTTCAGGGTTTGGCCCGCTCCTGCATTTATGATTTGCAGGAAAAAGGAATACGACCAATTCTTGTTGGCGGGTCTGGTTTGTATGCCCGGGCTGCCATCGATGATATTTCTTTCCCCGGAACTGACAGTCAGATCCGCCGTCAGCTGGAAAAGAGGGGAGAAGACATTGGCGCAGACGCTCTTTTCCACCAGCTGAAAGAGAAGGATCCCCTGGCAGCGTCACATATGGATCCTCGCAATATACGCCGAACCATACGAGCCTTGGAAGTTATTGAGCTGACGGGGAAACCCTATTCGGCGACCCTTCCTCACTATCGTTATCTCATTCCTTCTTTGCAGATTGGTTTGGACCTCGATCGGTCTGATCTGGATCAAAGAATTGATCAGAGAACCCACATAATGCGGGAGGCGGGATTCAGCCGCGAGGTGAGGAATATTCGTCCCCGTCTAGGGCCTACTGCAGCACGGGCTCTGGGTTACCAGCAAATTAGCGACTACCTTAATGGGAAGATAAGCGAAGATGAGGCCTATGCTGACATCGCTCAGAAGACCAAACGGCTGGCCCGCCGTCAGATGGGTTGGTTTGGCCGAGATCCGCGTGTCCACTGGCTGAATGCCGTGGATCCGGATTTGCTTCAGGCTGCTCTGGCTCTTATCCATCAGGCTGATTCCGGTGCGTTTGATGATTTTGATGCCGGAGCCGATGATTATGTTCAGCATCATTTGGGTCAGATTCGTTAATTTTGTGGAATTCACCATAAAGTGAGAGCTACCTGCCTGAAAATTCGTTATCCTTGTGTACGTTATGGCAAGAGGAAATTCATCATCACGCAGACCCGGAGACCTGGATTCCGGGAATCAGAAGCGATCCACCGAACGGTCTTCGCAGCGGACCCCTGCACGAAGCGGGTCTGCATCAGCAGGGAACAAGTCGACTGGTAGACAGGAAGAATCCTGGTGGCACAAGGCCCTTCTTTTTATACCCCGGTCCTTGGGGAATCTGCTGCGGTCAGTGACCGGGGTTGGAACTGATGATAATGAAGCAAGCCGGGATGGGCTTTGCTTCATATTGGTGATTTTTGCCATTCTTTTTATTGCCAGTGAGTGGTTTAGGGTTCAGGGAGTCTTCGCCAAAGCACTGCATATCTTTGCTTCCAGTCTGTTTGGTCTGATGAGTGTAGCCCTGCCTATTTTGCTCCTGCTTATTGCCTTCAGACTCCTAATCAACGTGGGGGAGAAATCTGAGTACGACAATGCCCGGGTAGTTTCCGGTTGGTTCCTTCTTATGTGGACCATATGTTCCATCATTGATGCCGTGAAGTCTGCCCCCCTGCATCATTTTGAGTGGGATTCCATTCAGAAATCAGGTGGTCTGTTTGGTTTTGCTCTCGGTTCTCCTTTATCCTGGGGCTTGTCTATTCCTTTTGCCGTTATTGTTTTTGTGGTCATAGGGCTTTTTTCGCTCTTACTGATTTCCAGGACCCATTTGACTGAAATACCACAGCTTCTGCATATGACTTCCTCTGCTCACCAGGCGGATTCAGAAGAGGACTTCCCCCAGGAGGTGCAAGTTGGTGACAGCACTATGCACTTTGCTGATGGGGTTCCTGCTCATGATGGTGGAGATGATCAGGAATCATCCAAACCTAAGCTGATGAACCGTTTTCTGGGATTTTTCCGCAAAAAAAGCAGGGATCAGGGATTAGATGAGTATGAAGGCGATACTGCATTTGACCAGGCTCACAAGCTGGAAGATTCAGAAGACGGTGTAACCCGGCTTATGGAAACTCACGACGAAACTGGTACTATGGCTATGCCAGCTGCAGGTTCTGATTCTGCTCACGGGTACAGGCCACAGGGTAGCCAGGCTACTCTTGCTATTCCGACCGCTTCGTCTGCTTCTCCCTTATCTTCTTCCTCAGCGGCAGCCAACAAGGCTGGGTCAGACAGTCAGGAATTTACAGTGGAAGATGATGGCCGCAGCCTCCCAGGGCAGGAGCAGCCTTATAAACTTCCTTCTTTGGATATGCTGGTTCGCGGTAAGCCTCATGCTACAAAAACTCCAGAAAATGAGCGTGTTATGGCCTCTCTGCAGGCAACCTTCCGGCAGTTTGGGGTGGATGCCCGCGTAATCGGTTTCCTTCGTGGTCCTTCTGTGACTCAGTATGAGGTGGAACTGGGGCCAGGAGTTAAGGTTGAGAAGGTTACCAATCTTCAGAGAAATATTGCTTACGCTGTCGCCAGCTCGGACGTCCGCATTCTTTCCCCCATTCCAGGAAAATCTGCTATTGGTATTGAAATTCCCAATGCTGACCGTGAAATAGTTCATCTAGGTGACGTTCTGAGATCTGATGTTGCCCAAAAGGACCCCAACCCCATGATGGCTGGTCTGGGTAAGGATGTGGAAGGCCACGTCATTACAGCCGACTTGACCAAAATGCCTCATCTGTTGGTTGCTGGTGCCACCGGTTCCGGTAAATCGAGTTTCATCAATTCCATGCTGATGTCGATTGTTATGAGGGCAACTCCGGAACAAGTCCGCCTTATTATGGTAGATCCCAAGAGGGTGGAACTGACTGCTTACGCTGGCATTCCTCATCTGCTTACTCCAATTATCACCGATCCCAAGCGGGCTGCTCAGGCTTTGGAATGGGTCGTCAAAGAGATGGATGCCCGTTATGATGATCTGCAGTATTTTGGTTTTAAGCATGTGAAGGATTTTAATAAGGCGGTTCGCGAAGGGAAAGTCCACGCTCCAGCTGGGTCGGGTAGAAAAGTAGCCCCTTATCCTTACTTACTCGTTGTTGTTGATGAAATGGCAGACATGATGATGGTCGCCAAAAATGATGTTGAAAGCTCTATTCAGCGGATCACTCAGCTGGCCCGTGCCGCAGGCATTCACCTGATCCTGGCAACACAGAGACCTTCGGTTGATGTGGTAACTGGTTTGATTAAGGCGAATATTCCTTCCCGTCTGGCTTTTGCAACTTCTTCAGCAACTGATTCCCGAGTCATTCTTGATGCCACAGGTGCTGAAACTCTGATAGGTCAGGGAGATGCTCTCTTCCTGCCCATGGGGCAGGCAAAGCCGATCCGTGTTCAGGGATCATGGGTAGGGGAATCTGAAATTCATCAGGCTGTTGAGTTTGTCAAGACTCAGCGCAAGCCCAAATATCGTCAGGATATTGAACAGATGGCCGAGCAGCAGGATACCAAGAAAGCCATCGACGAAGAAATCGGAGATGATATGGATGAGCTTCTGCAGGCTGCAGAGCTGGTTGTTAGCGCTCAGTTTGGCTCTACATCAATGCTCCAGCGAAAGCTGAGGATTGGCTTTGCTAAGGCAGGCCGTCTGATGGATCTGCTGGAATCACGGGGAGTTGTTGGACCCTCTGAAGGATCCAAAGCCCGGGAAGTTCTTGTTCAACCTGACCAGTTAAGTCAAGTTTTGGCCTTTATCCGGGGTGATGCTTCCCAAATAGAATCGGCTTCTGCTGCAGGCTCAAATTCCCCTTCAGAACCAGGTCAAGAGGTGCAAACAGAACCTAAGCCGAAGGCAGAATCTAGTTCTGGTGACGTGTCGGATGAGAGATCTAATCAGCTTGGTCGGGAAAATTTTGCCGGTCGGACACCAAACTCTGCAGATCAGGCATCTCAGGCATCTTCTAGCGGTGCCTATCAGCCTCCTGAAAATTCCGAAGCATACTATCCTTCTGCAGAAGCAGTAAAAAATCTGAAACTCAATGATTTCAACACACCGCCTCATGTGGATAATGAAACAGTCCAATCTGATAATGATTATGGCAAGTATTACTCGCGGGAGTAATTTTGACGCCCGTTAGGATTAGTCTTATCTGGTAGAAAACTCCGAAACTCACGGAAGACTGGAAATGAAGAACAACGATAGCTCTGCCAAAAAATCGCTCTTCGATGGATGGAACAGTGCCCCGAATATCGTTACCTATATTCGGATTATTCTGGTTATTATCTTTATTATCCTTACCGCTCAGGCCGGCCCCTTTGGAACTGGGTCCTACACGAAACGCTGGATTGCTGCCCTTTTGTTTATCTTTGCTGCCAGCACCGATAAGCTGGACGGATATTTGGCCAGGAAATATAATCAGGTCACAGAACTGGGCAAGTTGATGGATCCGATTGCTGATAAGCTTCTTATTTGCTCTGCACTAGTTCTCCTTTCTATTTTTGGCGAACTCTGGTGGTGGGTGACTATCCTCTTCCTGATTAGGGAGATTGGCATTACTGTCATGCGTTTCTTTGTGATAGATCAGGGGGGCAAAGTTATTGCTGCCAATCAGGCAGGGAAATATAAGACTGTCTCCGAATGTGTAGGTTTAGGTATGCTTTTGGTCCCTGTTTGGTCTAAAACTGGCCTAGAGGCTGGATGGGTGAAGGTTTATCTTGCCGTTTCTCTGGTGGTGGTACTGATAGCCCTGGTCCTGTGCCTATATTCCGGTTATATGTATGTTCGCTCAGTTGTGAAGGCTCGCCGGTAAATAGGTAAGGCTGTCAGAGTAGTTTCTGCTTCTTTTCTCAGTTGGTGAGGTGTAAGAATGAATCAGCCAGAACAACAAACTCCCATAGAATCAGATCAAGACGAGCGCGATAGGGAAGCAGCCCAGATTCTTGATTTGTGCAGGAAGCGAGGATTATTCCTGGCCTGTGCAGAGTCTTTGACTGCCGGACTGCTTTCTGATGCCTTTGTTCGCATTTCCGGTGCTTCCGATGTTTTTTTGGGTTCGGCAGTAACTTACACAAATGAGGAAAAGGAATCCATCCTAGGCGTCGATAAGGCCTTGTTGGATACCTATGGAGCAGTACATCCCCAGGTTGCCAGGCAAATGGCTCATGGAGCAAGCAGACTCTATTCTGCTGCTGATAAGCGATTTTCCAATAAGGTGATAGGGCTATCGACAACTGGTGTTGCTGGCCCTGGGCCGGACGGAGATAAGCCAGCAGGCTTGGTTTACATTGCCTGTGCCCTGCCTTATGGTCCAAATCACAGCAAACCTGGTATTGAACCTATGTCTGATGAGTCTGACAAGTTTGGCAGCCGTCGCTCTGAGATTCAGTATGAGGATTCGCTGAGATCCCGTGCCTGGGTATCTGCTTCTTACATAAGAGAACTCCGATGCCAGGGTGACAGACAACAGGTTCGGGAACAAACTGTTTCTGCTGTTCTGAGACTGGTCCTTGATCAGCTTTCCGGGCGTGAAAAAGCCGGAAATCAGCTTGCACGATTCTGAACAGTCGATTCTCAACAGGATGAATAAGTTCGTAGACACAGTCTCCCATACTTTCGTATTTTCTGTTACCTGCATCACATAGATTTGAGCTCTTGGAATAAAAGAATGGTTTATGTGTTGTGCTTGGTAATCCATCTGATAACTAAGAAATGAAATGAGGAATAACCATGGCGCAAACAACTATTCAGCTTGTACATCCAACTGGTACTCGACAAACCCCAGCCATGGCTGTGAGGAATACCGAAGCAATCAACAAGAATCTTACCCCGGCTCAGCGCAGGGCGGTAGAGTTGGCTCAGCAGCAGATTATTAAAGCCCGTCAGGCCCGCGCAGCTAAGGATGAAAGGGAGAACACCCTTCACCGGATGTGGGCTAATTCGGAAAGTGACGATGATATGTATACACCTAATCAGAAGGCGTCTAAAAACCGAAGCGGAGACTCTGATGTATCCTTGCGCAAGGTACAGGGTGGAATCCTCAGATCTCTGAGAACAAAAGACCATAAGACTCTCAGGGAAATCAGCGAAAAAGCCGGTGTTTCTTTGGGGTACCTGTCAGAAGTAGAGCGCGGTCAGAAAGAGGCTAGCTCTGATCTGCTGACATCCATCACCGAAGCATTGGGGGTTCGCCTCTCTGACATGCTGATGATGGTGGCAGAAGAGCTGAAAATCGCGGAAGATAAGGCTATGACAGCAGCAGGGCAGGTTGTCGGTCCACCTGTGAATCTTGTGTAAGAAAGCTTGCTTTCGTGTCCCTGGGTCTGTTGATAGAAACTGGTGATGTGTCTGTCGGCAGGCCCTTTTTCTGTTCATAAATTGATTAACAGGGCTTTTCTCTGCACAGGCTTTGTGTAACCGCCCGAGTGAATTATAGGTTAGACAGGATAAACTTGAAAAGGTGCACACTGGCCTAAGTGTCAGGTTAGATGATACATATTGTCTCTTAAAGGGTGTGAGCTGAGCATTATGTCGATGCGGGAACGTGAGTTTTGGGAGCTGCTGGAAGAAGTGTTTGGCCGTGTGTACGGCAGAAGTATAGCGGCTGACCAAAGGCTGGTGAAATTGTCTTCGCAGACCGTGTATGAGGCGCTGGACTCTGGGGTGGAGCCGCGGGTGGTATGGAATGTGCTCTGCGACCAAATGGATATCCCCGATTCGCAGAGATGGGGCAAGAATCATAATGCGCCTCCTCTTCCGGCTGATTCATAATAAGCGTGTTGGAATCGAACATTTGTTCGAACTCTATTGTAATATGAAGATAACAAAAAAAGAAGCCCACCATGCGGTGTGTTATCCACATTTGACCACATTGTTTTTTTGGGGACCTAAAATCACTCAGGAACAGGTATATTAGGTAAGGCACACTCACGTTAGGAGAACAAATGGCACGTACAAAGGATGCGGCAAAAGCGCAGGATGCTCAGAGGCAAGCAGCCTTGAACACTGCACTGGCGCAGGTCGAGAAAGCTTTCGGCAAAGGGTCTGCTATGCGGCTGGGTGACAAACCCGTTACCCATGTTGAGGTTATCCCTACAGGTTCCCTTGCACTCGATATGGCTTTGGGCATTGGAGGGCTTCCTCGGGGCAGAATTGTTGAGATTTTTGGACCTGAGTCATCAGGTAAGACAACCATTGCCCTGCATGCAGTTGCGAATGCTCAGCGCAACGGGGGAGTAGCTGCTTTTATTGATGCAGAGCATGCTCTTGATCCTGAATATGCCCGGAATTTAGGGGTCGACACTGATTCCCTTATAATTTCGCAGCCTGATAACGGAGAACAGGCCCTGGAGATTGCTGATATGCTGATTCGTTCCGGGGCTTTGGACATTATTGTCATAGATTCCGTTGCTGCTTTGGTTCCTAAGGCTGAAATAGACGGGGAGATGGGTGACAACCATGTTGGCTTGCAGGCTCGGCTAATGAGCCAGGCTCTGCGTAAGATGACTGGAGCCCTGTCTCAGTCACATACTACCGCTGTTTTCATCAACCAGCTCCGCGAAAAAATTGGTGTTATGTTTGGCAATCCGGAAACAACCACAGGTGGTAAGGCCCTGAAGTTCTATGCCTCTGTTCGTCTGGATATTCGACGTGTTCAAACTCTCAAAAACGGAGATGAGGCGATAGGTAACAGGACCCGAGTGAAGGTTGTCAAGAATAAGATGGCTCCGCCCTTTAAATCAGCAGAATTCGATATTCTTTACGGAGAGGGCGTTTCCCGCGAAGGTTCGATTATTGATATGGCTTTGAGTACGGGGATTATCAAGAAATCTGGATCCTGGTTTACCTACGATGGTGATCAGCTTGGTCAAGGCCGTGAGCGAGTTCGTCAATTCCTTAAAGATAATCCGGAGTTGGAAACTGAGCTAGAGACTAAAATTAAGGTTGCCTACGGTTTAATTCCCGATCCCAATGCTGCTCAGGAGGAAAAAAATACTGATAGTGAACAAAAGGGGGCTTCTTCTGACAATATCAGCACGGATAAGGCCTAGATATTTGGCTGAATCACCAGAATCATCTTCTTCATCTTGCTATGTGAGTGCTCATGATTTCGGCTGAAGAATTTCTTTCACAACTGCCACAGCAGAATCCTCCAGATCCGCCGTTGCCTGAGTCAGGCTCAGATTCTGACTCAGCAAAATCAATCTCAGAAGAACTACAGACAGGTAGTGATACTGCGGCCGTCCAGAACAGTGATAAATATGCAGCGGGTACAAATGCAAGCAGTGTGACTTCAGAAGAGTGGAATAGTACTGATTCTAGAGCCAGCCGGATGAAATCGCCGGAATCAAACCTTCTTCGCCCTGCTGAAGAGAATCGCTGCCAGGAAGCTGCTCTGCGTTTATTGGATGCGGCTCCCCGTTCTTCTGGAGCTTTGCGCCAACGTCTGATTGATAAGGGATTTGAAGAACACACTGTTGATCGGGTGATTGACAGACTTACTGACTCTCAGCTCATAGACGACGAGACGTATGCCAAAGCTATGGTTCATTACTGTCTGAGCAGACAATTAGGAGAGTTTGGTACCCGAAGGGAGCTGCTGAAGAAAAAAGTCGGGCAAGGGCTCATCGATACCTGCCTGGAGCAGGCTCGGCAGGATGGTTTATTCGATCAGGCCTTGCAGGAACTTGCAGTTAAAATTGCCAAGAAGACTCGCGGATTGGACAGAAAAGTCAGGTTACGGCGCTTTTGGTCAGCAGGAGCCAGAAAAGGCCATAATCTGGAAGCTATTAAACGATATTCTTCTTATGTGTCTGGAACAGATAATATGACAGACGACCTTGCTTCACTAACATCTGACGATTCGCATAACTCACGATTCTCACGCGTCTCACAATTCGACGGAGACTAAAGGAGATTGACGGATACTAAAGGAGACTAAAAAAGTGAGACCTCTTATACCCCGGGTTCTGTCGTTAAACGGATGGTCATCCATCTCGACCTAACGTTGCCGCTAGGCTCCAGCAGCCTACCCGGAGACTCGAACGAGCAGCTCTTATCGTCTCCTACTTGGCCTTGCTCCCGATGAGGCTTGCCTAACAGTCTAATGTTGCCATCGACTTGGTGGTCTCTTACACCGCCGTTTCACCCTTACTATCCTGTCTTCCTCCCTGCTTTCAGCAGTTCCCACACTCGGTGGAAAGGAGAACAAGACAGCGGTTTGCTTTCTGTTGCGCTATCTCTCAGGTTGCCCTGGGCGGACGTTATCCGCCATCGTGCTCTGTGGAGCCCGGAAGTTCCTCAGCATTATACCTTGTATAATGCCGCGACCATCAAGAGGTCTCACAGCAACCATAGCAGGAGAGGGGAACCATGTGAACTATGAAAATCGTGAAAATCAGGGTGAGAATCCGTGTGGGAGAAAGCAATCACAACGAGAGAGGAAAGACAAAAATCTTACAATTATCATAATGTTTATGCGACACGTTAAGTTCTTTCCAAGAAAATGAGCTAGTATAAAAATAACGACAGCGATGTCGTTACCGTTACCAATAAGCGGGACAACCGCTCCCAACCTGAGGAGGTTCACATGGAAATTGCAGTAACAGGAAGGCGAAGTCAGATTTCGCAGAAATTCCGGGATGTTATTGAAAGCAAGATGAATCGTGTGACCGCAATTGCACCTGATGCACAGCGCGCCACCGTGGTTATTACCCATGAAGGCAATCCTCGCCAGGCGGATACAGCAAAACGTGTAGAAATTACCGTATATGCCGGGCGAACTGTCATCCGGGCTGAGGCTTCCAGCAGTGACGAATACAGCGCTCTGGATCTTGCTCTGGATAAGCTGACCCTGCGTCTTCGTAGGTCCAGAGATCGACGCAAGGATCATCGCCGCGGCTATAACGAAGCAGTTCCTGTAGATCTGGGGCCAGTCCTTCTTCCAGAGGAGTCGGAAGCAGAACCTGAAGATGAGCAGGAAAGCAGCAACAGCACCGACGAAGCAGTAGCGGGAGAGTTGGGTCCTGGCGAATCCGTAGAAGTTCGTGTGGGAGATACTCCAGTTACCATTCGGCGTAAGCTCCATATTGCTGAACCCATGACTATTGATGATGCTATCAATCAGATGGAACTGATCGGTCACGACTTTTTCCTTTTCGTTAATATTGATACTCATCGGCCTTCCGTGGTCTATCACCGCCATGGATGGAGCTATGGTGTATTTGAAATTGATACTCCTGAGAACGTCGGGAAAAAGAACTAAATAATAAGCTTTCATATGGCTGCCGTGGTTTCGCCTGTTTACCTCAACTGGAACGAAGCCACGGTTTTTTATGTGACGACGCTGCTGGTACTATCAGTATAAAAGAGAGCTAAAAGAGAACTAAGAGAGAGCGAAAAGGAAAACTAATCGTGAAGTCAAAAAGAATGCAGTCTCTTATCACTCGGTCAATCATAAAATATCAGAGCGATTGGGTACTATAATAAAAGTTTGTCTGTAGCGGATTCACTGTCTGGACAAGTGTGAGTCCGTAAACTATGCACAAGGAGCATGCAGTGTCATTACTTGATAGAGCACTACGTATGGGCGAAGGTCAGCAGCTGCGCAAGCTGAAAAACGTTGCTGATGCTACAAATAAGTTAGAAGACGAGATTTCTGCCCTGACTGATGATGAATTGAAAGGTCAGACGGCTAAATTTAAGCAGAAAATCGACAATGGTGCAAAACTTGATGACATTATGCCTGAGGCTTTCGCCACCGTTCGTGAAGTTTCCAAGAGAACACTAGGGCAAAGGCACTTTGATGTTCAGCTGATGGGCGGTGCCGCACTGCATTGGGGCAATATTGCTGAGATGAAGACCGGTGAAGGCAAGACCCTGGTTGCAACACTTCCGGCTTACCTTAACGCCTTGGAAGGCAAAGGCGTACATGTAGTGACCGTGAACGACTACCTGGCCAGCTATCAGTCTGAGCTCATGGGTCGTATTTTCCGCTTCCTGAACATGGAAACAGGCTGTATTATTACTGAACAACAGCCGGCAGAGCGCCGCAAGCAATATAATGCTGACATCACCTATGGAACCAACAATGAATTTGGTTTCGATTATCTGCGTGACAACATGGCATGGGATAAGAGCGAACTAGTTCAGCGCGGCCATCATTATGCCATTGTGGATGAGGTTGATTCTATTCTAATTGATGAAGCCAGGACTCCTCTGATTATTTCTGGCCCGTCCGAGGGGGATGTTACTCGCTGGTACCGGCAGTTTGCTAAGTTGGCCCCCAAACTAGAGCGGGACGTGGACTATGAAGTCGATGAAAAGAAAAAGACCGTCGGCATCCTGGATCCTGGTATCACTAAAGTGGAAGATTATCTAGGTATTGATAATCTTTATGAACCCAGCAATACAGCTTTGATAGGATACTTGAACAATGCCATCAAAGCTAAGGAACTCTTCCTGCGTGATAAGGATTATGTTGTCCAGGGTGGAGAAGTTCTGATCGTCGATGAACACACGGGTCGCATGCTTCATGGCCGTCGCTACAATGAAGGCCTGCATCAGGCTATTGAAGCGAAAGAAGGTGTGGAAGTCCAGGCAGAAAATCAAACTTTTGCTACCATTACCTTGCAGAACTATTTCCGCATGTATGACAAGCTTGCTGGTATGACTGGTACTGCAGAAACAGAAGCCGCAGAATTTATGAACACCTACAAGCTGGGTGTCATTCCTGTTCCTACCAATCGTCCCATGATTCGCAAGGATCAGGATGACCTGATTTTCCGTACTCGGAAGGAAAAGCTGGTTGCCATTGTTAAGGATGTGGCCGATCGGTATGCTAAGGGACAGCCTGTCCTGCTGGGTACTGCTTCTGTAGAATCATCAGAAGTTGTTTCCTCCCTGCTTGATGTTGCCAAGATTCCTCACAAGGTACTTAACGCCAAGCACCATGAAGCTGAAGCAGCTGTTGTTGCTGTAGCTGGCCGCAAGGGAGCTGTGACTGTGGCTACTAACATGGCAGGTCGTGGTACCGATATTATGTTGGGCGGGAACGTGGAATTCCTGGCAGACCAAAAGCTTAAATCTCAGGGCTATTCTGCTGAGGACACTCCGGAAGAATATGAGCGTCTGTGGGGCAAGACCCTGGATCAGGTTAAGGATCAGGTTAAGGAAGAACATGAGGAAGTAGTTGAGCTGGGTGGCTTATACGTTCTGGGTACAGAGCGCCATGAGTCCCGCAGAATTGATAATCAGCTCCGTGGCCGCTCCGGTCGTCAGGGAGATCCAGGCGAATCCCGTTTTTACCTGTCTCTGGAAGACAATTTGATGCGCCTGTTCAATACTCAGCTGGTTGCTGCAGTTATGCGTAATAATATGCCTGAAGGTGAGCCTCTGGAGCAAAAAAGTATCTCCAAGGGAGTGCGCAATGCACAGAAGTCAGTGGAAGCCCGCAACTACGAGATGCGTAAAAACGTGCTGAAATATGACGATGTCATGAATAAGCAGCGTACCGTTGTTTATAAGGAGAGGATGGAAGTTCTCAAGGGAGCTGATATTGCAGGCGACATCCAGGACTTCATCAGGTCAGTGGTTGAATCTTACGTTCGCGGGGCGTCCCGCGGCGGCGACAAGGTAGCTCAATGGGATTATGAAGGCCTTTGGAATGCAATAAAAAGTATTGTTCCTATTGATTTTGATACCGATGAGATTGAAGACCAGATTGTCAAGCTTAAGGGAGACAAGGCCCGCAAGAAGCTTGTTGATCTTATCTATTCTGATATTAAAGATGATTATGATCAGCGTGAAGATCTGGTTGGCCAGGACAATATGCGAGAAATTGAGCGTAGGGTAGTTTTGGCTACTATGGATCGCAAGTGGCGCGAACATCTGTATGAGATGGATTACCTCAAGGATGGTATTGGTCTGCGAGGCATGGGCCAGCGTGATCCTTTGGTGGAATATCAGCGTGAGGGCTATCAGATGTATAACTCTATGGTGGATTCCATTAAGGAAGAAACCCTCCAGCTTCTCTTCAATCTTGATTTGAAAGCTGTCTTGGCCGCCCAGGAGGCTGAAGAGCAAGAGGGGGATGCTGACCAGGAAGATTTCGAATATTCATCCCCCGTAGATCCGGATTCCACCGAATCGGATGGGTCCGAGCTTGACGAGTCTGATTTGTCAGCAAAGCAGACAGAGAAAGAAAGGGAAGCGTCTGCTGAAGATGAAGAAGAGGGAAGCCGAAGCAAGAGCTATGAAGGCTCTGTTACCGGTATGGCCCCTCTGTCTCATGAGGAACAGAAAGTCCCCGTATCCAAGAGGCCCAAGAGCAACGAGCTCAAGACCCCGTGGGCTGACGGAAGAACTTTCCCCGGAACACCCAAGAATGCTCCCTGCCCCTGCGGGTCAGGACGGAAGTACAAGATGTGTCACGGGAAGAATGAAGCCTGAAAGGAGCGTACCAGCATGCATACTATGGCAGTAGATATAGGCGGAACAAAGATTGCCATTGGGATCTGCGATGAAGATGATTCCATTATCAGATCATGGACAATTCCTACCCCTAAAGAGGCTGAAGATATTGACAAGCATATTGCTGCCACTTACGCCGAAGCCAAGAAAAGTTATTCTGATATTGCCGCCATTGGAATTTCGGCTGCAGGGAATATCAAGGAAGATAGGCGGACTGTTACCTTCTCTGCCAATATTCCTGCTTGGATTGAATATGATCTGTCGGGCCATATTGAAGATCTGATCGACAGAGAAGTTCCGGTTATTGTGGAAAATGATGCTAACTGTGCCGGTTGGGGTGAATATGTTCATGGTGCTGGCCAGGGGCACACCAACATGGTTGCTTTGACTGTCGGTACTGGTTTGGGCGGTGCAATTGTGCTTAACGGCCAACTCTACCGCGGATCTTTCGGAATGGCTGCCGAGCTGGGGCATATCCCCATGGTTCCCGACGGTGATTTTTGCGGATGCGGCCTCAGGGGATGCGCTGAGCGCTATACCTCAGGCAATGCTTTGGAGCGCTTCGCCCGGTCTGCTATCCGCCGCCGCCCTGAAGATGCCAAACGGCTGCTTGAGCTCTGCAATGGCGATATTGACGAGCTGAGAGGCAAAATGGTGTCTCAGGCTGCTAAAGAGGGCGATGCTCTTGGACTCTATGCTTTCAACAAGATTGGAGAGTGGCTGGGGCGGACTATGGCTTCCATCTCAGCTGTGCTGGACCCTGATATTTATGTGATTGGAGGGGGAGTGGTTGCCGTTGGCGATATTCTCCTGGACCCTGCTCGCGCTGCTTACAAGCGTTTCCTCCAGGCTAGTGCCTACCGGTCCCATGCTGACATTGTTCCGGCAACAGCCGGTCAGGATGCAGGTTTGATCGGAGCTGCAAATCTGGCTTTACGCTAGATGGATAGATGACCAATGCCAATCCACAGTGATACCCAACGGTGATAACCCACAGCTGACGATGGATTACAGCGAACACAAACTTTTGCAATGATTCAATGATTAGCTGAATAGCGCCCGTACTCTTTTTGTTAGTAACCATATATGAATAACCGTATATGAGATTATTTATATGAGATTATTTCAAGAAGAGTATGGGGGTTTGTGTATTTTAGGGGGGTGGCAGCAGCAGTGCATAGTCATAAACTGATCTTATTGTGGATAAAAATTATTTCTGTTGTGTTTGCTGCAGTAGGCTTGATGGTGAGCCTCGTTCTTGCGGTTCGTGTGTATAGGGAGTGTGAGGCTGCTGATTTTCGGCAGCAGATGGTTGCTATTGTTCATTCACGGGAGTGTCGGAAGGTTATGGAGGAGGATTTTCGTGAGTTGGATCCTCATGCTTTGACTGATAAAGGTGTTATTCAAACCTATGAGATTGTGGACTCGTCTATTGAGCATAATCCTATGGGTGGTATTGATTATTATGTGATTATTAATCATGATGAGAAGCAGACGGTAAGTTTTAATATGGATCGTTATGACTATGGTGGTGGGTATGGTCCTTTAGAAAGCGACGGACACGCGATTTCTGGAAAGTTGTCTGCACGGCGGTTAGCTCGCTATGGCAAGCAGATTTATGATTATGACTGGGCAAGTAAGTATAAGAAGGCTCACCCGAATGAGTTCCCGCCAGAAAACAACACGCAGAAAAAGGATGAGTAGGAGTTGCGATGACGGAACCGCAGTTTACTGATAAAGATCGAATGCTCATTACTAAAGAGGGATATGGGAAAAAGTTTGGCACGTGGGCACTCGGTCACAGCCAAATGATATTACGATTAAAGGCACCCATAAAGATCAGTACATTGGCACAGTAGTCAAGGTTGTTCGTGGCCGGGATAATGTGAAGGGTGATGATCCGTCGGGTTTGGATGCGGTAGTGTTAAAGGATGACAGGACGAAAACTCTCCGTATTATCTATCAAGGATCCCAGGGAAGTTGGATAACAGGCAAGGATTGGGCTGACAATGACTGGCCTCTATTCTACAGTTTTCTTAATCCTACTGGTGGACAGCAGATGAAAGGTGTAGGAGGTGTAGAGCCTAGTCCCAAGTTCCCGCCTCCACAGAGGCCTCGCCCTACGCCTCAGTTGGTTGCTGCTGCTCGTTTGGCTAAGAGGGTGCTGCGGCAGTATCCTCAGTATCGTCTGGAGATGTATGGTCATTCCTTGGGGTCTATGGATGGACAGTATGCTTTGGCTGCTTTGAATAAGGAGGAAGCAGCCCGGGTGAGGGGAGCTTGGCTGTACGAGGGACCAAACATTAGTTTCCTACTGAATAAGAAGGAGAGGAACCGTGCGAGCAGATACGGGGATAGAGTCCGTCAGTATGTTGATAGTAAAGATGTAGTCCCTTTCGGAGCTTCACGGATGGGAATGGTAGGAAAAATATACCATGTTGATTCAAGATTTCAGTGGAGGATCGATCCCTTTAAACATATTAGTGATCAACATATGTGGGGTGGGTACAAATGGACTAATGATGGTTCTGTAGTTATGGAACAGAAAACTATTGACAGTATATATCAGCAATCGATGGACAGGGTCAGTCGTTTACACTCACGGTGGACTAAAACAGGAAAACACTTGACTAGCTCACAGACCATATACCTTGATTATCAGCAAGTTGTGGTTATAGTCCGTGCTTGTGATGAGCAAATGGACCGGTTCGAATACGAATTAAAAGCAACAAGAGAACGATGGGCTCAGAGTGCAGAAGATTTGTGGAACCGTACCATATCTGATATCGCTAACTTGTCAGCGCTGCACCTATCACATGGTGACATAGTAGACATTGCAACTCAGGAAGGGTATTCCAAGCAGAGATACATTAAGCAAACAACAGAGTCTCTGGTGGCTTGTCAGCATCAAGCATCTGCCATACATAAACGGATGAGCAGTACCGGAGAGAGAATAAATCGAGGAGTGAACCGTTTACTGGAGAAAGATAAGCGGTTAGTTGCACAGTTTAGGCACTGGGATACTTTGTGAATCCTGAGATGTGTAACGCATTCTGACAGAAAAGTCCGGAAGATTATGAGGTGAGTTTTGGTTTCTGAAATGGCAATGACTGAGATTAATCAATGGATCCAGCTTCCTGTGAAACAGAGAATGGGTTTTGACTCATGCCCGTACTGTAATAATTATGTCAGCCATATGACTCATGTTCAGCAAATGGCAGATTTGTTTAAAGAAGTCATGAGTCAGAGGCTGGCTCATGACAATAATTTTCTCGATGCTCTTGAAGAAGAAGGACGTGGCCTTGCTGCTGCTCATCCCTCAGCTTCTCAGGAGATTATGATACGGACCTTGAATACGGTAAGTATGTACAGAGACGAGCTGGCAAAACAGTCAGAACAACTATCCGCTGCTTATAACCACATTATGAATGATATTCATAATGCTCGAATTTATTATAGTGAACTGGAAGCAAGAAACAGGGACTAAGGAGAATATTATGCAGAAGATGATCAGTCCAGGGAGTAATACAGACCAATCTCTCGACCAGCTCGCCATTGAAAAAAATCTTGTTCGAGGGAATATTCGCTCTATTCTCGGTACTGCCCTGGCAGAAAGCAAGCCTAAGCTTCGTCAGGAGATAGAAGAAATGGTGCATAATGCTGATAAAAATGTCAAGTCTGTCCTTCACCGTTTTGCTTCTGCATCTTCCGGAAAATATTCGGATGCTGCAGAAAAAGAATTTATGGATGAGGAGAAAGAGATTCCTCACATCAGCGAATAATCATTCCGTCAGATTTTCTGAGCGTCAATTATCTGCGGGAAGATCTGACTGAATTAACAATCAGTCCCAGACTTAAAAGAACACAGATGGCGCTAAGGGTCGCCAACAAGCTGCTGGCTGATGGCATATTTAGAGATAGAATCAGGAGAACTACTGCCGCAGCCCCGAGAATCAAACCGATGATAGCGGAAAGAGAAAGTGGGGAAGAAAAGTGAGGCGGAGTAAAGTGCGAATCCGCTTCATCAGCATCGAACCAGGATGTCGAGTAGGTCCTGGGGCCGTGAGGATTACCTGCAATAAAAACATTGTTTTTAAAATCAGAAGAGGAAAAACCGCCCTGTGCTTTCTGCGCTTTTTGAGCTTTCTTGATGTGCTTCTCAAACTTCCTGGCGTCTTTCGACTGTTCAAGGTTGTTCAGCTCATCCTGGTGCTCCCGGGCAAAGGTCTTCCAGGAATCATCAGAAGAAGCTGCGGAATCATCATGCCTGGCATCGGTTTTGTTATCGGTCATATCTATACTGTAATAGTTGATGGCGATAGGGGCCGTCAATTGCTGACATGTGTTCGATAGATCACATTTGATGGCTCAAGGGAGTTATGCATGCTGTATTGGTTCTTTGTCAAGACACTGGGAACATGGGCCAGACATCGTTTTTCACCCACAGTTAAGGGGCTGTCAAATATACCTGCTCAGGGACCAGCAATCATAGCAGCTAATCATTTGTCAGTTTTGGATGATGCCATCATTCCTATCACATCCCCCCGCATGGTCCACTACATGGGAAAGAGCGAATATTTCACCGGTAAGGGGATTAAGGGAGCCTTCAAAAAATGGTGGTTCACTTCTGTCGGCGTTTTCCCGGTAGACCGGTCTGGAGGTAAAGCTGCCGCTCAGGCAATGAATACTGCTAAAAAAGTGCTCGATCAGGGGCATATTTTTGGCATACATCCCGAAGGCACTAGAAGTCCTGATGGGAAATTGTATAAAGCTCATACAGGTGCAGCCCGGCTGGCTCTGGAGACCGGCTGTCCGGTTATACCAACCGGTCTTTTTGATACAGATAAGCTCATGGCCATCGGCCAGGCTATTCCCTCGCGCGGTACCTGCATGGTGATTTATGGCCGTCCCTTGTACCCTCCGGTTAATCCGGATGGGCATGAGCTTACCCATGATGAAATTCGGAATTTTGCCAATAAGATTACTGAGGAAATTCAAAAAATTACTGGTCAGGAGTACGTGGATGAATATGCTCAAGTAGTCAAGAAACGCCTGGAGGCCCAGAAGGCTCAGGAGGCGGCTGACCGAGCCCGGAAGGTAGCCGAGGAAACCTATACCCAAGAAAGAGAGACTGACTGATTTTTCAGCATGGACTTATATAAGTTTTTCTCTCTATAGTTCTCTCCTGATTCTTTGAGGGTTATCGAACAGCTACCAGGAAAAGAGAGAAACGGTCAGGACTATAGTGGGGGGATTGCCATTGTCATCTGCCGCTTTGACCCGGGATCCAGCTTTGAGAGACTGATCAATCACAGTGGTTCCCAGTCCTAAAGTATTCTTTTCTTTCACGGTAAATCCCTTGGATTTCAATAAGGACTTCGCCTTATCCACATCCATTCCGACTACATCGGGAACAGTAAGAGTTTCCGGACCCTTGGAAAGAGTCACCGTTACTGTGTCATTCCAGTGAATTTGGGCCCCTGCCTTCAAACTTGCCTTAATGACCACGCCTTTTTTAACTGTCGATGAATACACCTGAACAACCGTTACCTTCAACCTGGCTTCTGCCAGCATGGCTTTGGCCTTGGCCCATTCTTCACCCACGATATCTGGCATAGCGACTGGTTTTGGCCCCAAGGATAGGATTAGGCGAATTCGGGTGTTATGGCTGATTCGCTTTCCTGCAGAGGGATTTATGTAAATCAAACCACCTTTAGGAACGGTAGCGGAGTACTGGTCATCAGACAAGTTATGTGAAATGGAGTCAAACCCCAGGGATTTTAGCGTTTTTATAGGATTTTTCCCATTCTTTGAGTGAGGGTTAATAATATCGGCTGGAATAGTGATCATATGAACACCGCGAGAGACAACCAAGTGAACAGTTCCATGGCGTTTGGAGATATGATCCCCCACAGTATGAGGTGTTCCGGAAATAATTTTCCCCTTGGCGACCGTATCGCTGTACTGGTAAGCGACTGTATACGGGATACCGGAATCGTTGAGAATTGTTCGGTAATCGCTGAACTTACTGCCTACTATGGAACAGGTTTGGCTGGATGACTCCGCATTATTGGTGCAGGTGGCATCCTGAGACAGGGGGAGGGTGTAATAGCTTCCAGGTCCTGATAAAAACCACCAGAGAATAAGGGCAGCCAGTGCCAAGACCAACACAAGGGCACCTGAAATCCTGAGGCGTCCAGAGAACCGTTTCTTCTTGGATGCTGATCTTCTTTTCTCCGTTTTCTCAGCAGTAACCTGACTGGTAGCGGCAATCCTGTCGGCACTGATGGTTTTTTTTACATGGACAATGGCTGTAGGGTCAGATAGAGATTGGGGCACAGAGTAGTTTGCAGCAGCTTCTGGACTATGACTCCTTGCCCCCATGCTAGAGAATCCGTCTGTCTGTTTGCTGGTTTGCTTGACCGGCTTGGTGATACGGCTTTGGTAGTCAGAAGGCCTGATCCGCAGGTTAATTTCGTCGGCAGTCAGACTGGCGCGCATGTCCTTTAAGGCTGTCAACGCCTCCTGACCATTTGCCGGCCGGTGGGCAGGATCTCGTTCTGTCAGATGGGCAATGAAGGAGCTGAATTGCCGGGGAACTGAAGGGTTGACCTTATCTAAAGGAGGGACATCATCATGGACATGCTTGAAAACGACGGTAACGGGATTGGAAGAGACAAAGGGAACCGTTCCCATAATCATTTCCCAGCCCATGATTCCTACAGCATAAAGGTCGCTTTGTGGACTGGAGTAGTTGTTTTCAATAGTCTCCGGTGCTAAATAAGAGGCTGTTCCCAGCAACATTCCGGTACTAGACAGGGTCTCCTGAGAGGTTGCTTTGGCTAAGCCGAAATCGGTAATCTTCACAATACCTTGCCTGGAGATCATAATATTTTCTGGCTTAATATCACGATGTATTACCTGATGTGCATGGGCAGCAGCCAATCCATCAAGAACCTGGCTCAAGATTTCAAGGGACCAGCCAATACTGAAGGTACCATTTTCCTGTATTTTCTGGCGGAGGGTTACCCCATCAATCAATTCCATCACCAGATAACTGCGATTCTGAAAGGTACCGGTATCATAGACAGGAACGATATGTGAATTAGAAACAGAGGCCGCAGACTGAGCTTCCCGTTGGAAACGCTGAATGTATTCTTCGGCGTGAGGGCCTTGTGCCAGCTGAGCATGCATAATTTTCAGCGCCACGGTGCGATTCAGGCGATTGTCAACAGCCTGATAGACTGTCGCCATGCCTCCGTCTGCAATTCTGCGGACAATGCGATAGCGGCCGTCGATGACGGTATTATCAGCCATGCCCGTTATTTCATTCATATGCATTATCCTACGGCTTCCCTTTGAATTCCTGCCCCTTATTCATAATTCATAATAATTCACATAATAATTCATAGGTGGAGCGATAAAATCTAAACTTTATGCCTCTCATACCGTGGAACAAAAAGAATCCATGATCTGCAAAAGGTGATTCATATCTTCTGCATCAGGGGAAAAACCGTGATGGAATTCTCTTCCTCTTTGGCCTTCCTCTTCTGCTGCCTCTAACTGCCTGATCAGTATGCTCTTTGCCTGATGGTTCAAAAGGGCAATGCGGTGCCGAGATTTGTCTATAGCGCCACAGGACTGCATGAGAGAGATAACATCCTGAACGGCATCTGGCTGTGGTCGGCCACTGGAGTAGATGCGAAGAAGAAGGGTTTTCTGTTCTTGGCTGCAGGAGCGCAGAGTATCCGCCAAGAGCACAGTTCTTTTGCCTTCTATAATATCTCCGCCTAAAGGTTTACCTGAGGTAAGGGAGATTATATCAATAACATCGTCATTAAGCTGGAAGGCCAGGCCCAAGGGAGTACCCACCTGATGAGCGATGGAGGAGGCGGTGTGAGGATCGTAACCACATGCTATCAGAGCAAGTCGTAAGGGTGCAATTGTTGTATAGCTGGATGTTTTCCACCAGTAAGTCTGCTTGGCCTGATCTTCGATCAGGTCAGGATCGGTCAGAGGAAGCGATTCCATCGCCAGATCCATGATCTGGCCTTTTTCCACCTGCCGGTGCATATCCAGGAAGGCTTCGAGCAAGGCATAGGACTGCGGAAACTGGCGGGAAGATCGATGGGCAACATCAACGCTGAGAGTTGCCAGAATATCTCCCAGCATAATGCCCAGGCCAATTCCTATATGATTTTTTTCCTCCGAATTATTCTCTGAGTTCTTCTCTAGGTTCTCCTCTGGACCAGTTTCGTTGGCCAAAGCCCTGTGAGCTGAAGGAGCACCGCGCCGAGTGTCAGAATCATCAATAATGTCATCGTGAACCAGTGCAGCTGTTTGAAAAATTTCCAGTGCACAGGCTAGATCCAGGGCAGAGGGCATAAGATCAGCTGATAATCCACAGGCCTGTGCCACAGCACCCAGGAGCTGGGCTCGTAGCCGTTTTCCTCCCTGGCAAGAGCGTACAGCTTGTTCTCGCACAGCATCTACATATGGAGGGAGGGAGGGACGGGTATCTGCATCAGCTTGACTGATGGGTAATCCTTCTGCCGGTGATTCTTTTACGAGTTCAAGCAGACGACTATCAATATCCTCTTTAGAAAATGACAGGCTATTCACCCTGCCAGTTTACGAGACTGGTCCCACAAAGGTCTCCTGAGGTATGTGGTATGTGGAAAAGTTTCGGCGTGTTTTCCACATTCGACCACATTGAGAAAAAATCTTCTCTCCTCCCACGCTGTGCATGCATACTAAGAATAATTCCGTTCCAACTCCAGGCTGGATCATGATGTGATCCGTGAAAAGAAAGGGATACTGTGACTGCACCAATACAGACCAGCATTGTTAGAAAAGAGGACAGTATGGAAATAGAAGAATTTAACCAACAGGTGAGGAGGATCTGTACTGATAAGGCAATTCGCTCCCTTGTCACCTCTCTGCGCCAGGATCGTCGACAGGAAGGGATCGCTGCGAGCGACAAAAAGTGGTTCAGCCAGCCCCTGATTCATCTTCTGACCTTTATGGAGGAGGAAGGTTCCCTTTTTGATACTTCTCCAAAGTCTTTAACAGTGAGTGATGTTCTTGCCCTGATTGTTGGTATGGGAGAGACACTCAGTATTAGAGATGCTATTATTTGCGCCATAGTCAATAAACTGACTCCCGACGAGGTTGTCATGTTGGGTTGTGAACCTTTTCAAGAGAAAAGTGCTGAATTGGTCTGTTTATCACTTGATCCTGCCTTTAATAACCCCTATGTTCCTCGCAGGCGCAAGCAGACAATGAGAATGTATACTCTGATGAAACAGTGGCCGGATGCACTTCCTGATTCTTATACCGTGTACAGAAGTGTTCTTTTTTCCGCACTTGCTTATATTGCTTGGTGGATGGGTGAGCCTGAATTATCACTGGAATATTCATATAGCAGTCTGGAGATTGATCCTGACTGTAATCTTGCTTCTATCATGAATCATGCTGTCTCGTGGGGAGCCATGCCTGCCTGGTGGCGAAAAGAACGAGAGAGAGAAAAAGGGAGAGAAGAAAGAGACCAGCAGGAGGAAAATAGAGAAAAAGGCTGAGGAAACGGGAGGGGATTGACAAATGCGGAATAATTGTCCCTCTTATATGGTTCATTATTGCGTAGTAGTTGCACTTACCCGTATTGTGCCCATTTTCGGGTCAATTTGAGGAGGATATGTGGTCGCCGCAAAAAAGACCGACGCAGGTATTGGTGAAGAGCCTGTTTCTTCAGGTACAACTGTATCGAAAACCGGAAAGAAAGTAAAGAGTTCAGCAAAAAAAAGTTCAGCCAAAACAGGCACAGCTCAGAAAAGCACTGCAAAGACAAGCTCGGCAAAGAAAAGTACTGCGAAAACAGCCTCAACTAAAAAGACAAGTTCTGCTAAAAAAACGGCCTCGACAAGAAAAACCGTAAAGAAAAAACCTGCGGTTGAGGATGACCAGAAGAAGACTTCTCAGAGCACGTCTGCGCATTCGGCAGAAGGGAAGAGTTCCCAGAAGACTGCTTCCAAGTCCAAGAAAGCCGCTTCAAAGAAGTCTTCTGCCATAAAGTCTGCGAATGAAGAGCCCCAGACCTCCTCCAGGAAGACCCATAAGAAACAAGATGACCTTTCTCACGTTCCTGAGAAAGGATCAGAATCTCAGACAGGTACGCACGATGAGGATATCCGGAGTCTCGATAGTCTGGATGCCGGCAATCAGACAGATACTGATATCCCTGTTGAGGATGATGATATTGATGAAGGCATTGGCCCCGGGGACGAGAGGTCCAATGCCTTGGATCATATTGACGATTCAGTGGAGTTGGACGAGAATGGTGATCCCATTTCGCCCGATGACGATAGTGATATTCTTGCCGATGCAGAAGAAAAGGATCTGGAAGAAGAAGAGGAAGACGAAGGAAGAGCAGAGGAAAAGCAACCGGTTGAGGAAGGTGCCTTCGTTGTCAACGAAAAAGAAGATGACGATGATGAGAACCTTACCCCTGCTGGCAATCCCAAGCGCAGAGTTGTCACTACAGGAGCTACAGCAGATCCGGTGAAAGATTATCTGAAGCAGATCGGCAGGGTCAATCTGCTCAATGCCCAGCAGGAAGTGGACCTTTCAGAACGAATAGAGGCCGGACTATATGCCCAGCACCTGCTTGATACCACTGATCCTGATAAATTGAGTTTCCAGCGTAAAAGGGAGCTGAAGTGGGCAGCCAATGATGGAAAGAAAGCCAAAGACCATCTTTTGGAAGCCAATTTGAGGCTGGTTGTCTCTTTGGCAAAGCGTTATACTGGCCGTGGCATGCTCTTCCTGGATTTGATTCAGGAGGGCAACCTGGGCCTAATTCGAGCTGTGGAAAAGTTTGACTGGAAAAAGGGCTTCAAATTCTCTACTTACGCGACCTGGTGGATTCGGCAGGCGATTACCCGGGCTATGGCTGATCAGGCCCGTACCATTCGTGTGCCCGTTCACATGGTAGAGGTCATTAATAAACTTTCCCGGGTTCAAAGGCAGATGCTTCAAGATCTGGGCCGGGAGCCTACACCCGATGAGCTGGCCCGCGAATTGGATATGCCTGTGGAGAAAGTACAGGAAGTGCAGAAATATGGCCGGGAGCCAATTTCACTGCACACTCCTTTGGGAGAGGATGGCGATTCGGAGTTTGGCGACTTAATAGAAGACACCGACGCTATCGCTCCTTCTGAAGCAGTAGCTTTCTCCCTGCTCCAGGAACAGTTTACTCAGGTTTTGGAGACCCTAAGTCCCCGTGAAGCAGGAGTAATTAAGATGCGCTATGGCCTAGAAGATGGTCAGCCCAAGACTTTGGACGACATTGGTCACGTTTATGGGGTGACCCGTGAACGGATCCGTCAGATAGAATCCAAAACCATGTCCAAGCTGCGTCATCCCTCGCGCTCTCAGACCCTACGCGACTTCCTCGATCAGGAATAGGCAGGGATCTCAGGGTGAGTGCTGCGAAGAAAAAATCTGAAGCTTATAATGCTAACAGTCTGTCCGTTCTGGAGGGTCTTGATGCCGTCCGTAAGAGACCAGGCATGTATATTGGAACTACAGACAGCCAGGGTCTTATGCACTGCTTGTGGGAAATTATCGATAATTCGGTAGATGAAGCCCTGGCTGGAGCTTGCAGCCATATTGTAGTGACCCTTCATAAAGACGGATCTATTACTGTTGCCGATAATGGCCGTGGGATTCCGGTTGATATTGAGCAGAAAACAGGTCTGTCCGGCGTGGAAGTTGTTTTAACCAAACTCCATGCAGGCGGTAAATTTGGCAATTCTGCTTACACTGCGGTTGGCGGTCTTCATGGAGTGGGATCGTCCGTTGTTAATGCCCTCAGCTCCCGCTTAGATGTTGAGGTTGACAGGGGCGGAAAAACATATCGAATGGAATTCCATCAGGGACATCCTGGGGTTTATGATGACCCTGACCCACAGAATCCGTCTCCCGATTCACCTTTTGCGCGAACCCGCAAGGGGAGGCCGACAGAGCTGAGGGTAGTAGGCACATATTCCGGTAAGAAGACCGGTACCCGCATCCGGTATTGGGCTGATCCGGAAATTTTTAACAGTACAGCTCGCTTCAACTATGATCAGCTGATAGACAGGGTAAGGCAGACCTCTTTCCTGGTGCCTGGCTTGCGGATTGAAGTCATCGATGAAAATATATCAGAGAACACATATGTGGCTTCAGTCGATGCAGATGCTCAGCGTGAGTTTGAGAACTCGTCTGCTCGGGAGACAAAGCCGGAAAAACAGCTGGATAGCTTGGATAGCTTGGATAGCTCTGCGGCCAGTTCCCCCAGTTCTCTGGAATCATCTGCGGAAGGCCAGGTAAGCGCGGATCCTGTTGCTATCGAGTCTTCCACGATGCCGCATCCTCGGGTAGAAGAATTCTTCCACGAGGGCGGGGTGGTTGATTTTGTGGACTATCTGTCGCATGGGGAGCCGATTAGCAGTATTTGGCATATCGAAGGCGATAATACCTATGAGGAAGAAACTCAGCAGGTGGGACCAGATGGAGATCTGCATCCTGCGATGGTAACCAGAGACTGCCATGTTGACATTGCCCTGCGGTGGATCAACGATTATGAGACTGTTTTGCGCAGCTTTGTCAACGTAGTAGAGACGCCCGGCGGAGGCATGCATGTGGATGGCTTCCTGAATTCGATCACCAGGAACATCCGCCGGAGTGTTGAAGCCAATGCCCGCAAGCTGAAGGTGAATCTGAAAGATTCGTCCATGAAAATTGAGCGGGATGATGTTTTGGCCGGAATTGTCGCTGTGGTTACTGTTCGAATTGCTGAACCCCAGTTCCAGGGGCAGACTAAAGATGTCCTGGGAACGGCCCAGGTTAAGCCTATCGTGGCCAA
The DNA here is from genome assembly GCF_001042695.1 of Scardovia inopinata JCM 12537. Taxonomy (NCBI): domain Bacteria; kingdom Bacillati; phylum Actinomycetota; class Actinomycetes; order Bifidobacteriales; family Bifidobacteriaceae; genus Scardovia; species Scardovia inopinata. The sequence continues at coordinate 951,594 of NZ_AP012334.1, read as the reverse complement.
GATGTGTGATGATCAATTTGGTCAAATGATTACGGGATCTAAACGCGGTTTCAAAGATCAGTCAGCCCGGGTTTTGGAAAAAATTACCGGAGAGATGCATGCTCGTGTTCAGGCAAGGAAAACCAAGGAAGTTACCAGACGGAAGAATGCCCTGGAATCAGCCTCTATGCCTGCCAAACTGTCTGACTGCCAGCCTGGGAATGACGACATAGCCGAGCTCTTTATTGTAGAGGGTGACTCTGCCCTGGGGACAGCGAAAGCAGCCCGAAACTCCAGCTTCCAGGCCCTGCTGCCTATCCGGGGGAAAATCCTCAATGTTCAAAAAGCCTCTGTTGCCCAGATTCTGGCGAATAAAGAGTGTTCAGCCATTATCCAAGTGGTAGGTGCCGGTTCCGGGGCTACTTTTGATCTGAGTCAGTCCCGCTACGACAAGGTCATTATGATGACCGATGCTGACGTGGACGGAGCGCATATTCGTACCCTCCTCCTTACCCTGTTTTACCGCTATATGCGGCCTCTGGTCCAGGCCGGGCATGTGTATGCAGCAGTGCCTCCCTTGCACCGGATAGCCTTGATGGGAAAGCATAAAGGCGAATATGTGTATACTTATTCCGAGGAAGAGCTGGCCAGAAAATTATCTCAGCTTGACAGGCAGGAGATACGGTACGACCCTGATATTCAGCGCTACAAGGGTTTAGGTGAAATGGATGCTGATCAGCTGGCTGACACCACCATGGATCCCCGTTCCCGGATGCTGAGGCGGATCCGTCTGGAGGATGCCCAGAAGGCTTCGGAGATTTTTGAACTTCTGATGGGTGATGAGGTTCCTCCCCGCCGGCAATTCATTATTGATAATGCCGATGATTTTGACAGAACTGCTATAGATGCCTGACAACCCGACAACCTGATAACCTGACAGCCTGACAGAAAGTACCTGCCATGATTGGTCTGCTCCTCTGTGTAATTTATCTTAGTTTTATCAGTTTGGGACTGCCCGACTCCCTCCTGGGAGCAGCCTGGCCCACTATCTATCCTCAGTTTGGAGTACCAGTTTCTTATGCTGGCATCCTGTCTTTTGTTATCTCCCTGGGGACTATTATTTCCGCTTTGATGAGCGACAGAATTACCTATAAAATAGGCCCGGGGAAGGTCACTGCTTTTTCTGTGGGGCTTACTGCCGCTGCTTTGCTAGGATTTTCCTTGTCAGGGAATTTCTGGCTCCTCGTTCTTTTTGCCATTCCCTATGGTCTGGGTGCAGGAGGAGTGGATGCAGCTCTGAATAATTATGTGGCTATACATTATGCATCTCATCACATGAGCTGGCTGCATTGTATGTGGGGGATCGGAGCGTCCATTAGCCCCTCGATTATGAGTTTTGCCCTAACTCACAATCATGATTGGCACATGGGCTATCGCTATATATCCATTCTTCAGCTTATTCTCACCACTATCGTTATTTTCAGTCTTCCCCTATGGAAAGATAGGCAAATAGTGGGTTCCATGCCGGAACGGTCCCAGATGGAGGGGGATCGTGAGAAGGAGGGAGAGGATAAACGACTTAAACCTTTAAAATTCCGGCAGATTTTTGCTATTCGCGGTGCCAGCGAGATTATGGTGATGTTTTTCTGTTACTGCGCTCTGGAAACCACAGCGGGAATGTGGGCGAGCAGCTATATGGTACTGACCAAGGGAATTGAAAGATCTACAGCTGCCCAGTGGGCCAGTTTCTTTTATATAGGAATTACAATCGGCAGAGCTGTCAGTGGCTTCTTGACCATGCGTTTCAATGACCCCACCATGATTCGCATAGGAGAAGGTCTCTTGATTCTCGGTGCTTTAATTCTTATGATTCCTTTTCCCGGAACGGGTTCATCCCTAGTTGGCTTGATCACCGTTGGTTTAGGCTGCGCCCCTATCTATCCCTGTGTTATTCATGCAACTCCCAAGTATTTTGGGGCAGACAAATCTCAGGCCATCATTGGGGTTCAAATGGCCTGTGCTTATACCGGTACATTGGCAGTGCCGTCTGTCTTTGGTCTTATAGCCAAGTCTTGTGGCGCAGCGGTCTTCCCTTTCTTTCTGCTGATTTTTATTCTGATTATGACCTTAATGCATGAAATCGTTCGCAGGAAAACCGGTGTTATTTTTGACTGAATGTCATCCTTATTCGCTGCTTGTTGAATGACGACAGACAATTTTATTACGACAAGTACGCCACTGGGGCACTGAGGTCGGTTCCTGCGGCATCTCGTTTAGCAGTGGGTTCGGGCAGGGAGACAGGAGATCCGGAGCTTGTGGAAGCAAGAACAGGATAGGGGCCGGTCCATGCCTTAATTAAGGTGTTCTCACTCTTATGGAAGCGCTGGGAACGCACTCCTTTCGTGTTACGCCCCTTAGAGGGAAACTTTTCCAATGGAGTTACCTTGGCGCTGCCATTTTCTGTTCCTTCCAGAGCATGAGAATCTCCTGCTATAGTTACTACCACTGCACCAGAAGCTTGCAGGGAGTGAGATTTCGCTTCCTGACCATCACTGCTGGAATCAATCCAGGCAATCTTGCCGGCAGGAATAACGTTGAAGGCCAGGACCTGGCAGTGAGGAGCAAGACGAATTCCGCCCATTCCAGCGGCATTGCGGCCTTGAGGGCGGACGGCACTCGCTTCATAAGTCAGCAGAGAAGAATCGCTGGAAATGAACACCAGTCTGTCCGTATCATCAGCGGGGGCGGCAAAAACCACACGGTCGTCATCCTTCAAATCAATGATTGACCAAGAATCCATCGTTGTGGGAGAATCTCCATTCCACCGTTTAACGATTCCTTTGCGGGTTCCTATGGCTAATAGCTTGATTTTGGTATCGTTAGGGGATGGGAGAGGAAGAATGGTAATCACTTCTTCGTCGTCAGATGATTCGGTGCTTTGAGTGTTGTGGAGCAGCTCCTGAGCCTTGACTGCTCCTTCCATAGTCAGATTTTCCTGTAAAACCAGGTTGGGAAGATCTGCGCTATGGGCCAAGACCATACGGCCATGGGAGGTTATAATCCCATAAGAAGACCGCGTGGTAGACCTGATGATGGCAACAATCTGATCATGAGATCCTCGGGGACGGGCCTCGGTTCGCGATTCCCAGAGGTCTTTTGCTGCTGGAGAGCTGCGGGCAATCAGACCGTCAGCAGTCAGGATTATGGAGCAAGGCTTGTCCTCGAGCTCCAACGACCCGGCTGCCTGAGCAGAAGCCAGGGCTGATGTTTGAACAGACAGAGAAGAAGCAGCATTCTTCGAGGAAGACCCGGCCAAGTCGGCTGCCTGAACAGACTCTGACTTGCCGGACCCTGATCTGGCAGTAGGAACGGCCACATAAGAGCCGGATTCGTCCTGGTCTAAGAGCACCGTCCGTCTGGGAGTGTCCCATTCTTGAACTGCCCTATCCATGGATTTAATCACTTCCATATCACGCACCTGGGTTGAGGAAAGAATCTGATCCAGCTGAGCAATTAATCGTTGAAGGTCATCACGCTCTGATTCCAGCTCAATACGTGACATCTTGGTCAACCTTCGCAGTCGCAGATCAAGAATATACTGAGCCTGAATCTGATCCAAGTCGAAGACTGCCATCAGCCTGGTTTTAGCACTGTCGGCGTCGTCAGATGTGCGGATGACGTCGATTACTTCATCAATGTCTATAAGAGCCAACAGCAGGCCATCAACCAGATGGAGTCTTTCCTCAGCCTTGCGCTTGCGGTATTCGCTGCGGCGGGTGACAACAGTTCGGCGGTGTTCAATCCATACTGACAGCAGTTCCTTGATCCCCATAGTGTGCGGGCGTCCATTAACCAGGGCAACGTTATTGATGGTGAAAGAATCTTCCAAAGGAGTGTACTTAAAGAGCTGACCCAGCACTGCCCGGGGATCGAAACCAGTCTTAATCTCAATAACCAGCCGAGTTCCATTGTGACGATCTGTCAAATCAATGGCACCACTGATCCCCTCCAGCTTCTTGTTTTTAATTCCTTCAGATATACGTTCCAAAACCTTTTCAGGCCCCACCATAAAAGGGAGCTCGGTTACAACAATGGCTTTTTTCCTGGCTGTAACGTTTTCAATATGAGTGGCAGCTCGGGTAAGAAAGGATCCCCGCCCGCTGGTGTAAGCTTCTTTAATCCCCTCCCGGCCCATAATGATGCCGCCGCCGGGAAGATCGGGTCCGGGAAGATAAGTCATCAAGTCCTCAGTAGAGGCATTTGGGTGAGCCATTAAGTACTTGGCAGCAGAAACTACTTCTCCTAAATTATGGGTAACCATGTTGGTCGCCATGCCCACAGCAATTCCTGAGGCCCCATTGACCAGGAGGTTGGGGATGGCAGAGGGAAGAACGGTAGGCTCCTGAAGTTTATTGTCATAATTAGGAGTAAAGTCAACGGTTTCTTCTCCGATCGATTCGTTCATCCCTAGGGCTGCCGGTGCCAGTCGAGCCTCTGTATACCGGGAAGCAGCAGGGCCGTCATCCAGAGAGCCAAAATTACCGTGACCATCCACCAGGGGAAGCCGCATGGCAAAAGGCTGGGCCAGACGGACCATGGCTTCATAAATTGCTGAATCGCCGTGGGGGTGGAGTTTTCCCATAACTTCGCCTACCACGCGGGCAGATTTCATATAAGATTTATCAGGACTTAAGCCCATTTCTCCCATTTGATAAATAATGCGTCTTTGCACTGGTTTGAGCCCGTCGCGGGTATCCGGCAAGGCACGGGCATATATGACCGAATAGGCATAAGCAAGAAAAGAGGTACTCATCTCTTCGCCCAGGGGGGTATCGACAATATTCTGCTTGATAGTACGAGGATCGTAACTGGCTGCATGCTGGCGACGCTTTGGCATAGTTCTCCTTTGGTAACCTTTCTATTATCCCCATCAGTCCCGAAAAGGTTAAAATAGTCGATTTTCACTTATCTGCCAGCGTTTTATAATAGCGGTATGTGTGCAGAAAGTAACGGATCCCCTGGAGCCTTGAAAGGATCTCCCCATTTATACAGCAAGCCTGACCATCTGAGTGCTGTTATGCCTGCTATCAGTGCAGCTATTGGCTGCCCTATTCCTACATCCATCCACCCTTACCCTAACAAAGATAGGCAGGAATTGGGGATTCCTCCTGCGTCATCGCTGGTTCTGGTCCTTGTTGACGGTTTAGGATTTCACAATCTTTCTGAACGCCGTGGGCATACTCCCTATATGAGATCCCTGATCTCCGAGCCGCGATCCGCCAGGCCTATAACTACCTGCTTCCCCAGCACGACTGCCGTAGCCATGGCAACTGTGGGGACCGGAACGTGTCCGGGTTTGACCGCTATAACAGCGTATACGCAGGTCAATCCTCTGACTGGTGGTCTTTCACAGATGATCAGTTTCAGAAATGCCCTCCAGCCCTTGGAAATTCAGCAGGAGCCCACAATTTTTGAGCTCCTTGCTTCCAAAGGAGTGCGGGTAGACAGCTGTGGGATTGCTAAATTTAAAAATTCTGCCCTAACTCAGGCTGCCTTGAGAGGGAGTAAGTACCACGCCCGGGTAACAATGGAAGAAAGGATTGAGCAAACGGCACTTTTGGCCAGGAAACCGGGATTGACGTATCTTTATATTCCTGATGTCGATAAAGCAGGTCATGAGTACGGGCTGGATTCGGACCAGTGGGTCAGTGAATTTGAAAAAACAGACACCTATATTGCCCTTTTGCGTCGCAGCCTTCCATCTGGCACGGTTCTGCTGGTAACTGCAGACCATGGTATGATTAATTCCAACCCCCGGCACAGGATTGATATTGCGGAGAACCCAGATCTGTGCCAGGACGTATCCCTGGTAGGGGGAGAGCCTAGAAATGTTATGCTTTATGTCCACGGTGAGGATGCTGTGCAGAAGCAGGAAAAGGTCGAAAAAGTTGCTGACCGTTATAGGTCTCACTTGGGAGAATCTTTCCGGATTTATAAGAAAGATCAGGCCATTAACTTAGGCTTTTATGGCTTGGTTGGTACCAGGGCATACTCAGTGCTGGGTGATCTTATTGTGGTAGGTCAGGATGATTTCACCCTGGTCGATACCCGCAGTCAGAAAGAAGAGGCTACCCGGTTGCCGTCAATTCATGGAGGGAGCTCAGCCAGGGAGATGGAGATTCCTCTGCTGATTGATCAAGCTTAGTGGCCGGGCAGAAGACACAGAAGACTCAGTCTCCAAAGAGAATTTCATCCCATTGGGGAATAGAGGAGCGTCGGCGTGATTTTTTGCCCTTTTTCTCCTCAGATTGAAGGCTTTTTCCTTCCTGCTCTGGTGCAGGCTTGGAGGTTGTCTCTTCCTGTTTCTTGCCCTGGCTTTGTTTGCTTGTGCCCTTTGACTTGTTCAGAGGAACCTTTGATTTACCAAGAGGAAGAAGACGACTGAAGGTAGAGACACGACCATTTTTATCTGTATGAGCATCTGTGTCAGCATCTGAGCCACCATTCTGGGTTTGCTCTGGTGATTCTTCCTTATGAGATTTATGGGAGTCTGCTAAGGTTGCTTTACCGTTCCTCTGAGTACTGTCCTGAGCAGAACGCTTCTGAGAAACTGAACCATCCTGCGTCACTTGGTCTACAGCCTGGGAGTCAGACATATCTGATGATTCCATATCTGATGATTCATCTTCTACCTTCATCCAACCGGGGGTCAAAGGACCGCGGGTGGTGATGGAAAAATCAGAAGAAGCTTCAGAACTAGAAGGGCCAAAGATCTCATGATCAACCGGTTCTGTGCCTGAACTATACACCCCAAAAAGTTTTTGTGCAGTCTTATTCAGGCAGATAATATCGCTGGTACGGGCGTTATACGACCAGGTGGCGGTTGCCGTCCGGCCTTTGGAATGAAAAGTGGCACTGATTCTCCAGGGGTCACGGTTTACCCTGGTAGCATTCCAGGTCACATCGTCATCATCAATACCATAATTGCTGATAGAAGCGGAAATAACATCGGACACAGTGGTGTGCTGGAAAGCATAGTGAGAATCCTGCTTATTGCTGACGGCACTCTTCAGGAACTGAGAAATGGTAAAACTTTTTTCCTGTTCTACCTGTTGAGCAAAACGACGAATGAGGGGTAAATCAACATTGTATTCCTGATGGATTTCTTCGGGTGTCTTCCCTTCACGAGTCAGCAGCTGAATTTCACGAATAGGCAGGGCCCTGAACTGATGAGGTTGAGCTGGCCCTTTCTGGTCAGACAGAATTTGCCTGGCAGATAAAATTCCCTGCTCGAGCTCATCCGTTACCTCTACCGCAAAGCGTTCATGGCTGTCTTCAGCCTCAAAAATAAGGTTGCCCACAGTATTGACGGTGACGAAAACTGCCTCGCGATGTTCCTCATCAGTCATAAAATTACCTCACTTATACCACATGTACCTTCCTATAGTATCGGTATATTTTTACATTTTCAGCAAAAACACGTCGTGTCGTTCTTGCTAAATCGATAATATCGTGTATTCTATGGCGCGTACCTATTTTTTGACGAAAGGTTGAATATGGCACAAGACTACGATGCACCTCGCTCCAAAGATGAAGACGAAGAGTCGCTGGAGGCTTTGTCTAACAGTACTCGTCAGGAGCAGGCAGCTGACTTGGATGATGATGAGAATGCCATTGCTGAAGATTATGAGCTTCCCGGGGCTGATCTGAGCAATGAGGATGCGTCCGTCACGGTTATTCCCCAGCAGGGCGATGAGTTTGTATGCTCGGAGTGTTTCCTGGTTTACAATCGTCGATTGCTCGATCATTATGAAAACGGAAAACCCATCTGTAAGGACTGCGCCGCCTGATGGCATATGACGATACATATAATGAGCCGGAGAATGCAGAGGTCCTAATTACCTACCTGGATCCTCGGGTTGAAGAGTTGGGGGTTCGTTACGCGCATGCAGGTGATGCTGGGTGTGATTTGCGGTGCAGGCAGGATTTTAATCTTCAGCCCTTTGAACGGGCATTGATTCCTACCGGCATTGCTATTGCTCTTCCTCACGGATATGTGGGATTGGTTCATCCCCGGTCCGGTCTGGCTGTCAAGAGAGGGGTCACAATTTTAAATGCTCCTGGTACCATTGACGCCGGTTACAGGGGAGAAATTAAAGTACCGCTGATCAATCTGGATCCCAAGCAGGCGGTTCATTTTCATGCTGGAGATCGTATTGCTCAACTGGTAATCCAGCGTTTTGTGGTAGCTCGTTTTGTACCGGCTGACAAACTTCCAGGATCTGACAGGTCTGACTCAGGTTTTGGCTCGACAGGGATCTCAGACTGACAGGACTGAGAGGATCGACAGGAAGGGTGCCCACTATTTCCCGTCATCCGTATAGGATGGCGGTAAATATCAAGGAGGCGCCATGAGCAATGCACATCAGCAATTGAGTGATGAAGATTCCCTGGCGCGCCAGTTGGGCGCCGAAATCAGCACGGATCCAACCGATCCGCTTTTGCCTATCTGGCAGTCTGTCCGCTATCATTACCCGCGGGCTGATTTATCTATCATCCGCAAAGCCTATGACCGGGCTGTTGCCCAGCATACGCACCAACAGAGGCGGTCTGGCGAGCCTTATATTATCCACCCTATTGCTGTAGCCCAAATTCTTGCTGACTTGGGTATGAGTCCCAAAGTAGTTGCAGCAGGCCTTCTCCATGATACGGTCGAAGATACGGATTACAGCCTTGATCAATGCCGCCAGGAATTTGGCGATACGGTTGCCGGCCTCGTTGATGGGGTTACCAAACTAACCAAGATGGATGTAGGTGATTCTGCCCAGGCAGAAACCATTAGAAAAATGGTTGTTGCCATGAGCAAGGACGTCAGGGTCCTGGTTGTTAAGCTGGCAGATCGGGTTCATAATGCTCGTACCTGGCGTTATGTCAAGGTGACCAATGCTCAAAAGAAAGCTCGGGAAACGCTGGATGTCTACGCCCCTCTGGCAAATCGCCTGGGCATGAATGCCATTAAAACCGAATTGGAAGAGCTTTCCTTTAAAGCTCTGCATCCTAAGATTTACCATGAAATTGTTCTCCTGGTCCAAAAAAGAGCTGGCCGCAGAGATGTCTATCTGGATCAAATTATTAATGATATCAATCATGATTTGTCCGTTCAGGGAGTCAAGGCTTATGTGACCGGACGACCCAAGGATTATTTCAGTATCTATCAGAAGATGGTTGTTCGTGGCCATGATTTTGAGAGCATTTATGATCTGGTTGGAGTCCGCATTATTGTTGACTCTATTCGTGACTGTTATGCTGCTCTCGGCGCTGTTCATGCCCGCTGGAAGCCCTTGCCTGGACGGTTCAAAGACTATATCGCCATGCCTAAGCTGAATATGTATCAGTCCTTGCATACTACTGTGGTAGGGCCGGGCGGCAAGCCAGTGGAAATCCAGATTAGAACCTGGGATATGCATCGACGAGCTGAATTTGGGATTGCTGCTCACTGGAAATACAAGGCCAACGGTCAGTCAGGAAGGGCCTTATCGAAACCAGACCAGTCAGATAAAGAGCGGGAGAAGCAGCTGGAATCACAGGATGCGTCCACTGAAGAACCGCAGGATTTGACTGAAGCTGATAATCTTCGCTGGATTCAGCAGCTGGCTGATTGGACTAGTGAAACCCCTGACTCAGATGAATTCCTGGGTTCCTTAAAGAACGATCTGGGCGCCTCAGAAGTCTATGTTTTTACCCCCAAGGGCCGTATTATTTCTGTTCCTCAAGGCGGTACTCCGGTTGATTTTGCTTATTCTGTCCATACTGAAGTAGGCCACAGAACTATGGGTGCCAGGGTCAATGGCCGTTTGGTTCCCCTGGATACCCCTCTAGAAACCGGCGATACTGTTGAAATACTCACATCCAAATCAGATACTCAGGGTCCGTCGCGGGACTGGCTGAATTTTGTTAAAAGTCCCCGTGCCCGCAATAAGATTCGGCAGTGGTTCTCCAAAGAGCGACGAAGTGAAATGATTGACGAGGGCCGTACTGAGCTTACTCGGTCCATGCGCAAACGCAACCTGCCTGCTCAGACCCTGATGAGTCCCGAAGCCCTGATAGGGGTAGCTCAGGAACTCAATATGCCCAATGTCGATTCACTCTTTGCAGCTTTGGGTAACGGGCAGATTTCTGCTCAGAATGTGATTTCCCATCTGGTCAAGGACGTAGGAGAAAACGAGGTTGAGGAAGACATTGATCATGCTCTTTTGACATCCCGCAAGCCTCGGAATCGGCGTCACACAGATGCAGGGATCGCGGTCAAAGGAGTCAGCGATATTTGGGTCAAGCTGGCTAAATGTTGTACGCCTGTTCCAGGTGATGCCATTGTGGGTTTTATTACCCGTGGATCTGGTGTGTCCGTCCACCGACAGGACTGCACTAATGCTCTTCATCTCAAGAATTCTCATCCGGAGCGAATCGTTCCTGTTTCTTGGACCGGGAATACGGGTACTTTTCTGGTGAAAATTCAGATTGAAGCTCTGGACAGGGGCCACCTCCTGACGGACATTTCCAAAGTACTCTCAGACATGGGGGTCAACATAATATCTGCCAATATATCGTCGAGCGAGAATCGGGTTGCCTTGTTTCAATTCACTTTTGAAATGGCTTCTCCCAGTCATTTGACCAAAGTCCTGTCTGAGCTCAGAAAAGTGGAAGGTGTCTTTGACGTTTACAGGATCACTGATAACAAGGGATCCATGGATCCCCGCTTTGTGTCAGCTTAGAGGTTCGCTGAAAATCAGACCGGCAAAGAAAAGCATAAAAGGCGAAGAAAATCAGATAGGCAAAAGTAAGAAAAAGTAAGGCTCGGAAAAATCCCTTATCTTTTCCGAGCCTTTGCCTTTATGCCTGCTGAGTATTGGTATCAGCAGGCAGCCTGGGCCTAGTGTTTGATTGCCTTAAGCCAGGCTTCCTTCGCCGCTTTTTCTGCCTCCAAATCTTTCTTTTTGGATTCATCGTTTTCGATTGCAATCTGACGATCCAGCTGGTCAAGCTGAGCTGTCAGCTGAGTTTCAAAGTCAGATTTACGGGCATCGGTTTCAGGATCGGTTTCAGTCCACTGAGCGTCTTCAACAGCTTTGATCTGTTTTTCAACATCGTCCAGGGCACTCTCCAAGCGATGGACATCGGCCCGGGGGACAAAACCTACTGAATCCCATTCATCCTGGATCTTGCCCAGAGCCTGACGAGCCTGTTTAGCCTGATGCACAGTAGTAACAGGCAGGAGCTGCTGAGCTTTAGCCAGAAGAGCTTCCTTTTTGCGGAGATTATCTGTTTCATTCTCGCTGACCTGGTCGCGGTCAGCCTGACGGGCATTGAAGAAAACATCTGCTGCTTGGCGGAACCGTTTCCAGAGAGCATCATCCTCAGAATGACGGCCAACCCGACCCGCTGCCTTCCACTGATCCATCAGATCATTGAATTTGCGAGAGGTCCCGGCCCAGTCAGTAGAATTCTTAATTTCCTCAGCCTCAGCGATAATTCGTTCCTTAGCCGAACGAGCGGCATTTCTCTGGGCATCGCGCTGCTGAATCCAGGCTCGGCGCGCGCTATTAAAGGAACTGCGGGCTGCAGAAAAACGTTTCCATAGGGCTTCTGCCTGAGCCTTGTCAATGCGGACAGAATTCTTTTGATGGTCCTGCCACTGGTTGAACAGATCTTGGAATTTATCGCCTGTCTGGCGCCAGTTAGTATTATCTCCTAAAGATGCTGCCAATTGCTCAGCCTGTACAACAATCTTTTCCCGTTCCTGGGCTGCTTTAGCTACCGCTTCCTTCCGAGCCTGGGCCAGCTCGCCCTTTTTTCTTGCAGCTGCTGTTTTCAGCTCATCCAGACTGGTACGAAGAGCAGAAATATCACCGACCACATCAGGCTTTTCCAGCTCGGTACTCAGCTCGGTTAAGGTACTGTCAATTTCGCGAGAACGAATATGGGAGGACTGTAGACGCTGATTGAACCGGTCCAACTTTGCTTTCAGATCAAGGTAGCGGCGGGCGAAAAAGTCCAGGGCCTTGTCAGCTGTCTCCTGGGGCATTTGCCCAACAGCCCACTCGGTATCGGCATCTTTTACATATACGGTTCCGTCTTCGCCTACACGGCCAAAACCCGCTGCAGTCTTCAAGTCGGCATCATTATAGGTGTTGACAGCACTAGTGCTTTGTGTCCGTCCGGCGAAAGCCTTAGGCGAAGGGATGTGAGGCTTGGGGCCAGGAGCTGGTTTTGGAGCAGATTCCCTGGCCTGTTCACTGGCCTTCAGGGCATCATTGGTGGTGCCAGCTTGGTCTTCGGCACCTTCAGGCGTACTGGTGGATGGGGTAGTGGTGACGTTTTCGTCGGTCATAGCCAACTCCTTGGTTGTAGCAGGGATGCAGGAATCATGCATACCGCGTCATGATTTCCTCAACACCACCTATTATAAAGGATTATGGCTAAAAAAGGTGCATCTATCTCAGGTTTTCCGGAATGGCTGCCTGCAGAGCGTGTTGTCGAGCAAGGCGTGATCGACACTCTTCGTCGAGTTTTTGAGCTTCATGGCTTCCTTGGTATTGAAACACGGGCTGTGGAATCAGGCGCTAGTCTGCTTAAAAAGGGCGAAACCAGTAAGGAAATTTATCTCCTGTCCCGGCTCCAGGAGTTTGGCCAGGATGATGACACGCCAGTAGAAGAACACTTAGGATTGCACTTCGATTTAACTGTTCCCCTGTCTCGCTATGTGGTCGAAAATTCCGGTGACCTAGTCTTTCCCTTCAAGCGCTGGCAGATTCAGAAGGTGTGGAGAGGGGAACGGCCTCAAGAAGGACGCTACCGAGAGTTTACTCAGGCTGACATTGATATTGTAGGAAATGGCTCTTTGCCTGATCATTATGATGTTGATGCTCCTTTGGTTATGGTTGAGGCTTTGGAAGGACTTCGTCCTTTCGGACTTCCTGAGGCCACCGTTCACGCTAATAACCGCAAGCTTTCTGAAGGTTTTTACCGAGGAATCGGTATCGATAATGTGGATGATGTTCTCCACCAGGTTGATAAACTTGATAAAATCCCGGCCATCGAAGTATCTCAGCTGCTGCAATCTGAAGCTGGCTGCACTCCTGACCAGGCTGCAGCATGTCTGGCATTGGCTGAGCTCCAGGCTTCAGATGGTGACCAGCTGCGTCAGACTTTCACCAGCTTATGTTCTCAGCAGGGGATTGATCAGACCTCTGACGCTTATCAGATGGCTGCTGAAGGAATGGAAACCCTGGCCATGATTATTGATGAGGCGGCCAGAATCCGTCCCGGATCTGTTATTGCTGATCTGAGGATTGCTCGGGGCCTGGATTATTACACCGGTTCTGTCTATGAAACTTTTCTTGATGGGGCAGAAAGTCTAGGATCCGTTTGTTCAGGTGGTCGTTATGACAATCTGGCCAGTCAGGGAAGTCGTAAATATCCGGGTGTGGGCTTGTCTATCGGCGTGTCCCGTCTGGTGTCGTATCTCTTGCATTCGGCCGGGGCAACCACTTCCCGTGTATCTGCTGCAGCAGTTTTGGTAGCTGTCTGGAATGAAGAGGAAAGGTCTGTCTCTGACCATATAGCTTCTTCCCTTAGGTCCCGTGGCATTGCTGCTGATGTAGCTCCAACGGCTGCTAAGTTGGGTAAACAGATAAAATATGCAGATAAGCTGGGCATCCCCTATGTTTGGTTTCCTGCTCAGGAAGATGAGCCCGATCAGGTCAAGAATATTGTGACCGGCGAACAGACAGCGGCCGATGTTTCCGTGTGGTCTCCAGCTGACGATTATGCCAGGCAGGCAATAGTTGTGGCGGGGAAAGGCAACTAATACCCCGCATGTTGTAACCTGTGTAAGGTTAAATAAGACCGTACTTAGTACTCACAAAGTTTGAGGTTTATACAGAATATGAGTCAAACAGCTTATCGGACACACCGGGCCGCTGATATTACAGAAGATGTTATTGGTCAGAAAGTCACCATCAGCGGATGGGTAGATCGCCGTCGTGATCATGGCGGAGTAGCTTTTCTGGATGTGCGGGATGCATCTGGCCTGATTCAGGTGGTAGTTTATGATGAGGAAGTTGCCCGCCCCCTTCGTTCTGAATTTGTGGTCCAGGTGACCGGTGATGTTCGCGAGCGACCGGAAGGCAATGAAAATGACCATATAGCCACGGGAAATGTGGAAATTGTGGCTGAAAAAGTAACCGTGCTGGCTCGGTCTGCTGCCCTTCCTTTCCAGGTTTCGACTGCTTTGTCCAATGAGGTCCAGGAAAAGCTTCCTGGGGAAGATACTCGCTTGAAGTACCGTTATTTGGATCTTCGCCGTCCGCAAATGCAGCGTAATCTTAAACTGCGTTCCAACATGTCTAAAGCTGCCCGCAATCAGCTGGATGAACTGGGTTTCACTGAGGTGGAAACTCCCACTCTTATTAAATCTACTCCTGAAGGAGCCCGCGATTTTGTTGTTCCTGCCCGTCTGTCGCCTGGTTCCTGGTACGCTCTGCCGCAATCTCCTCAGCTCTTGAAGCAGCTGCTCATGGTGTCAGGAGTCGAGCGTTACTATCAGCTGGCCCGCTGCTACCGAGATGAAGATTTTCGCGCTGATCGTCAGCCAGAGTTTACTCAGCTCGATATGGAGATGAGCTTTGTCAGCCAGGAAGATGTGATTGCTCTGGCAGAAAAGGTGGTCAAAGCTGTCTGGGAGAGTGCCGGATATCAGGTTACTATTCCCTTCCACCGCATTTCCTGGACTGACGCCATGAATAAGTATGGATCAGACAAGCCTGACCTACGCTTTGAAAATCAGCTTGTTGACCTGACTGATTATTTCAAGAACACTCCCTTTAGGGTTTTTCAGGCGGACTATGTGGGTGCTGTGGTATATCAGGGTGCTGCAGATCTGCCCCGCCGCCAGTTTGATGCCTGGCAGGATTGGGCTCGACAGCGTGGCGCTAAAGGTCTTGCTTATGTTCAGTTCTCTGAAGATGGAATTCTTAAAGGACCTGTAGCTAAGAATCTGTCTGACTCCGAGCGAGACGGCCTGATGGAGGCCGTTCACGCCAAACCAGGCGATGCTGTATTCTTCGCTGCTGGCCATAAGGAATCCTCCCAGCTTCTGTTAGGTGCTGCCCGTGTGGAAATTGCCAAACGCCAGGGGCTTTTGAAGAAGGATGATTTTGCCTTTGTCTGGGTTGTTGATTTTCCTCTTTTCAAACCCACGGATGATCCTGATGACGATGATGTAGCTGTGGGTCATTCCAAATGGACTTCTATGCATCATCCCTTTACTATGCCCAGTGCTGACTGGATTGATACCTTCGACCAGGATCCTGAGCATGCTATGAGTGATTCCTATGACATTGTCTGCAACGGCAATGAGATTGGCGGTGGATCAGTTCGTATTCATCGGGATGATATTCAGGATCGGGTTCTGAACGTATTGGGAATTGGCCAGGAAGAGGCTCAGGATAAGTTTGGCTTCCTTCTGGAAGCTTTCAAGTATGGAGCTCCTCCTCATGCAGGCATTGCTTTTGGCTGGGATCGCTGCGCTGCCATTCTGGCTGGAGAAGACTCTATTCGCGACGTTATCGCCTTCCCCAAGTCTGGTGGCGGCGCTGATCCTCTGACGGGAGCCCCTGCCCCCATCTCCGATGAGCAGAGGGCTGAGACCGGTGTGGACTTCGACCCTGATGAGGAATAAATAAATTTTAATTTATTGAGGTAGGTCCGAAAGCTAGGCCCGATGGGTAAACCCGAAAGCTAGGCGATAGGTTAGATAGAAAAAACGAAATCCTGAAATTGAGCGCTGTTGAATTGCATATCTATCCTATCTGGCCTAGCTTCCAGGCCTATTGGCCTATCAAATTAATCTGGCTGTTGACCATCGTGCGCTGGCCATTGACATTCTGTCAGCTCTAGATGACTGAAAGTAGACTTAAAAGAGGAGTATTCCGGGCTGCAGGCGTAAATACCACAGGTTACATCGCCAACAGCATCCCCCATGTGGCAGATTCTCATTTGCTGAAAATTTTTCCCATCCAGTGAGCAATCGAGTAGAAAATCGTCATTTCTGCGGCTGAGTCGGTACCACATGGACTTGATTGACGCATCTATAGACGTGGTCGCCCAATCGGAATAACCATGGTTGGTAACGACACTTCCCAGATGCTGAAAATCGTCGTTTTCATACTCAATAGATGCCTTTAGCCAGTTTTCACTGTTCAGATACATGGCAAGTCCGCACTGATCAAAACGATGTTTACTGTCAAACTCGGTCTTAACAATAAAGGAGAAAAATTGCCTGCTGGTCTGCATCTGCAGAATAGGGGCAGAGTCATTCCTGAAATGGTAGTAGGTTCGCTGCCACAGATCAGTATAAGGCTGTGTAATAATCTCAACATGATCCGACTGAATTGAAAAATTCTTGGGCTGCCTGGTCCAGAAATATTGTTGAATATCCATGAGATTATTATATTAATTTTTCTGTCAGGTGTGGTAGGCTTTTAGCTATTGCTACTACAAAGCCAGCGAAAAAAGAAGGTTACCATGTCAGTATCCGATGATGAATTACGACAGACCGTGAAGCTCACGGTGAACGCCAAAGCTATGGATGTAATTATCAGGAAGGGCGAGAGCCCTGCGGTTGATTATGAAAACTGCGGTCCTGAAGACTTCGATTGTGTTTTTGATCAGGGCAAACTTAAGATTAAGCTCAATGACGAGGAGTGGAAACGCAAACATCCTCAGTCTTCATACTTAGGCGGCCACCTGGTGATTAAGGGTGTGGGTCATGGTGGCTCAAAGGATAAAATTTATAAAATTACCCTCACTCTTCCTACTTTGGAGCGCATAAAAATCAAGGCCAGTGCCTCTACTGTGACTGTTTCCGGACAGACTCTGCAGAAGGCACGAGTCAGGTGTGATGCCAGCAAGGTGAAATTTGTCAATACTCAGGCCAGGACGATTGACTTTACGGTAAATGCTGGAAAAATTACAGCCCGTGATTTGAATCTGGAAAAAGACAGTACTTTTGAGGCGAATGCCGGAAAAATCAAGCTGACCAGGTGCCTGATACCAGAGGCGGGCTACGATATTCACAGCGTTATGAGCACTGTTACTGTTCCTGGAGGCAATGGGTCTTCATCCGGACACGGACACTATGTCCGCAAGGGTAGCCCGGTTCTAACGGGCACTGCCAACCTTGCTTCTGTTTCCATTTCTTAAACCTTTTAAACAGAAAGCAGGCAAGATGGATAAGAATAGTAAAAATATACGGAAAGCCCTCATTATTGTGGATGTGCAACCTACCTTTTGCGAGGGCGGGCAGCTGCCAGTTGCCGGAGGGAATGCTGTAGCCGAAAGAATAGCCCGGTATGTGGGCGGGCATAAGAAGGATTACACCTACCTGGCCACTACTCAGGACTGGCATATTGAACCAGGGAGGCACTGGTCTGATCATCCGGATTATGTGGACACCTGGCCAGTCCACGGGCAGGCTGGCACAGACAGTGCCGATCTCCATCCTGCCATTGCTGCTTTGGGCTTGCGCCACCACTTTAAGAAGGGTCAGTACATGGCCGCATATTCAGGTTTCGAGGGAATAGAAGATAATTCTGATCATATTCATACCCGTCAGGAATTTGCCGATCTTCAGAATAAGGGCCTGACCCTGGCCCATGCCCTGGAACAGGTTGCCATCACCGACGTGGATGTGGTTGGGCTTGCTGAATCTCACTGTGTGAAGGAAACTGCTCTAGACGCAATCAAGCTGGGGTACACGGTCAGAGTTTTTGAGAATCTCACAGCTCCAACAAGTCAGGAGTTAGGAATCAAGGCGCGGGAAGAGATGGCAGCAGCTGGGGTAGTCCTGGTGGATGCAGATCTGACCCCAGCCAATGCATAAAACAATAAATTATAAAAAGGTTAATGTATAAATTTATAAATTCTATACAAAATCTGTAGAATTTTTAGATTCTTCTTGCAGCCTTTCATTCACTTTCTTAATGTTTTTTCTGTAGGTGTGAATAGAAACCACCCAAAGTACTGAGTAAACGGCAAACCAAATACAGCTGTATATAATCAGCCAGAGAGCATTGAGCGGAAACCAGCCGGCTGCGATTGCCAGAATGGTGAAAAGAATATAACAGTAGAGGCAGTGGACAATTGTTCGTTTAAGCAGGGACCAATTAGTCCGATTCCAGAAATAATTTGCCGAGACAAAAATCAGTCCCATCAAAATCCACAGGAGAAAGCTGACGGACACCGCATCCAGCTGATTGGAGAACCTGTTCACGAAGCGAGGGGGAGAGGGAAAATAATAGCGGCTATGGTAAACATAACTGAAAGTAACTGAGAAAAAAGCCCCGATAAGCATTCCAATCCCTGCACCATGCAGACAGTGACCTATAACAGTGGCTGGAGTAATTGCCGGACGGGCATCTTCTTCCTGGACAACATGGAGATCGGAATCAACTTCACGGGCCGGATCCAGTCCGATTTTTGCTCCGATCGGTTTATCCGGTTTATCCGATTTATCCGATTTCTCTGGTTTCTCTGGTTTCTTCAGTTTATCCTTTTTATTCAGTGTGTGAGGTTGGTCCGGGTTTCCTGACCAATTTGACTGGGTGTGGTCTGCTGGTGATATCATTTTTATTCTCCTTATGTAGGCAAGCAGCTTTGGTGTCAGTATGGGCTGCTGGTGATGTTTTACAAGCCCAGGCGATTCTTGAATTCGGCAACAAATCGCCGTGAGACCTGTATAGTTTGCTTGTTTGTCATGATCACGCTAATGGTTCCGCTAAAACTCATGTCGAGAAACTTGATATATGAGGTATTCAAAGTTGCGTTGCGCGATACATCCAGGAAGTTTTCGGGGAGAAGCTCACGAATCCGATAGAGGCGATCTTTATATTCATACTTGGCCGTAGATGTAGTCACAAAAGTCTTCTCATGCAAAACATAAACTGTATAAATATCAGAAACTTTGACGGGAACCAGTGATGTTCCCAGGGAGCACCAGATAATGGCCTCCCCAGGCCTGGCCCTGCTGTCTGGATGGTAAGGTGAGTCTGATACGTTTTCCTGATTACGGTGGTCCGCAGTCTCTTCCTGGTCGGATTGTTCTGTTGTCTGCTCCCTGTCAATGTTTCTTAACTGATCAACTATTTTTTGGACCTCAGGGCTTAAATCTGACAGATAAAATTCAGCCCTTTCTTTCTCCTTCATAGTCGGATCAATATGAAAAATTGTTTTCATGATTTCTCCCTGACAGTAAGATTCTGGATGACGAAAATCAGCAGACAGATCACCACAGCAGCCATCATAATCAGGACCATGGCGGGCACTGATACGGCATGACCTCTAAAAAGTATGGTATAGTCAGTGCTTTTCTTTATCTGATCAAGTACTGCACCAGGAATTTTCTGCTCACCAGCCTGCTGCAAGGCATCGCCCATGATATGGGTTCTCAGGAGGGCTGTGCCATACGTATTGGGAAGATATGTCAAAACAGTTCGTAAGCCGGACGGAAAAAGGGACATGGGCATGTAGGCTCCGCAGATAAAGCCGTATCCCGCAGAAACAATGGAGCTGACGGCGGAAATTTGGCCATGAGTAGACAGAGGAAAATTAATTATACTGGACAGGACTGTTCCAAAAAAGGTCAGAAGAATAACATCACCTGTTATTAAGGCCAGATTATGAAAGCTAAACTCCCAGCCGGTCCATACCATATAACACAGGCACATGACCATGCCGGTCAGATTGACAATCAGGGTTGACAAGAAGGTTGCAGACAGGTAGGCAATGCCTAAGGTGGTTCTTTTAACAGGGCTGACAGTTAGATCAGTAATAGTTTTGTTGGCCTTGTCCTGAACCATCAGCATGTTGGAAGCGAAAGCAACTGTTATACAGGAAACTGCAAGCAGAGAAGAGGACAGCTGACTGGAGACCAAGGTGTCAAGAACAGCTGAGGGGATAGTAATTCCCCGAGGAATCGCACTGCTGTAGTTGCTTCGATACACTTTCCCCAGGAAGGTGACGTAGAGAACCAAAAGTATTGCAGGAGTAATAAGAGAGCTGTAGAACATTCCCTTATCTTTAAAAAAGAGGGTTATATTGCGCTTGGTAAGCGAAAAATACGTATACATACCTTCCTTATCCTTTCTTAATCCAGGACCGGCTGGGAAGTATGAACAGCATTCAGAAAAACATCGTCCATACTTCCTTTGATAATTTCAAAGTCTGTGAAAAGCTCAGGCTGCTGCCGGATCAGATCGACTGCATGCCTGGGCGAATCCAGCTCTAGAACAAAGCCGTTTTGTACAGGTTTATAAGGAAGACCCAGCTGCTTAACCTCTTCCTGAGAAACACCGTAGAGGTGGAGACTGTCTCGGGCATATTTATTTTTCAGCTCCAGGGGAGTGCCTTGGGCGATGCTTTTGCCTTGATTGATAATTAGGCAACGATCGGCCGTACTGGCTTCCTCCATATAATGAGTTGTCAGAAGAACTGTCAGCCCCTGATCCTGCCGCAGATGTCGAATGATGGTCCACAAATTTTTCCTGGTCTGAGGATCTAGCCCGGTGGTGGGCTCGTCCAGAATAAGTAGGCGCGGGTTGTGAATGATCGCTCTGGCTATATCTGCCCTTCGGCGTTGCCCTCCGGACAGGGTTTTCACTGGTTTGTGTTCGATTTCGTCCAAGCTCAGGCTGCTTGCAACTGCCCGATAGCGCTCGGCAAAGCCTGAACCTCTTAGCCCGTAAAGGGCGGCCCGGTACTTGAGGTTATCTTTTACTGTCAACTCCTGATCAAGCAGAGAATTTTGGAATACCACCCCTAACCAGGAGGCTACTGTCCTCCTTTTTTCTGAAATATCCTGACCAAAGACTGAAATAGTGCCGGAATCGGGTCGAAGCTTGCCGCAGATCATAGATATGGTTGTGCTTTTTCCTGCTCCATTGACTCCCAGGAAGGCAAAGAGATTGCCTTTGCCAACGGTGAAGGATAAATCCTGAACAGCTTTGACCCCGGCAAAACTTTTTGACAGATGGGTGATAGTCACTGCTTCAACCATAAGAAAGAACCTTCCTGTAACGATGTCATGATTTTCTGTAAATTCTGGTGATCTTTATGTTCTATCCGCTACTCTACCATGCCAAATAAATCCGATTCTTCTGTATCTTTCAGTGGCAGGGAATGACCGGTCAGTGGTATCTCTTCATCCGGCGGCCGGTATCCATCGGTATCTACAACTAAGGTAAAGTCAGCAGAATAGAATGTGAACATGATAGATGGGCAGGGACA
This sequence comes from Scardovia inopinata JCM 12537, assembly GCF_001042695.1. Taxonomy (NCBI): domain Bacteria; kingdom Bacillati; phylum Actinomycetota; class Actinomycetes; order Bifidobacteriales; family Bifidobacteriaceae; genus Scardovia; species Scardovia inopinata. The sequence goes on along the minus strand of NZ_AP012334.1, from coordinate 930,273 downwards.
ATGACAGACAAGAAAGAACCTTCTTGCGCAGGTGACAAGAAAACTGACAGCAGGGAGCCTTCTGCTGATCAGGGGTGGAATGATGACTGGGTGAACCAGCCTGCTGCCCTGGGGCATGCGGTCCCTGGCGATTCTTTTACAGTAAACGGCAGTCGGCTGAGCCTCGATGATATATATACTCGTTTCAGTCTCTGGGTCAGCCAGGTTCGGGGGCTGACCATGTGGCCCCATCAAGACGAATCTTTCCTTGCCCTCCTGTCTGGAGATCACGTGATTGTCAATACCCCCACAGGATCAGGCAAATCACTCATTGCTATAGGCATGCATTATATGGCCTTATGCCAGGGGAAAAGATCCTATTACACAGCCCCTATCAAGGCTTTAGTCAGCGAGAAATTCTTTGAACTGGTTTCTATTTTTGGGCCATCTTTTGTTGGCATGATTACCGGAGATACTCGGATTAATCCTGATGCCCCCATCATTTGCTGCACAGCAGAAATTCTAGCCAATCAGGCTTTGCGGGAGGGAGGAAAGACACCTGTAGCCTGCGTTGCTATGGATGAATTCCACTTCTATGGCGATCCAGACCGAGGTTGGGCCTGGCAAGTTCCCCTCATCACTCTGCCCGACACTCAGTTTCTGCTGATGAGCGCTACCTTGGGGGATGTAAGTTCTATTCAGGCTTTGCTGGATGCTCATACCAGCAGAAAAACCGAGATTATAGCCGATGCTGAACGGCCGGTGCCTCTGGAATATCAGTACAAAACAGAACCTTTGCAAGCTGTGGTAAAAAGACTGATCAGCGCAGAAAAGACACCGATTTACATAGTTCACTTTTCTCAAGATGAGGCTATCAATACAGCAGAAAATCTTGCCAGTTTGGGGGTTTCTACTAAGGAAGAACGGGGCAGGATTAAGAAAGCACTGGAGCATACCCGGTTCAGCACCGTATTCGGGAAAACCCTCAAACGATTCCTCATTAACGGGGTGGGAGTTCACCATGCCGGTATGTTACCCCGGTATAGGCGGATTGTGGAGCAGCTGGCGCAGGAAGGTCTTCTGCCCGTGATCTGCGGTACAGATACCCTCGGTGTGGGAATCAATGTCCCCATCCACACCGTGGTCCTTACCCAACTGACCAAATATGACGGTCATCGCCAGCGGAGATTGCGCTCGCGTGAATTCCATCAAATTGCAGGTCGAGCAGGCCGATCTGGTTTCGATACCGAGGGTTTGGTTCTTGCTTTGGCCCCAGAGCATGAAATAGCTAATGCCCAGGCACTGTCAAAGGCAGGAGACGATCCTAAAAAGCTCAAGAAAATCAAGAGGAAGAAGGCCCCTGAAGGCTTTGTTAACTGGAGTCAGGATACCTTTACCAAACTGATTGAATCACAACCTGAAACCCTGAAACCGCATTTGAAAATGACTCATTCCCTGGTCCTCAATGAGATAGTTCAATCAGGAAACGCTTGGAAGAGAATCCGTCAGCTCATCGATTCCAGTGCTCAGTCAGATGCTGAGAAAGCGAAACTCCTGGAATCTGCCGCAGGAATTATGCAGACTTTCATGGACTCAGGAATTGCTGAAAAATGGGAGTTGGATGATGGGTCAATTGACTATTCCCTGGCTGTTGATATGCCTGATGATCTTGCCATGGATCAGCCCTTGTCTCCCTTTCTCATTGCCGCTTTGGAACTGCTCAACCCAGACAGTCCTGACTATGCTCTTGACCTGGTCTCTTTGGTGGAAGCAACCTTGGAGAATCCCCGGCAGATTCTGCGGATCCAGGAAAAAAGAGCTAGGGACGAGGTTATGATCAGAATGAAGGATGAGGGTCTGGATTATGATCAGCGGATGGATAAAATCCAGGAGGTGACGTACCCCCAGCCTCTGAAGGATATTCTTTTACCCGCCTACAACCAGTATCTGCAGGATGTGCCCTGGGCAGCCGATTACAGCATTGAGCCTAAATCTATTCTTAGAGACATGATTGAGAAAGCAGCTGATTTTTCTCAATATATTGCAGATTATGGAATCTCTCGGTCCGAGGGTACCCTGCTCAGGTATTTGAGTGATGCCTATCGGTCTTTGTCCAGAACAATTCCCCCTGATAAGGTAAATGACCAAGTGGCTGATATTATTCAGTGGCTGGGTTACCTTGTCAGAACGGTCGATTCTTCCTTGGTCGATGAGTGGGAGGATTCCTATGGGCAAGAGGAGGCAAACAGCACCAACAGCCAAGCCTTAACTGCCGCTCCCCCTAGCCTGGAGGAAACGGTAGGGGCTCATCGGCGGGCCCTGGTCCTGCTTGTTCGCAATGCCATGTTCCACAGGGTTCAGTTGATGGATCTAGAAAATAGTCAGGCTCTTGCAGATCTGGATAGGGACTATGGCTATGGTTTGCATGAGTGGGAAGAAATTCTCGAAGACTTTTTCGATGAGCACGATGACATTCTGACTACCACCCAGGCCCGGTCTTCTGACTACTTCATTCTGGATGACAGCCAGGAAAAGACCCATCTTACCTGGCGGGTTCGCCAGATAATCTGTGATAGCGACGGAGACAACGACTGGGCCATTGAGGCCTTCGTGGATTTGAAGCGGACTGAAGAAGAAGGGGAACTGGTTTTCTCCACCTATGCCGTGGGAACAGTGGAGGACCTAGCCAGGCAAGATCTGGAATAAAGATGACATATAGCGAAACCTTGTGTTTTGAGATGTGGTGGTTCGTCCTGTCGAGTGATAAGGCTTAAATAAGAGAGAATTCACACAGGCAACACTACTTACATCAGCATGTTGTGGCCACTCTGCAGCATGCGGAGAGGCTGTTTTTCTATGGAACGACTGCTGGTTCTCGAAGATGGAACACTATACCGGGGCAGGGCTTTTGGATCCTCCAATTTTCAGATAGGGGAGCTGGTCTTCAACACTTCCATGACCGGGTATCAGGAAATAATTACCGATAATTCTTACTGTGGGCAGATTATTACCATGACTTACCCCCTTATTGGTAATTATGGGATTAACTCTGATGATAACGAGAGTCTGAGCCCCGCCCTTTTTGGCCTGGTTGTTCGTGACTATTGTGACCAACCCAGCAACTGGCGCAGCCAGGAAAGTCTGGATTCGTATTTGAAGAAAAACTCTGTCCCCGGTATTTACGGGATTGATACCCGGCAGCTGACTTTGAAGATCCGGCAGGGAGGAACCATGAAAGCGGTGATGGCGAATCCAGATGCTGACACTGATCAAATTATTGCCGATTTGCATCAGGCTGATTTTCTCCATGATCAGGTTCGGCGCGTATCTACTTCCAAACCATTCCCGGTTCCCAACAGGGGGCATAAGGTAGTTCTCATGGATTTCGGGGAAAAATTAGGAATTATTCGAGAACTTTCCCGGAGAAATTGTGATTTGATTGTCGTTCCCTGGAATACTCAGGCTGAGCAGATCCTGGACTACCACCCGGATGGAGTCATGCTTTCCAACGGTCCTGGAGATCCAACTGATATTCCGGAAGCTATGGAAACAGTTAAAGGTCTCATGGGGAAAACTGCTCTTTTTGGTATTTGTCTGGGGCATCAGTTGATTTGTCTGGCCTGTGGGGCTACAACGTTCAAACTGAAATTTGGGCACAGGGGAGCCAACCATCCGGTAAAAAATCTGGCAACAGGCAGGGTGGAAATTACCACCCAGAATCATGGTTTTGCTGTGGACAGTGCTTCTTTGGAAGGCACACCCCTGGAATTGACTCATCAGTCCCTGAACGACGGTGCCTGTGAGGGAGTCAGGCACAGGAGCCTGCCTGTTTTTTCAGTTCAATATCACCCCGAAGCTAACGGTGGGCCGCATGACAGTAACTATCTGTTTGACGATTTTATAGATCTTATGGATAAAACCAGTGGCAGACGCATGGAAAACAAGTCTTTCAATATTTATGGCAAGGAGCAGCAGAATGCCTAAACGCACCGATATTCACAAAATTCTTGTTATTGGTTCCGGCCCCATTATTATCGGCCAGGCAGCAGAGTTTGATTATTCAGGCTCTCAGGCCTGCCAGTCCCTGCGGGAAGAAGGCTATGAGGTTGTCCTTATCAACTCAAACCCGGCAACTATTATGACGGACGCCAGCATTGCCGACCGGGTTTATATTGAGCCCTTGACTGTCGATTTTGCCAAACGGGTTATTTATAAGGAAAGACCGGATGCCATTTTGGGTACTTTAGGAGGGCAGACCGGTTTAAACCTGGTGGTCGAACTTCATCAGAACGGCATTCTGGATTCTATGGGAGTGGAAATTCTCGGTACCGATCTGGAAGCTATCAATAAGGCAGAGGATAGAGAGCTTTTCCGATCTTTGATGAATGATCTGGGAGAACCAGTTCCCGAAAGCGACATTGTGCATTCTGTTGAGGCGGCAGTTCAGTTTGCCTCCCAGCTCGGTTATCCCCTGGTCGTTCGCCCGGCTTATACCCTGGGAGGTACGGGCGGCGGCTTTGTCCATAATGAGAAAGAACTCAGGCATATTGCTGATGCTGGTCTCAAAATGAGTCCTGTTCATCAATGCCTTATTGAACGTTCTATCGCTGGCTTTAAAGAAATTGAATATGAGGTTATGCGGGATGCCTCGGACAACGCCATTGTAGTCTGTGCCATGGAAAATATAGACCCGGTGGGTATCCATACGGGAGATAGCGTTGTCGTTGCTCCTGTTCAGACTTTGACTGACCGGGAAAATCAGATGCTCAGGGATGCCTCCCTGCGCATTATCAGAGCTTTGAAGATCTGCGGTGGTTGCAATGTTCAGCTGGCCTTGGATCCACAGAGTTTTTCTTATTATGTGATTGAAGTCAATCCCCGAGTTTCCCGATCATCGGCCCTGGCCAGTAAGGCGACAGGCTATCCTATTGCAAAAATCAGCGCCAAATTGGCTGTTGGCTTGACTCTGGACGAGATTATCAATCCTATTACCAAAACCTCGTTCGCCTGCTTCGAACCTGCCCTGGACTATGTGGTGACTAAATTCCCCCGCTTCCCCTTCGATAAATTCCCTGGAGCAGACCGGCAACTGGGTACCCAGATGAAGGCAACAGGAGAGGTAATGGCTATAGGCCGTACCTTCGAAGAGAGTTTCCTGAAGGCGGTTCGTTCCCTGGAGATGAAACTGGATCATCCCTGTATTCCTGAGTTGGCCACCCTAAACAGGCAGGATCTGGAAGAAAAAATCCGCCATAGGGATGATCAGCGCATTTACGCAGTTATGGAATGGATCCGGCACGGCTATGATCTGGAAACCGTGTATAAAATTACCAAAATTGATCCTTTCTTTCTGGATCACATGGCCAGGATTGTGGACATGGAAAAGAGGCTGGCTGCTAACCGGGCGGATCCGGAATCCCTCAGGGCCGCTAAGCGCTGGGGATTCTCCGATGCTTATATAGCTCGGGTCTGGGGAATGAATGAGAAGGATCTGTCCCAGCTGCGGACAGATTCCGGCATCCTGCCTGCTTACAAGATGGTTGATACCTGTGCAGGAGAATTTGCCAGCGCAACTCCGTATTTTTATTCAACCTATGATGGAGGAAATGAATCCCTGCCTTCCGATCGAAAAAAAATTGTAGTCTTGGGGTCTGGCCCTATTCGTATTGGTCAGGGGGTCGAGTTTGACTATGCCACAGTCCATTGTGTGGAAACCCTGAAAAAAGAGGGGTACGAAGCCATCGTCATTAACAATAATCCGGAGACGGTCTCCACTGACTTTTCTATCAGCGACAAGCTCTACTTTGAGCCTTTAACCACAGAAGATGTCATGAATGTCATTAACCTGGAGCATCCCCTGGGAGTTATTGTTCAGTTCGGCGGACAGACAGCTATCAATATTGCTGCTTCTCTGCAGGAGAGAGGTGTAAAAATTCTGGGAACCAGCCTGAAAAATATCGATAAGGCTGAAGACAGACATGAATTTGAAACTGCCTTACAGGAGTTGGGTATTCCCCAGCCTCAGGGGGACACGGCTGTTACGGTTGACCAGGCCTTGGTGATTGCCAATCAGATTGGATACCCTGTTTTGGTTCGGCCCAGCTATGTTTTGGGAGGCCGAGCCATGGAAATTGTCCATAACGATGATGAGCTCAAAGTTTATATGTCGACAGCAGTCAAGGAAATCAGCCATGATGCCCCCATCTTGGTGGATAGATATGTGGTGGGCAAAGAACTGGAAACTGATGCCATTGCCGATGGAGAAAACGTTTATATTCCTGGAGTAATGGAGCATATTGAACGGGCCGGGATTCATTCAGGCGACTCGATTTCTGTTTATCCAACTCAAATTATTTCTGATCAGGTTAAAGAGACAATCATCGATTATGCAGAACGGATAGGCAGGGGCTTCCACTTTATTGGCCTCTACAATATTCAGTTTATTGTGGATAAAAATAATAAAGTCTATGTTCTGGAGGTCAACCCCCGCAGCTCACGGACTGTTCCTTTTCTCAGCAAAATCACCTCTGTCCCTATGAGTGATATTGCTACCAAAGCAGTGCTTAGCCACAGTCTGGTAGAGCAAGGATTGCATCCTGGCTACCGGCAGGAACCTAGGGGAGCTGTGTTTGTGAAGGCTCCGGTTTTCTCTTTTGCCAAGCTGACTAGTGTGGACACGGTGTTGGGCCCTGAGATGAAGTCGACTGGCGAGGCCCTGGGCTCTGATGCCACCCTGGACAAGGCCCTTTACAAGGCTCTGGTTGCCAGTGGAGTTCATATTCCTGAACAAGGGAATATACTCATTACCGTTGCCGACAGCGACAAGGCTGAGGCCCTTCGGCTTGCTCAACACTTCAGCTCCATTGGTTATGGAATTTATGCAACCCAGGGAACGGCCGCATATTTACAGTCCCACGATCCTTCCCTCTATGTTCAGCAGGCGGCTAAGGTCAGCGAACAAGCTCCTGAATATGAGACAGTGACAGATTTGATCCAGCAGGGGAGGGTGAACTTTGTGATCAATACCATCTCCAGCTCTGACAAGGACCTGCAGAATGACGGCTTTTTGATCCGCAGGACATCAGCGGAAAATGCTATACCCTGTATGACCAGTTTCGACACAGCCTGGGCCCTGCTGGGAGTGCTGGAATCACGCACTTTTTCCCTGGTCGGTATGAATGATATGAGATAAACTGTTTCTATGGCCGGTGATGATAAGACGAGTGATTTGTTTTCTGCAGCAGGTGTCTCCGATGATGCTGTGACTCGCCCCCTGGCTGTCCGCATGCGGCCGACCAGGGTGGAGGATGTGGTTGGTCAGGGGCAGGCTTTGCAGCCCGGTTCACCCCTGCGCCGAGTAGCTCAGCCGCCGGCCCATTCCAGAACAGCTCCTACCTCTATCATTCTTTTCGGCCCTCCTGGTGTCGGCAAGACTACCCTGGCCTATATAGCAGCCAGGCAGTCGGGCCGAGCTTTTGAAGAATTGTCAGCTGTAACTTCTGGTGTTAAAGATCTTCGTCAGGTTCTTCAGCGGGCTCACGAGAGGCTGGTTTCTCAGGGTAAAGAGACTGTCCTTTTTATTGATGAAGTCCATCGCTTTTCCAAGTCTCAGCAGGATGCCCTCCTGCCCAGTGTGGAAAACCGTGATATCACCTTTATTGGTGCCACAACAGAAAATCCTAGTTTCTCCATTATTTCTCCCTTGCTCTCCCGGTCTGTGGTGGTCAAACTGGAAACTTTGTCTGCAGACGATATCAAGGCCATCCTCCTGAGGGCTCTTGCCAGCGAGCAAGGTTTGAATAAAGAGGTTACCCTTCAGGAATCTGCCCTGGAAGACATCATCCGTCTGTCTGCTGGGGACGGACGAAAAGCACTGACTATTCTGGAGGCAGCTGCCGGTGCTGTTTCAGGTGACAAAACTGATACTGCCGATAAGGCCGATGCTTCTGGTATGGATAGGGCTGCCCCTGGGGAGAAAAAGCCCATCATAACCAGTGAGGTAATCTCTCAGGTCATGGATGTTGCCCAACTGGCCTATGACCGGCAGGGGGATGAGCATTACGATGTGGCTTCAGCTTTTATAAAATCCATGAGAGGCTCTGACGTAGATGCATCCCTGCACTATTTGGCTAGAATGATCCGGGCTGGGGAAGACCCACGTTTTATTGCCCGACGAATTATGATTGCTGCCTCTGAGGAGGTGGGAATGGCTGCCCCTCAGGTCTTGGAACTGACCGTTGCGGCGGCTCAGGCTGTTGCTATGGTTGGAATGCCGGAGGCCAGAATTATTCTCTCCCAGGCTGTGATCGCCGTCGCTACTGCTCCCAAATCTAATGCCAGCTACCAGGCTATAGCAGCAGCCTTGGCTGATGTTGATGCAGGAAATATTGGACATGTGCCCCTGCACTTGCGGAATGCTCCTACTAAACTGATGAAGGATTGGGGCAACCACGATGGGTATATTTATGCTCACGATGCTCCCCATGACATTGCCCGTCAGGAATATATGCCTGAAGAATTGAAGGGGCGTGAGTACTACCATCCCAAGGCTAATGGCTATGAGAGGGAACTGGGGCCCCGCCTGGAAACTATCAGAAATATTCTGCATGGTCAGGAGGAGCCCTCTAAGGAGTCCTTGAAGAGGGACTCTTCCGGCGGAACCCCAGCAGAGCCCGATTCTCATAGTGACTCTGAATCTGAATCAGGTTCTGGCTCAGAGTGAACTATTCAGAGGTGCAGTAAAATCCACAGTACCCTCTGTGAATAATTCCGGATCTATGGTCTTAGACTGAGATAGATGTAGAACTGTTGCTGACCTGATCGGAGGAATTCTCCGACTGAGATGAGCTGGATGAGCTCGAGGAATCGTCTGATTTATTCGATTCTCCCGACTCATTCGATTCCTTTGACTTCGTCGAATTATTGGAATTAGTGGAATTATCCTGATCAGTGCCAGGATTTGAGGAGCCTGCCTGTCCTCCGGGCTGAGATTCTTGATTAGACCCTTGTCCAGATCCCTGAGGTCCATTGCCGGGCATCATGTTTGATCCGTTGGAATTGTTTCCTCCGGTTTGTCCTGCCCAACCACCGGCAGGTGAGTTAGATACTGAGGAATTGCCGGACATGGCCGAGTAGAGAGCTCCGCCCCCAACTCCGCCTGCCAGTCCGCAGACTAGAGCCAGACTGGCGGCGATGAGCAAGATTTTATTGGTGGTTTTATTCCCATTCTTCTTCTGAACTGTTCCTGCCTGCACAGAAGGACCATAAAAGGGCTGATTTCCACCGCTATAGCCGGCTTCCGTCTGATAATTTCTCTGATAATTTCCTAATGATTGAGCCTGTTCCTGCTGCTGAGTCTGTTCTTGCGGCTGGGTATGGCCCTGCTGCCCAGACCCCTCTGGTTGCTGTGGATAATTGGTACTCATTGTCATCCTTTCGTTGATAGTGGTAGTCTTCATACAACCCGATCAGTCTGTAGACAAACTCCTGATCGACTGACATGAGACCACCAAAATCCTGAGGGAGGAAAGCATTTTTCCTGAAAAAACCTTAAAATTAACCACGAAACAGGAGAATGATCACAATCCCTTATCAGTATTATCATGGATTTATGAAGGAAAATCAGACTAAGGAAAATCAGAATCTTGTTTTTGCCCTTGCTCAAATTGATACCTGTGTGGGAGATATAGAAGGAAATGCCAGGAAAATTATAGATTTCTCGCGCATGGCACATCAGCAGGGTGCTGATATTGTTCTCTTTCCTGAAATGACTTTAACCGGCTATCCCATAGAAGACCTCGCTTTTAGGGCAACATTTCGCAAAGCCGCTTATCGCACAGCTGATCAAGTCGCTGTTCAACTCCAGGATCAGGGATTAGGATCTCTCTACGTTGTGATTGGCACCGTGGGGGCCGACGTGGATGGTCTGCCCCGCAACCGGCTGCTGATCCTTCACAATGGCAGGGTAGAAGCTTCGTATGATAAGCATTTCCTACCGAATTACGGAGTGTTCGATGAATTTCGTATTTTCTCTGCCGGTCAGGAAACTCTTACCTTAGACATTAAGGGGAAACGGATAGGTTTTGCCATCTGCGAGGATATATGGCAGGAGGGGGGAACGGTCGCGGCCCTGGCTCAGGACCATATTGATGTTCTGGCGACTATCAATGGTTCCCCCTATGAGGAGGGAAAATATCATACCCGGGTCGACTTATGTCGGAAGAGGGCGGGACAGGTTCATGCTCCCGTCATTTATCTTAATCAGGTCGGGGGGCAGGATGATCTGGTTTTCGATGGGGGAAGCTTTGTAGTAGGAACAGATGGTCAGATTCTTGCCCAAGCCGGAAAATTCCAGGAAAGTCTTCTTCTGTGGTCTCTGGGCAACACCAGCCCCACTGATCTGGTTTCTCCCTTGGATCCAGATGAAGAAGTTTATCAAGCCTGTGTAGCTGGCTTGCGTGATTACATGAGGAAGAATCATTTTTCCGGAGTGGTTTTAGGCTTGTCAGGTGGGATAGATTCTGCTCTGGTTGCATCCATAGCTGCTGATGCCTGCGGAGGGGATAATGTATGGGGAATATCCATGCCCAGCCGGTATTCTTCAGATGGTTCCCGCGATGATGCCGCAGACCTGGCTCGTAGGTTGGGGGCTCACTATGACATCCAGCCTATTGAACCACTTTTCCAGTCTTTCCAGCAGGAGCTTAGTTTGGAAGGGATTGCGGCAGAAAATCTTCAGGCTAGAATCAGGGGAGTCATAGTCATGGCTTACTCCAATTCTCATGGTCTACTTGCCCTGGCAACCGGGAATAAGTCTGAATTGGCCTGCGGTTACTCAACTATTTACGGAGACGCTGTCGGAGGCTTTGCCCCCATTAAGGACCTCCTTAAAACGAGAGTATGGCAGTTGGCTAGATGGAGAAACCGAGCAGCTCAAGAAGCAGGGGAAGTTCCCCCCATTCCTGAGAATTCTATTAACAAAGCTCCCAGTGCTGAGTTGCGACCAGGGCAAAAAGATTCCGATTCCCTGCCCGAGTATGCTGTGCTCGACCAGGTTTTGGCCGCCTATATTGAAAAAGCACATGGACGTCAGGATCTGCTTAACGATGGTTTTGACCCCAAAACTGTTGATACTGTTATGCGCTTGGTCGATAAGGCAGAGTGGAAGCGTCGCCAATACCCGTTGGGTCCCAAGGTAACAGCTCTGGCTTTTGGCCGTGATCGTCGGCTGCCAGTAACCTCTGCTTTCAGAGAATAAATCTTTCAGATATCACGAAACAAAATACGGAATACACCAAATCCCAGGTAAATATGATGACATTTTTTCAAAATCTTTCCGACTCTTCAGAGAAGAGGGAAAAGACTGAATCAGAGAATAAGGTCAAAGCTGATATAGAGGCGCTGAAGAAAGATCTTCCTTCGGTTGATCCTCAGGGACTGATGGATATGACTGATCGTAAGCAGTGGTATTACAATTCCCGGACCAAGAAAGTCGAATACGGGAAAATTTCTCCCTACAGTGAACGTATGGGCCCTTATGGGAGTCGAGAAGAAGCTGAAAAAGCCGTAGAGATTGCTGCTAAGCGCAATCAGGTATGGGAGGCAGAAAATAAGCTCTGGAAGGGAATAGGGGAGGAAGAGTCTGAGCAGGACGATAATCCTGCTGGGAAAAAGAGCAAATGATGGCTGGGGTAGCCGGGGCAGGGTCAGTGCGAGCGAACAGTGTGAGCAAGGTCACGCATTTTCTTATCTCAAAGCCTAAAATTACTTGATTTGTGAGTACTCCCAGTAATAAAATAAAAGTATTCGGTGCATAGGTGCATCGTTAGTTATACACGTAAGGAGTATGTATGACAGCAACAGAAAAGGCAGTTGCTTCTGCACAGGAGCTTCAGGCAAAGGCCTGGAAGGACTTCAAGGGTGGCAACTGGCAAAATGAAATCGATGTGCGTGACTTCATCCAGAAGAACTACACGCCTTATGAAGGTGACGAATCTTTCCTTGCTCCGGCTACTGAAAAGACCCATCATCTGTGGAAGAAGCTCGATGATGAGTATCTGGCAGTAGAGCGCAAGCAGCGTGTTTACGATGTTGATACCCATACACCTGCTGATATTGATGCATTCCCAGCTGGTTACATTGATGATCAGGATGATGTTATTGTAGGTTTGCAGACAGATGTTCCCTGCAAGCGGGCTATGATGCCTAATGGCGGTTGGCGTATGGTTGAGCAGGCTATCCGTGAGGCTGGTAAGGAGCCTGACCCAGAAATCAAGAAGATTTTTACCCGTTACCGCAAGACTCATAATGACGGCGTTTTTGGTGTGTATACAGCACGCATTAAGCGGGCACGCCACAACAAGATTCTCACAGGTTTGCCTGATGCTTATGGCCGCGGTCGTATCATCGGTGATTATCGCCGTGTTGCCCTTTATGGTGTCAACAGGCTGATTGAGCTGAAGAAGCGCGATAAGGATTCCATCCCTTACCGCAATGATTTCACCGAGCCTGAGATTGAGCATTGGATTCGCTTCCGCGAAGAACATGATGAACAAATCAAAGCTCTGAAGAAGCTGATTGTTCTGGGTAATGAGTACGGATTGGACCTGACCCGTCCTGCACAGAATGCTCATGAAGCTGTTCAGTGGACCTATATGGGCTATCTGGCATCCGTCAAGAGTCAGGACGGCGCTGCCATGTCTATTGGCCGTCTGTCCGCCTTCTTCGATTGCTATTTTGAGCGTGATCTGAAGGCCGGCCTCATTACCGAAACTGATGCTCAGGAGATTATCGACAATATCGTGATGAAACTCCGTATTGTTCGTTTCTTGCGGACCAAGGACTACGACAATATCTTCTCCGGTGATCCTTACTGGGCCACCTGGTCTGATGCTGGTTTCGGAGATGACGGCCGTACCCTGGTTACCAAGACCTCCTTCCGCCTGCTCAATACCTTGACCCTCGATCATCTGGGACCAGGGCCCGAGCCTAATATCACCATCTTCTGGGATCCTAAGCTGCCTGAGGGCTATAAGCGTTTCTGCGCCAGGATCTCTATTGACACCTCTGCTATTCAGTACGAATCCGATAAAGATATCCGCAGCCACTGGGGCGACGATGCAGCCATTGCCTGCTGCGTGTCTCCTATGCGGGTAGGTAAGCAAATGCAGTTCTTCGCCGCTCGTGTGAATACTGCCAAGGCTTTCCTCTACGCACTTAACGATGGCCGTGATGAAATGACCGGTCTGCGGGTCATTGATGAAGGCGTGCTTGAGCCTCTGAAGTTCAACGAAGATGGTACCTTGAATTTTGATTCCGTTAAGAAGAATTATGAAAAGGCTCTGGAGTGGCTGTCTGAGACCTATGTTGAGGCCTTGAACATTATTCATTATATGCATGATAAGTATGCTTATGAATCCATTGAAATGGCCTTGCATGACAAGGAAGTGTACCGCACCCTCGGTTGTGGTATGTCTGGTCTGTCTATCGCAGCTGATTCCCTGTCTGCAGTTAAGTATGCCAAGGTCTATCCTATCTATAACAAGGATGCCAAGGGTACTCCTGAATATGTCGAGGGTGCTGATGATGATCTGATTGTCAACTTCAGGACCGAAGGTGAGTTCCCCATCTATGGTAACGATGATGACCGTGCTGATGATTTGGCCAAGTGGGTTGTTTCTACGGTTATGGGTCAAGTTCGCCGCCTGCCTGTATACCGTGATGCCGTTCCAACTCAGTCTATTCTGACTATTACTTCTAACGTCGAGTATGGTAAGAACACAGGTTCCTTCCCGTCTGGTCATAAGAAAGGCACCCCCTTTGCGCCCGGTGCTAATCCGGAGAACGGCATGGATACTCATGGCATGCTTCCATCCATGTATTCAGTTGGAAAGATTGATTACGATGATGCTCTTGACGGCATCAGCCTGACCAATACCATTACACCCGATGGCCTGGGCCGTGATGAGGAAGACCGCATTACCAACCTGGTCGGTATTCTCGATTCCGGCAATGGTCATGGTCTCTATCATGCCAACATCAATGTTCTTCGCAAGGAACAGCTGGAGGATGCGGTTGAGCATCCTGAGAAGTATCCTCACCTGACCGTGCGCGTGTCCGGCTATGCTGTCAACTTTGTCAAGCTGACTAAGGAACAGCAACTGGATGTTATTTCCCGCACCTTCCACCAGGGGGCTGTTACTGATTAATTTGCTGCTTAAAGGTGCTGATGATTATAAAGCATTGATGATAGCAATTAAATTAATCAGATAAGTTAAGCAATCTGAATAAACAACCTGAAGCGGGGGGACTGTCCTACAGCCTCTCCGCTTTACATGTTTTTCCCGGTAGGATAAAGATAGAAAGTGGTGCCCGGTCATGTTTGTTCAGATATCTCATTTACTCATTTAAAGGAGACGATGATGTCAGATTTCCGCACAACCAAGCCCCACATGCTCCGCCAGTCCAAAGTATATGAAAGCAGGACTCTCATGGGCGGGTTATCTGGTTTTGAGTCTCCTGTGGGAATGGACAGAAGGGACAGACTCCAGGCCTTGAAAACGGGTGACATAGGTTTTGTTCATTCCTGGGATATCAACACCTCGGTCGATGGGCCCGGTACCCGGATGACTGTCTTTATGAGCGGCTGCCCTCTGCGCTGCCAATACTGTCAAAATCCTGATACTTGGAAAATGAGGGATGGCCAGCCTGTCTATCTGGATGCCATGGTTGCCAAGGTGGAGAGGTACAAGGATCTCTTCCAGCTAACCGGAGGTGGCATTACCTTCTCTGGAGGAGAATCAATGCAGCAGCCCAAATTTGTGACCAGGGTGTTTAGGGCAGCAAAAGAGATGGGAGTTCATACCTGCTTAGATACCTCTGGTTTTCTTGGAGAAAACTATTCTGACGATGACATTCGCGACGTTGATCTTTGCCTTCTGGATGTTAAATCAGGCGATGAGGAAACATATAGAAAGGTAACCGGGGGTTCCCTTCAGCCGACTATAGATTTTGGTAAGCGCCTTTCCCGGCTGGGCACTAAAATCTGGGTTCGCTTTGTTCTGGTCCCGGGTTTGACTGATTCTGAGGACAATGTTGAGAATGTGGCCTCTATCTGTCAGGAATTCGGCGATGCGGTAGAACATATTGACGTCCTGCCTTTCCACCAGTTGGGTCGGCCTAAATGGCACGAACTGCGGATTCCTTATTCTTTGGAGGATACTAAAGGGCCTTCCGCTGCTCTTAAGGAAAGGGTTATGGGCCAGTTTAGGAATCATGGCTTTGTTGTCTATTGATTCTCTAATGACGATATTTCCCGTGGAAATATTTGTGAATAGTACAGCTATGCCCGGGCAGTGATATTCTAAACCTGCTATGAGTAATTCTGCTGTCTACAATGCTGAGCATGATGTGAGGCTTCTATCGGAGCCCAGTGGGGGAGTGCCCGACCTTATTTCTACCCGTGAAGGTTTTGATGATTTTGTGGAGAGATTTGCTTCTGCTTCCGGCCCCTTGGCCGCAGATGCTGAAAGGGCTTCCGGCTACCGGTATTCACAGCAGGATTGGTTAGTTCAGTTTAAGCGCCAAGGTGCAGGAATAGCGCTGGTTGATCCGGTGGCAGTTGCGGAGAAAGGGGCTCAGTGGGAAGATTTTAACCAAGCCCTGGGCGATACTGAATGGATTATTCATGACAGTCTTCAGGATCTGCCTGGTTATTATGCCCTGGGGATGAGACCAAGCAGACTTTTCGATACGGAAAGAGCGGCTCGTTTACTGGGGAATGCTCACTTTGGTCTTGCTGCCGTTACCGAAAAGTATTTGGGTTTGACTCTGGCCAAGGAGCATTCGGCTGCTGACTGGTCTTACCGTCCCCTTAACAGGGATATGCGCAACTATGCTGCTCTTGATGTGGAAGTCCTGATTGAGCTGAGGAATACTCTTTCTGCTGAACTGAGAAGAAGCGGAAAAGAAGAGTGGGCCCAGGAGGATTTCGCCTTCCTTTTGAAGAAAGGATCCCGGCCTCGGCCGGAAAGAATCGAACCCTGGCGTCATATTTCTCGAATAAATTCCCTGGATCGGGATCTGCGGGGGCTGGCAGTTGCCCGTCAGCTGTGGACGGTCAGGGATTATTATGCCAAGCAGTATGATATAGCTCCTAATCTTTTGCTCCAGGACAGTGCCATAATTGAAGCAGCCCAGCGAAAACCGCATAATTCCAGAGAATTTGCTTCTATTCGCTCTCTCAATCAAAGGGTGAGAATGAGAAAAGGGGATGAGCGCGACAAGATGTTTGAACGCTATGCCCCCATTCAGCGCCGGGTCAAGCCTGCTGTCTGGAAACAGGCCATCCGACAGGCTCTTGATTTGCCTGACAATCAGCTTCCATCCAGAAAGAATGTCAGATCTGATGAATCCGGGACCAATGCTCCTAAATCGATGAAACTGTGGAAGAGCCACCATCCTGATAGGTATGCCTGCCTGGAAGCTGCGAAAAGAAGAATAAATCAGATTAGTCAGGATACGCAAACCCCGGCAGACATTCTGCTCAAACCTCAAATTCTGCGGAATCTTTGCTGGCATTCCAAGGACTTACCTCTCAGGAATAGGGAGAGGGAGGGCAGTGACTCAGTGCACACTTTTCTCATAGATCAGGGGGCCCGTAGGTGGCAGGCTGACTTGCTTTCTGAGTCTCTGACTAGCGTTATTATATAAAGGTTGTCTTCGTGTTGTCGTAGGAAAAGACTGCGCACTGTGCGAAGCTGTGTATGAGAATACGATGAATTGGAGCCTAGCGTGAAAATAACCGTGAGGAACGTAGAGCCTACAAGGAAGGTTCTGACCATTACTGTCGACAAAAACGAGCTCGAGCCGCATATGGAAAAGGCCCGTAAGAACATCGCCAACCAGGTCAACATCCCTGGATTCCGCAAGGGGCATGTTCCCGGCAAGCTTATTGAGCAGCGTTTCGGTTATGGGGCTGTAGTTGGTGAAGCTGTTAATGATGCCGTTCCTGAGTTCTATAATCAGGCTATTGAAGAGCGCAAACTTCGCCCTATGGATCAGCCTAAGATCGACATGAAAGATGTCCCTGAATCCCGCGATGACGGCAAGAAGCTGAAGTTCACAGCAGATGTAGAGGTTCGTCCGGAGGTGAAGCTTCCTGATTTCGCCAGCATGACAGTTGATATTCCTGCCCCGGCTGTTACCGAGGATGATGTGAATCAGCGTCTGGATGCTCTCCGTCAACGTTTTGGCACTTTGACCTCTGTTGACCGTCCCGCAAAAAAAGGCGATTTTGCTAACGTTTCCCTGGACGCTCAGATTGATGGCAAGAGTGTTGATTCTCAGGACGGAGTCAGCTATGAGATTGGTTCCGGTACCATGCTAGCCGGAATGGATGAGGCCCTCGATGGCCTGTCAGCCGGAGAGGAAACTACCTTTGAGTCCACCCTGGAAGGGGGCGAGCACGAAGGTCAGAAGGCTCAAATTAAGGTCACACTTAATTCTGTTAAGGAAGAGCAGCTGCCTGATCTGGATGACGATTTTGCCAAGGACGCTTCTGAATTCGATACCTTGGATGAACTCAAGGAAGACATCCGCAAGCAGAGTCAGGTAGATGCCCAGGCTCGGCAGGCAACAGAAGCCAGGGATGCCTTTATGACTCAGATTGAAGAAGCCGAGGAGATCCCTGTCCCCAAGGGTATTCTGGAGAATACCACCAAGGAGCATCTGCGGTCCATGGGAGTGGAAGATCCCAAGAAGGCCACTAAAGAGCAGAAAAAGGAAGCTGAGGACAGCGCCATCAAAGAACTGCGCGATCAGATTGTTCTGGATACTTTAGCTGAGGCTCTTAACGTTCAGGTTACCCAGACCGATGTGACTAACTTCCTTGCTTCCATTGCCCAGCAGTATGGAATGGATCCCAGCAATTTCATTACTTCCATTGTTAAGAATGGTCAGCTGAATTCTGCCGTTCAGGAAGTTGCCCGGTCCAAGGGAATGATTGAGGCCATGAGGCAGGTTACTTTTACTGACCCTGATGGAAAGACGGTTGACCTGGGACAATTCCTGGGTACCGGTGAAGAAGAGTCTGAAGATGACAGCGTTGCAGCAGCTTCTGATGCAGCAGCTGTTGCCGATGAAATCAGCAAGGCTTCCGAAGAGTAAATTTTCATTCGCAAGAGAATAAACAAGGCCCGTTTTATGCGGGCCTTGCTGCTTTTTTTGGTGCTGGATTTTTGTTTCTCACTGCCGGTGTGTTTGGTATTCCCATGGTGGTTTCCATTAGGTAGGTTCCACTAGGCGGGAACCGATTGCAGAATACCGATAGGGGTACCGATAGTATGAGTAAATAAATAAGCAGGTAGCAGGCGAGGCGGTATGAGATGATGGATCTGATTTCTCCTTTCTTCCGAACAATCATGGGAAGAAAAAGAGGAGAAGGGGATGTGCAGGAGGAAGATGAACTGTCTTTCTTCCAACAGCCGGGTGGATTCATCCCAAGTCTGGTCATCATTTTTGGCCTGGGCCTTGTCATTGGGCTCTGCTCTGCGGCCTTGTCCTGGCTCTTGACCGTATTCCAGACCTATCTTCTGGGGTCAGTAGAAACATTGACACATCCCACTGCTTTTGAAGTTCCCTATTGGAGACGAGTAGCCAGTGTAACCATTGCCTGTACGATAGCAGCTGTAGTCTGGTGGTGGATTCGCAGGCGGGAGAGAATACCTTCGGTTGCCGCTGGAGTCGCGGGAGATACAATGCCTGTGGGTGGTACTGTGATTCATGCCCTCCTGCAGATTTTTATTGTTGGTGCCGGAGCCTCAGTTGGTAGAGAGACTGCCCCCAGGGAAATTGGTGCTCTCGTGGGTCAGAAGCTGTCTGCCTGGTGGAAGCTCAGCAGAAAAGATATGGCTTTAGTGACTGCTGTTGGAGCTGGAGCCGGATTTGCTGGGGTCTATAACGCTCCTCTGGCGGGCATGTTCTTTGCTGTAGAAATTTTACTTGCTGATGTTGGAGGACAGACTGTGGTTCTTGCCTTGGGAACTAGTCTGATCTCAGCTTTTGTAGGGTCGAGCATTCATGGAACTGATCGATTTTATATGGTTCGCGGGCTCAATCTTTCCTGGCAGCTTCTTCTTTTTTCCTGTCTGGCAGGTCCGCTGGCAGGGTTAGCGGCTTATCTTTTTCGGTCTCTGACCAGCTGGGCGACAAAACGCAGCGAGAGGAGCGTCCACATTCTTTGGGCCCTGCCTGTTATGGGCCTGGCTACTGGTCTTATTGCCATTGATTTCCCCGAGATTTTGGGCAATGGGAGGTCCTTGGCCCAGACCGCTTTCAACACCACAGTTGTCTCTTCTCTCCCTTTTCTGGCTTTTATGATGGTGATGAAAACTGGCGCTACTGTTATGACCATTCGATCCGGCGCTTCCGGGGGAGTGTTGACCCCTGCGGTAGCTGTGGGAGCTTGTCTTGGGGCGATATGCGGGTTTGGATGGACAGCTGTTTTTCCCACAGTTTCCATTGGGGCCTGTGCCTTAGTTGCGTCTGCTGCTTTTTTGGCAACCTCTCAAAGAGCTCCTCTGATGGCAACTGCTTTCATGCTGGAATTAACCCATGCCAGTATTAGCTTTCTTCTTCCGGTCGGATTGGCTGTTTCTTTATCAGTATTAACCTCCCGACGCATGGAATCATGGTCGCTTCATGAAAAGTAACGTAAAAGTAAAGTAAAAATAAATAAAAGTACCGTTTTGCATCACGAAGGCAAAAACAAAAGTTGATACGAATCGACTCAATTTTTATGCTTATTGCTCAAAGAGGCCCCTCCGTCGGTTATCGGCTGTATTCTAAAATCGTAATAACTCTTATAAAGGAGACAAAGTGACAGATAATCTGCCGATTTCGCCTCGGATGGATGAGGGGCAGGGGATGGGAATACCCGACCCCATTTTTAATCGTCTTCTCAAGGATCGGATCATTTGGCTGGGTTCAGAAGTCAAGGATGAAAATGCCAATGTGATTTGTGCGCAAATGTTGATGTTGGCTGCTGAGGATCCCACAAAAGATATTTGGCTTTATATTAATTCACCAGGCGGATCCATTACTGCTGGTATGGCTATTTATGACACTATGCAGCTAATTGAACCTGATGTAGCAACGGTTGCTGTAGGCATGGCCGCTTCCATGGGCCAGTTCCTTTTGTCTAGCGGAACTAAGGGCAAGCGTTTTATCACCTCACATGCCCGGGTACTTATGCATCAACCGTCGGGCGGCGTTGGAGGAACAGCTACAGATGTGAGAATTAATGCTGAACTTATTATGGATATGAAGAAAACCCTTTCTGAGCTGACAGCGGAGCAGACCGGGCATACCCTGGAAGAAATTTACAGGGATAATGAATATGATCACTGGTTTACTGCCCAGCAGGCTTTGGACTACGGATTTGTTGACAAGATTGTCACTACTCCTGGTTCCATGACAACCCAGGGTCAGGCAGAAGGACAGGGGGAGTGATGATTTCTCAAGAAGCACAGTTTATTTCCCGGGCAGAAAAATTAGCTGGCCCTCAGGCTCGGTATGTAATGCCTCAGTTTGAGGAGAAAACATCATTCGGCTATAAACGGTCCGATCCTTATACCAAACTCTTCGAAGACAGAATTATCTTCATGGGTGTTCAGGTTGATGATGCGTCGGCTGATGACATTATGGCTCAGCTTCTGGTCTTGGAGAGCCAGGATCCTGATCGGGATGTTGTTCTCTACATCAATTCTCCTGGCGGGTCCATGACCGCTATGACTGCGATTTATGACACCATGCAATACATTAAGCCAGATGTTCAAACCGTCTGCCTGGGGCAGGCTGCTTCTGCAGCTGCTATCCTCCTGGCAGCCGGGACCAAGGGCAAGCGGCTGATGTTGCCTAATGCCCGGGTTCTCATCCATCAGCCTGCCATGGGACAGGATTTTGGAAAAGCAACAGAAATTGAGATTCAAGCTAAGGAACTGCTGCGTATGCGTGAATGGCTGGAGAATACTCTGGCAAAGCATACCGGACAGGATGTAGAAAGAATCCGTAAAGACATTGAAACAGATACCATCCTGACCGCTGAACAGGCCAAGGAGTATGGCATGGTTGATGCCATCCTGGAGCACCGCAAGTAAAGGGTTCAATAAAGAACCTCAGGTGTTCCGGACAAAGCTGCCCAGGGGAGTATAGGAAAAGAATTTTTCTTAGCATCTCTTATATGCGGTATAGTTCGGTTGGCTGCCGGGGAGTATACATCCTGCAGGAAGTGTATTTCCCAGCAGCCTTTCTGTTATTTTCTGTTAGTGGTCACGGTAGAATCAACAAGGTCACTACTTATTGCACGGCTGTAAAGGACAAGGTGTATGGGGCAGGTAATTGATTACAACGATGA
Organism: Scardovia inopinata JCM 12537; assembly: GCF_001042695.1. Lineage (NCBI taxonomy): Bacteria > Bacillati > Actinomycetota > Actinomycetes > Bifidobacteriales > Bifidobacteriaceae > Scardovia > Scardovia inopinata. Next base: position 908,882 of record NZ_AP012334.1, on the reverse strand, counting down.
TGTGCCTCGCTGTAGTTTCTGCGGGAAGACTGAACTCCAGGTCAATAAGCTGGTCACTGGGGACGGGGTGGCTATTTGCGATGAGTGTATTGAACTCTGCGTGGAGATTGTCTCGGATGAACGTCAGGCAGATGCTCAGAGCAATTCTCTGACCCTGATGACTCCAGCACGGATTTCCAGCTATCTTGACCGTTACGTTGTTGGGCAGAAGAAGGCAAAACATGCCTTAGCCGTTGCTGTGTACAATCATTACAAGCGGATCAACATGGAGCTGGAAGACTCGGCAGAAAAGCTCAAGCGCAGCCTGTCAGCAGAACATTCAGATTTGGATCAGGTCGTAGTCGCTAAATCCAATGTCCTCCTTTTAGGACCAACGGGAACAGGTAAGACCTACCTGGCTCAGACACTGGCTTCTATCATGGATGTTCCCTTCACTATTGCAGATGCTACCACTCTTACGGAAGCCGGGTATGTTGGAGATGATGTCGAGACAATTCTTCAGCGGCTTATCCAGGCCGCTGATGGCAACATCAATCAGGCCCAAAGAGGTATTATCTATATCGATGAAATTGATAAAATAGCCCGGAAATCAGGGGAGAATACGTCAATAACCCGGGATGTTTCGGGTGAAGGAGTTCAGCAGGCCCTGCTCAAGATCATCGAGGGGACTGTATCGACAGTTCCAGTAAAAGGAACCCGCAAGCACGAAGATCAGGAAATAGTCCGCATTAACACGAAAGATATTCTTTTCATCTGCGGCGGTGCCTTTGTAGGCCTGGAGGACATTATACGCAGGCGCCTGGGAAAGAGAGAAACCGGCTTTGGAACTGACTGGAGCCTTCAGGATACGAGTGATGAAGACATCCTCACCCTGGTCACCCCTGACGATTTGGCCGAATACGGACTGTTACCCGAATTCATTGGCCGTATGCCTGTAGTATCCACCCTCAGTCCCCTGACCGTGGACGATTTGGTGTCAATTTTGACTACTCCGGTTAATGCTCTAACCAAACAGTTTCAAAAAATGTTCGCTGTTGATCAGGTTGACTTATCCTTCACTGATGAGGCCTTACGGTCCATAGCTAAGAAATCTCTTAGCCGGGGGACTGGAGCCCGCGGTTTGCGGTCCATCATGGAAAATCTTCTCCAGGAAACGATGTTTCGAATTCCGGATCGGACTGATGTATGCCGGGTGATTGTGGATGAAAACACAGTTGAAGGCAAATCACAACCCCAGCTGGTTCTGAAATAAGGCATATCTACTCTTTCTTCTACTCTTTCTGTTTTACTGCCGGAAAGGTTAGCTTCCGTTGGTTTCAGCCCGATATGAACCGGCTTGACCAGATGAAGAGGATTTAGATATGTCCGTTTATTCAGGCGGACTCCCCAGTGAAGACAAGTCTTCCCACAGTGGTCGCTTTCCCCGTCGACAAATCCTATCTGCTGCCCTTTACTGACAGCAGTGCCTGCTGTCAGGTCAGAACGAGCAGGTTCAAAAGTATTTACCCGATTAGAGGCGTCTGTCAAACTGATACTATCCTTGCCGGCAACTTTCCCCACAAAGGTAAGCTTTCCTGATATGGGAGCCAGGATCGCCTCCTTCTGAGATACTGCCAAATCAATTCCTCTGTGCCCGGAGGCCCAAGGTTGAGGTGGGGCTTTGAAGGGGGCAAGGATTGTGGGTTCTTTCCGGCCTGCTTGAAGAGCAAGAGGCCAGGAATAGGCAGACCGGCAGACAGATTCAGCACAGGCTTGGGGCCAGATGTGCAGTCCCGCAGGCAGGAAGAGGTAGAAACACGAGGGGAAAATACAGACCAGGAGGGCAATGAAAAGCGGGTTCCGCATATGCAGTATACGGGACATATGCGGCAGGGAAGCTCTGATCTTCGATTTCTTCCTGCTGTTTAGCAGGGACATCACAGTGGTATGTTTCATACTTTTCAGTATGAGGATTACAGACTGAAAAGAAAAGTTATTTTGATAATGTGTATAAGTGTGGGACACGCCAGCCGAAAAGCCCCTTGCTTTTTTCCATGCCTCCTCATATACTGTATGTCTTGTGCGGTGCTTTGCACGACATATTCCCGCATAGCTCAGTTGGCAGAGCGTCTGACTGTTAATCAGAATGTCGCTGGTTCAAGCCCAGCTGCGGGAGCTCACAGGCCGGAATAATTGTTCCGGCTTTTTGCATATGTAGGTGTAAAATAAACATGGTGGTCTGCACAAAGCTTGTCGGCCAAAAATCCAAGATTGGAGAAACTCATGCTGAAGGAGTACGAACACCCTCTGACTAAACCCATAGATAGTGATAAAAATATCTTTTCTCTCTTGGATACCAGAGCTACTGAACGTCCAGATGATGACCTGATAGGGTACAAGGGTGATGATGGGCAATGGGCCTATTTTAAGGCTGATCAGTTCCGTTCGATGGTTATTATGATTGCTAAGGGATTACTGGCAAAGGGGATAAAGAAGGGAGACTCCATTGCCATCCTGGCAAGAACCCGGTGGGAATGGACCTGCTTAGATAATGCCATTCTCAGCATTGGAGCTGTGGTGGTTCCTATATATGAAACAGATTCACCAGCACAAATTAAGCATATTGTTAATGACTCTGCTGTGAAGTTTCTCATTGCAGAGAATGATGAGCAGCTTCATAAGATTGATTCCATTGCCGATGAATGTCCTACTCTGGAAGAGACCTTTGTCATGGATTCCGACGGAGGATCGGATTCTGTCATCGATATTTTCAACGAATTTGGTCACAATAAAACAGATGCTGATTTTTGGGAAGCGGAAAAGGCTGTCCGTGGTAGCGATCTGGCTTCCATTGTTTACACATCTGGATCTACCGGAGTTCCTAAAGGAATTGAGCTGACCCATTCCAACTTTGTCTTCGTTGCCTTGTCCGGAGATCAAACCATGCCTGATATTGGTCATGTCCCGGGAGGATCCAGACTCTTGCTTTTCCTGCCACTGACTCATGTATTTGCTAGGTACATGCAGTTCTTCAGTTTTTGCTCTCCAATGACTCTCGGCCTGTCTCATAATTTTAAGACTGTTATCACTGATTTCAGGGACTTCCAGCCAACTTTTATTCTTTCTGTTCCCCGCATCTTCGAAAAAGTTTATAATGCTGCCTCTCAGCGAGCTGGACGGGGAATCAAGGGGAAAGTTTTCCGAAATTCTGTCAAGCTTGCCCGCCAGTGGTCCTATGCGCAGCAGGAAGGGAAAAAACTCCCTCTTCCTGAACGAATCATGTATTCTATTTACAACAACCTGGTCTACAAGCAGATTCTGGAAGTATTCGGTGGCCGGGTAAGGAATGCTGTGTCAGGAGGAGCCCCTCTGGACGCCGATATTACCCATTTCTTCAATGGGATCGGCATGCCTATTCTGGAGGGCTACGGAATGACTGAGACCTGCGCGCCGGTGAGTGTTAACCCCACTGAGGGCTACAAGATTGGCACGGTTGGACCGACCCTGGAGGGAATCGATGTTGGGATTACCGAAGAAGGTGAAATCTGTCTGAAGGGACCGAATATTTGCCGGGCCTACCACAATAATCCTGAACTGACAAAGCAGCAAATCATAGATGGCTGGCTGCATACCGGTGATCTAGGTCAGGTTGACGATGACGGATTTATTACTATCACCGGCCGCAAGAAGGACATGATTATTACCGCCGGAGGAAAGAATGTATCTCCGGAAATCCTAGAAGCTGCCGTTATGTCTTCACCAGTGGTTGATCATTGTGTTCTGGTGGGAGATAAAAAGCCTTTTGTTTCTGCTCTGATCACCCTTAACTTAGTTGATGCTAACCAGTGGTTGAAGGGGCAGGGAGCCGCTCCTGAAACCAGCTTGGAAGAAGCTGTAGCCAATCCCATTATCCGAGCCGAGGTCAAGCGGGTGGTCGATAAGGCCAATGCACAAGTTTCACGGGCAGAGTCAATCCGTAAATATCTGATTCTTCCTGATACTATCTCCCAAGAAAACGGGATGCTGACAGCCAGTTTGAAGATTCGCCGCAAGGCGATCACCGATCATTATCAGCATCTGATTGATACAGAAATCTATGGCCCCAGGACGGGAAAGAAAAAGACAAAGCGCTGATTGCTGATGAAAGCAACAGGTACCGGCCACCACTGAAACGACTAGATAGTGAAACGACTAGATAGACAAATTAGAGGCCAGCATCTGTTGCTTTAATAAGGCCGCTGTCGATAAGTACGGATTTGATATTGGAAGCGCTCACTGATTGCAGTTGCTCCGTAAGCAGCACATAAGTATTCTTTGCCGTAGAAGCTTTTCGATCAATGGATACTCTTTTTGTGGTTTCTGCTATTGTCTTCATAGAATTCTTACGGGCTATCAGCAGGCTGATTCGGGACAGGTCGCGGCAATAGAGACGCCGATCAACGAAAGCTGTAGACCATTGCTTTCCGTTGACAATATTAGTCAGCTCTGACAGCCGGCTACCGAAACCAGTAATAATCGGCCATTGAGGGTAGTCAGCTGCCTGATAGCGACTGCCATCTGAGCTGGAATGCTGCTGAGAGATTCCAGAGGAAGATTCATCCGGATCCGGCACCTTTTTTCGTTTCAGTGTTGTTCCTCCCGACAGGTTATTGACCACCCCGGTGACCGATATCTGCGGATTAATGGTGGCACTGGTGCCGGTGTAGCCCATGTCGGTCAGACTTGAAATTACTTCTTCCGCCATCCGATCGTTGACAGCCAGCACCCCCCGAATTCGTGTGTGAGTCTTTTTATTCCCAGGGTTGAGACGGGTTTCAAGAGATTGGGCCACGCTTCCTTTACTGTCTGTATCGACAGTCACATTTCTCCAGTCAGCAGCTGAGCTGGACGAATTCAACAGACCGGAAGGAGAATAAACTTTTCCTTTTTTAAAATAGGGTCCCAATACGTCCCAAATACCGCGAAAAAGCTCCTGGGTAAAAACAGTATTACGTAAAAGAGGAAGGAGAATTTCAATACTCTGGGGATGATCAATAGTTGTCTGGCGAAGCTTGAGTTTTCTTACCAGTTGCTCTGCCTGGACCTGTCCTATCCGATAGGCAGTCACCAGGGGTGCATAAAGGTCAGGCTGAAAACCTGCAATTTTTTGGCCAAGAATAATAATTGTAGCCCCCTGAGCCCGGGCAGATTCCAGACTGGCTCTCATCTGTGTGGCACCCTCAGGTTCGGACCTTTGAGAGACGGACAGGTAGGCACCATAGTCTGAGAAAAGCTTCCGGTTCTCAGATATGGGGGCAACGAGGAGAATGGGCTTGACCCTGTCAGCAGCTGAGCTTGATTTCTCTGATTGCTTCAGGGTCTGCATATAATCAGAAATCGCCTCAGCCTGTCTGCTTAAGCTGGTTGACTGAGTGTGGGAAATCCGGCTTTTGGTAAAACCCTGGACCAGCAAATCAGATTGCATGTCGGTATAAAATTCATTCCAGCTGTTGACTGTTCTGTCCATGGTGACGACCAGGGGATCGGTGGGGGTAAAAAGAGCTACATTAGTAACAAAGGAAGTATCAGAATTATTGGAGGATGACTCAGAACTGGAGCATCCCCAAGAAACCAGTATGAAGCATACACAGAGAATGCTTGCTAGAATCCTGGTTAGGCCTCGGCGTTCCGTCACTATAGTATCCTTCCTGTCTTCTTCTAGGATAATAGACGGCTGGTAAAATTGCCTCTGTCAGTCCTGTTTCGTTTTTTCTGTTTCTTTTCCACTATCTGGTCCTTCCTGCATTCGTCGTCTCAAGCTTTGCCTACCCTTAAGGGTATGACTCAGGAAATTGAAATTGGCATGGGTAAATCTGGCCGTTTATGCTATTCCCTCGATGATGTATCTATCGTTCCTTCCCGCCGCACAAGGGATCCTCAGGATGTACATACCAGCTGGCAGGTTGATGCTTATCAGTTTGATATCCCGGTGATTGGGGCTCCTATGGATTCAGTTATGAGTCCACAGACAGTCATAGAGATGGGGAAGTTGGGTGCTTTAGGAGTACTGGATTTGGAGGGGCTGTGGACCAGGTATGAGGATCCCTCTGACTTACTGAATAAAATTCCTCAGATTCCTGACAATCAGGTTACCCGCTACCTTCAGCAGATTTATTCTGAGCCTATTAAGGCCGATCTCATTACCCGGCGGCTTCATGACATTCGTGATGCCGGAGTCATTGTCGCTGGGGCTTTGACCCCGCCTCGTATTCAGGAATTTTATTCCACTGTTCTTGATGCCGGTGTTGATCTCTTCTTTATCCGGGGCTCTGCCGTGTCAGCTGAGCATGTATCAGTCAGCCACGAACCGCTGAATTTGAAAAAATTTATTTATGAACTTGATGTTCCCGTTATTGTAGGCGGGGCTGGTTCCTATCATGCTGCTATCCACCTGATGAGAACAGGGGCTGCCGGCGTTCTGGTTGGCCTTGGTGGAACAGCAGTTTCTTCCTCCCGATCTATCACTGGGATACATGTGCCCATGGCGACAGCTATTGCTGATGTTGCTGCTGCCCGGAAGGACTATATGGAGGAGTCCGATGGCCGCTACGTTCAGGTTATAGCAGACAGCGGTTTGGGTAACTCAGGCAATTTTGTCAAGACTTTCGCCTTGGGGGCTGATGCCGTTATGATGGGGGATCCCCTCGCCAGGGCCAGTCAAGCCCCGGCCCACGGGTCTCATTGGGGGCATGAAGCCACGCACGAGGACCTTCCCCGCGGCAGACGTACCCAGTTCAGCCCTGTCGGCGATCTCAAGGAGATACTGTATGGCCCCAGTCATGTGGCCGATGGGAGTATGAACTACATAGGGGCTCTGAAGAGGGCTATGGCCTCTGTTGGATATGTGAATCTGCGGGAATTCCAAAAGTGCCCCCTGATAGCTGCTCCTTACGAGACTCATTAAAAATTAAGAGAAGACAGAAGAAGGGTCTATGGAGCTATAGAGCTTTCTTATCGTGACCAGCCGAAAAAGAGAGAGTATGCCGCTTATATGCCGCATGATTGTGGATAAGTGTGAATAAGTATGGAGTTATTCACACTGTATTCTCTGTGATTTGACTTTATGAGTACTTTCTGGAAGAGTACTTAGTAAGTCGGGTATAAAAGCCCACCATATGTCAATAGAAAACAGATACGGCGATGTATCTGTGCTGGTTGGAAGAAAGGCTTGTAATGAGCATTACTCCGGATAGTAGTCATGGCCAGGATCATGACAGCTCTTCTTCGGCAGGGGGAAATGAATTAACCCCCTCGGATGATGATGAACCGCATGTTTTCGAATTCGAACGAACTATTGGAGTCACTCAACAGAAGAAAATTCTCTTTCATATTGTTCGCTGTGTACCCAGCGATTTATCGAGGAGAGAAGCTGTTCGTCTGTCGATGATTTCTTGTCAAATCGCCTGTACCGGGATAGATATTATGCGAGGACGGCTGAGTCCTAAGATGCTTTCCAGAATCACGGCACCAGGCGTTGTCGAACGACTGCTGGTAACAGAAGAATTTATGAAAAAATTTGCGGATCCCCATCATTTTGATCCTATCGATTCGCCGCAGACCCATAATCTTCCCGTTATTCCCCGTATTGTTCAGACAATGATAGTCAACGACCATACCTGCGAAGTGACTGTCATATTGGCCCTAGGAGCCAGCTTATGCTGGGCGAACATTGTTATTGCCAAGACTGATGAACGATGGATTTGCACCATGTGCGATATTGGCTGACTCATACCCTCCTGGGGGTAAAGTGGAAGGCATGTTACGTGAGTTTACCTATCCCAACATAACGGTTATCAATGATGCTGATACAATTTATTCCTTCCTCAGGCGTCGAGTCGCCAACAATCCTGACGGTCCTTTGGCGGCATATAAAGAGGGGACACATAAAGCCTGGACTTACGTCAGTGCCACAGAGATGAATCAGCGTGTGCTCCAAACAGCCCGAGGTCTGCTTGCGTTAGGTGTGAAAAAAGGCGACAAGGTTATTATCTATGCTCCCACCTCTTACCAATGGGGGATCGCAGACTTCGCCTGTGCAGCTATTGGAGCAATTTCTGTCCCCATTTATGATACCGATTCTGCGGGGCAGGTCAGCAATATTGTCCGCGAAGTGAAGCCGACCATCGCCTTCACAGCCGGAGACAAGAGGGCGCAGATCTTGGAAACCTTGAAAGCCAGTTCTGCCACCACAGTCACATATGTTTTTAATTTTGAAAAAGACGGGTTAGAAGCTCTGAAAGACTGGGGAGCTAATGTTTCTGAGGATCGTCTGAATGCTGCTATCGATCAGGTGAGAAGCCATGATCCAGCAACCATCGTCTATACATCAGGATCTACCGGTCGGCCTAAGGGAGCTGTTTTAAGCAATAGTAATTTCGCTCATATTGTGATTAACGGCCCCAATATTCTGCCTACCATGCTAAACGCAGACAATACTCGTCTTCTTCTTTTCCTACCCCTGGCCCACTGCTTTGCCCGCTATATTCAGTATTCCACCTTCTATAGCGATAAAGGCGTTGTGGCTTATCAGGCCGATGCTAAGCACCTGCTGACTGATATGAGATCCTTCAAGCCTTCTTATCTTTTGGGGGTTCCTCGAGTATTCGAGAAAGTTTACAATGCAGCTTCCCAGAAGGCAGGAGCTGGCTTAACCGGTCATATTTTTGCCAGAGCAGTCAAGCATTTCACCCAATGGTCCAAGGACGAGGAAGCAGGCTTGAGGCATAGTCTGAAGGATAAAATCGCCCATGCTTTCTTTGAACGCAGCGTGGGAGAATCGATTCGTTCTGCCCTGGGGGGAGACTTGCATTTCCTCGCCTGCGGCGGGGCGCCTATGAATATTGACCTGGCTCATTTCTTCCACGGGATCGACGGAATTACCTTTATCCAAGGCTATGGAATGACGGAAACGGCAGCCCCCTGTGTAATCAATTCAGAGATCCACAACCGGGTGGGATCGGCAGGAATGCCTGCACCTGGTTTTTCTGTCCGCCTAGCCGCAGATGATGAGTTGGAAATAAAAGGTCCCAGCGTTTTCTCTGGTTATTACAACGACCCTGCTAGAACCGATGATGCTTTTGACGGTCCTGACCATTTATGGGTGAAAACTGGAGATTTGGCTCAGATCGATGATGACGGTTTCATTTATATCATTGGCCGCAAGAAGGATATCATTATTACGGCTGGTGGGAAAAATGTATCTCCGGCACCGATGGAGGATACTATCAAGACCTGTCCTATTGTTTCCCAGGCTGTAGTGATAGGGGATGGCCGGCCCTTTATTTCTGCTCTTATTACTCTTGACAAAGATATGCTGTCGGCATGGCTCTCGTCACAGGGCAGGGACAGCTCTGTAACTATGGAAGAAGCGTGCAAGGACGATTCCGTCAGGTCCTTCGTTCAGGAATACGTAGATCAGGCCAATGCAACTGTTTCCAGAGCGGAATCTGTTCGTAAATTTATTATTATCCCTGATGATTTCTCGCAGAAGGACAAGACGATGACCCCTTCTATGAAGGTTGTCAGAAAGGCTATCCTGAAAAAATATGAGAACCTGATCAATACTGATATGTATGCACCCAAACCAAGTACTATGCCCAAGGCTCCTACGGTCAGAATTATGGAGGCTGCGGACACTGTTTCTGAGTCTACTCAAAGGTCTTTGAAACAGGCACAGAAAAAGATTGATCCTGTGATCAACAAGGCCCAGGAAAAGATTGACCCCATGCTTACCAAGGCGAAGGATGCCATTAATGATTCAGTAGGCAAGTATGTCAGGATATCTAAAGACGAAGCTGAGCCAAAAGAAGATCCTGCTTCCCAAGACCAGGATAAGCAGGATAAGGGTAAGCAGGATAAGACTGATGCGCAGTCGGCAGATACTGCTGCTGCAGAAATTTTGACTGAATCAGACTCAGCCGCCTCTTCTCAGGCAGGCTCTTCTGCTTCGTAGAACCAGACAGGAGCTGATTCGACTTACAGCAGTCTGAGGTAAGCTCTTAGCTGTGAATTTATTTGGTGTATCTACATGCACTACCACTATAAAGGAGTATTGTGTCTATTAGGGAAATCCGTTGTGTGCCCGATCCTATTCTTCGCACTGTCTGTGACCCTATCACTACTATCACGCCGGCAATTCGCAGCCTGGTTCGGGATCTGACAGATACAGTTGATGATCCGGGCCGGGCTGGGCTATCGGCCAATCAAATTGGAGTAGGACTCAGGGCCTTTTCCTTCAACATTGAAGGAAAAGTGGACTATATTCTGAATCCGCGTCTGGTTAAAACATCAGGGGAACAGTACGGAGACGAAGGCTGCTTGTCTGTTCCAGGCCTGTGGTACAAAACCAGACGGGCTGACTATGCCCGGGTAGAGGGGATTGATCTGAACGGTCATAAGAAAGTCCTCGAAGGGCATGGGTTGATGGGCAGGATGCTCCAGCATGAATGTGATCATTTGGACGGACACGTTTACCTCGATCGGCTGGAAAAAGAAGAAAGACGAGCCGCTCTCAGATACATGAGGTCTCGGCAGAAGAACTAACATATAATTAACATATGTATGGCAGAGTCGAAAGGAACCGATTCTGGTGGTTTTATCTACTCTGTCCTATACGATTAGTTGTGCGTGTTTTTGATTTTTTCTGCAGTCGCCTGCGGAAAGAATCTGATTTATGGTGTCTACTGCACGTAAATTCGCGCTATGCAAGCGACGCCCTGTGTCGGTCGGCTTTCTGAGGTTTTCCTAGGGAAGTTGTACTCAGGTGCGCATAGCCAGGCAAGAACCGACAAGGAAAGGTATATCATGGCACAAATTACCATGAGCCAGATGCTCAATGCTGGCGTTCACTTTGGTCATCAGACCCGCCGTTGGAATCCTAAGATGAAGCAGTTCATTCTTATGGAACGCAATGGCATCCATATCATTAACCTGTTCAAGTCTTTGGACATGATCGATGCCGCATACACCTTCATCAAGGAGACAGTAGCTCACAATGGTACTGTTCTTTTTGTTGGAACCAAGAAGCAGGCTTCCGAAGCTATTGCTGCTGAGGCAACCAGGGTGGGAATGCCCTATGTGTCTGAGCGCTGGCTGGGTGGTATGCTCACCAATTTCCAGACCGTTTCCAAGCGTGTTGCCCGTATGAAGGAACTGGAAGAGATGGATTTCTCTGACGTTCGTTCCAGCGGTCTGACCAAGAAGGAGCTTCTCCTGCTTGAGCGTGAAAAGGACAAGCTGGTGAAGCAGCTGGGCGGTATTCGCACTATGAACCGTACTCCTTCTGCTCTCTTTGTGGTAGATATCAATAAGGAAGCACTTGCAGTTGAAGAGGCCCACAAACTGAATATTCCCGTGGTAGCCCTGGTTGATACCAACTGCGATCCCGATTCTGTTGATTATGCTATTCCAGCAAACGATGACGCTATTCGTGGTGTCCGTCTCCTGACCTCCCTGATGGCAGATGCAGTTGCTGAAGGCCTGCTGGCTCGTTCCGGCAAGGCAGGCAAGGATGACACTGGTGCTGACGCTTCCGCCCAACCCATGGCTGAGTGGGAAAAGGATCTGCTGACTCAGGATAAGACTGAAGATAAAGAAAATAAGTCTGAAGATAAAACTGAGAAGGCTGATCCCGACAAGGAGTCCGAGGCTTCTGCTCAGGAATCACAGGATGAGAAGCAGGAAACTGCTGACAAGAACGAGTAACAAGCAAGAGGAGTAAATCATGGCACAAATTACCGCTGCTTTGATTAAGCAGCTGCGTGACGCCACCGGCGCAGGCATGATGGACGTCAAGAAAGCTTTGACTGAGGCTGAAGGCGATGTGGAACGGGCTAAGGAAATTATCCGTGCCCGAGGCATCAAGGCTGCCGGTGCCCGTGAAGGCCGTAAGGCTCAGGAAGGGTTGGTAGCTTCCCAGGTTGCCCCAGGTACTGAGGGAGAAGCCGGTTATGCTGTTGAGCTCAACTCTGAGACTGATTTTGTGGCCAAAACCCCTCAGTTTGTAGAGTTTGGCGATGAGGTAATTGCCGACGTGGTCAAGGCTCAGGCTTCCAATGAAGAGGAAGTTTTAGCCGCCCCGTCACAGGCAGGTACAATCAAGGACACTATTGAAGAGGCGGGAGCTCTCTTCCATGAGCATGTCAAGCTTGGCCAGGTAGCCAAGGTTGAAGGCCCGCATGTTGAGGTCTATGCTCATCGAAAGTCTGTTGAACTCCCTCCTTCTATTGTGGCTATGGTCGCTACTGATGAAGCAGGAGCACAGGTTGCTCACGAAGTTGCTCTTCAGATTTCTGCTATGAGTCCACAGTGGCTGTCTCGCGACGATGTTCCTGCTGACGTTGTTGAGCGTGAGCGTCGTGTTGCTACTGAAAAATCCCTTGCAGAAGGCAAGCCGGAGAAGATTGTCCCCAAGATTGTTGAAGGCCGCTTAAATGCTTTCTACAAAGAAGTCTGCCTTCTGGACCAGGCTTATGTCAAGGATACTTCCCGCTCTATTGCCGATCTCTTCAAGAGCGTGGGCGGAAAAGCTCTTGCCTTCGCACGAGTTGAAGTGGGCAAGGGACCAAAAAATGAGGAAGCAGAAAACTAGACAAAAAAGCCACAAGAGCGTACTTGTTCTGACTGCTGTAAAGGCCACTCGCTGATACAATAGGTAAGTAAGGGCTGGAGTCTTAGGACTCCAGCCCTTCTTCTTCTTTTTCAGTCTTTGCCCGCAGTGTTTCACTGTCGCGAATTTCCGATACCATGGCAGAAGCATATAGTCCTGGAGGTAGGTATGACAGACAGCAAGGGAGCACATTCACGAAGGGTTCTTCTGAAACTTTCCGGAGAAGCTTTTGGAGGTGGATCTGTAGGAATTGATACATCGGTAGTACGCCGGATCGCCAGCGAAGTAAAGGCTGGCTGCCAGGCAGGTAACCAGATTGCTATTGTGGTTGGTGGCGGTAACTTCTTTAGGGGGGCCGAGCTCAGCCAGGCTGGTTTAGAGAGATCCCGAGCTGATTACATGGGTATGTTGGGTACAGTTATGAACTGCCTGGCTCTGCAGGATTTTCTGGAACAAGATGGCCAGGCAACCCGTGTCCAAACGGCTATCGCTATGGGACAGGTTGCTGAAGCGTATATTCCACTTCGGGCTATCCGCCACCTGGAAAAGGGTAGGGTTGTCATTTTTGGGGCAGGTGCTGGAATGCCTTACTTCTCCACTGATACTGTTTCCATCCAGCGGGCGCTGGAAATTGGCTGTGATGAGGTTCTCATGGGAAAAAATGGAGTAGATGGGGTCTATTCTGCTGATCCCAGAAAGGATTCGTCTGCTACGCTCTATAAAGCCCTGAGCTATAAGAAGGCTTTGGTTGACAATCTGGCTGTGATGGATGCATCAGCATTGTCGATGGCCAGGGACAATAACATGCCTATTCGGGTCTTTGGCTTGGAAACACCGGGAAATATTACCAGGGTTATCAAAGGAGAACCACTGGGAACCCTGGTTACGGATCACGATTGATAATCAGGGCAACAAATAAAAAATTTCAATCAGAAAGGCAGATAATAATGAGCACAGTTGTTGATGATGCACAAAAGCAGATGAATAAAACCATTGAATCCACTAAGGAGAACTTTGTGGGAATCCGCACAGGCAGGGCCAATCCTGCTCTTTTCAACGGTTTGACCGTGGATTATTACGGAGCTCCCACCCCCTTGAAGGCACTTGCCACTATTGGTGTTACCGACAACCGTACCCTGGCTGTTACCCCCTTTGATGTCTCACAAAGCGCGGCGATTGAAAAGGCAATCAGAGATTCGGATTTAGGCGTTAACCCTCGCAGGGACGGGAATGTTATTCATGTTACCCTGCCTGAACTGACTGAAGAAAGGCGTAAAGATTACGTTAAACTGGCTCATGAGTTTGCCGAAAAAGGAAAGGTTGCCGTCCGTAGTATTCGCCGCAAGGCTAAGGAAGACATTGAATCTGCCACCAAAGACGGTGACTATGGTGAGGATGAGGGCAAAAGGCTGCAGGCAGACCTGGAGAAGGCCACCAAAAAAGCTACTGAAGAAATCGACACCCTTCTGCACACCAAGGAAAAAGAAATTCTGTCGGTCTGATAGGTTACGTGCAGATTGGGTCCTCTGCTAAAAAGACAATTGATCACTTCGTTCATTACATATTTATTCCTTCCGAGGTAGGGCAGATGACGGATGATAATCACAGGCATGAGGGTGGGGAAGAGCTGGAAGAGGCTATGTCCCGCATAAACAGCAGGACAGGCAGAAACATGCCTCAAGCTATAGCTACCGGGGCAGGATTAGTCCTTCTGGTTCTTGCCAGTGTCATTTTCAACCCTCAGCCCTTTGTCTGGCTGGTTCTTGTTTTTATCTGCATTGCCCTCTGGGAATTGCGGGTAGATTTTGCTGTAGCCGGATTGAGGATTCCGGTAGTAGCCCTGTGGATCTGCTCAACTTGTCTGCTCCTATGCACCTATTATGCCCCTGCCGGCTATCATCAAGCTGCTGCTGTTGCCGGAATCCTGCTGACCTTAGTTATTGCTATTATCTGCGCCTCTTTTAACATCAAGGAGTCTGCTTCGGCACTCAAGGCAGCAGCCGGCAAAACCACCACCACAACCCCGGCAAACCCGTCAGCATCAGCTAAACCTTCCCAGCCCCAGACCCCGCAAGTGCCTGCTCCCGGGCGTTTTCGCAACGTTATGGCAACAATTCTGGCCGTTTTTTATGTTCCTTTCCTGGCTACTTTTATTGTTTTGCCTGTAACCATGAAACACTACCTGGCCCATGTGATTCTCTTGGTTTTTGTTCCTGCTCTAGGGGATACGGGCGGTCTCATTTTCGGGGCCTGGCTGGGCAAGCATAAGCTTTCTCCCCGAATTTCTCCCAAGAAATCGGTTGAAGGGTTAATAGGATCTGTCCTTTTTACCCTCGTAGGTACCCTGTTTGTTGGCCTATGCACGTACTCAATCCAGGAGCTGACCTCCAACTGGTGGATCCTTGCCATCTTGGGTATTCTTATTGGAGTAACAGGCCTCTTCGGTGATCTATCTGCCTCCATGCTTAAGAGAGATTTGGGAATTAAAGATATGGGTCACTTGCTCAAAGGACATGGGGGAGTGTTGGATCGAGCTGACTCCATTCTTATGTGTGCCCCCGTAATCTATATCGTTCTCTACTTCTGCGGATTATAAGGCCCGAAAGGAAGAAATCAGTGACTGTAGACCTATCCTTAGGGGAAGGAACTCCTAACGTAGATAAAGATGCGCGCTTAAAACGGGATGAGCCGGAAACTGGTATTACCCCCGGAGGATCCAGCGGAGCCTTCCGGGACGTTCTCTCACCCAGGCATGCCCACCGAGGGAAACCCCCTATTCATTTTACCGATATGGATCAGGAAGAAAGGGCAGCTGCCATGGCTAAGCTGGGGTATCCCTCCTTTCGGGTTAAGCAGCTGGGCCAGCACTATTTTGCTCATTATAACAGGGAAGTATCATCGTATAGCGACTTTCCGCAGCAGCAGGCACAAGTTGTGGAAAATACATTTTTCCCTTCCCTTATACGTCCCCTGGCAGAGCAGGAGGCAGATCAAGGAACTACAGTGAAAACCTTGTGGGGTCTGTTTGATGGATCCAGGATTGAATCTGTACTTATGAAGTACCCTACGAGAACCACCCTTTGTATTTCCAGCCAGGTGGGCTGCGGCATGGGCTGCCCTTTCTGCGCAACTGGGAAGCTGGGCCTGACCCGAAACATGTCTGCGGGAGAAATTTTGGAACAGGTCCGGTATGCCGCCCGACAGGCTCGGGACGGACGTCTGGGGCAGCCATCGCGTTTAAGTAACGTGGTTTTTATGGGGATGGGGGAAGCCCTGGGAAATTATAAGGCTATGATGAAAGCTATCAGGCAGATCAGTGCCCTCCCACCTGACGGTTTTGGCATTTCTGCCCGTAACATAACGGTTTCTACTGTAGGTATTGTTCCAGGAATCCGCAGACTGATGACTGAAGGCATTCCAGTGCGACTGGCTGTTTCTCTCCATGCCCCTAGCGACAGTCTGCGCGATGAACTTGTTCCCATGAATAAAAGATTCGCTATCAGCCAGGTTCTGGATGCGGCTCATGATTATTATGTGGCGACCAAGCGTAGGGTCAGCATAGAATATGCTTTAATGAAGGGAATTAACGATCAGGCCCAACATGCCAGGCTCTTGGCCAAGAGATTGAATCACTACGGTGATGATTGGGTTCATGTGAACCCGATTCCCCTCAATCCTATTGAAGGTTCCCGCTGGACGGCATCTAAACCGGAAGATGAGAAACGTTTCCTGGATATTCTTCATCAGGCTGGGATTGCTGCAACTCTGCGCGATACCAGAGGATCTGATATTGACGGAGCCTGCGGGCAACTAGCTGCTAAGGAGCTTATTCGTCAAGATCAGACAGAAAGTGATCCTCCGCAGGACATCCCCAATTGGACCAAAGACTAAACAATAAGAGGCAAGAAGATCAGTAAAGAGGTTACAATGATTTCTGCATATATTCCATCTCCCAGTATTTCCAGCTTTTCCCTGGGGCCTATAACCATCCGTTTTTACGCGATTATGATCCTCATCGGTATAGTCGCTGCAACCTGGATCACGACGATCAGATGGAAGAAAGTCGGCGGAACCTTCGACCAGGTTTTGGACATAGCGATTGTTGCTGTTCCCTGTGGAATCATTGGGGCTCGGCTCTACCACATCATTACCACCCCCAGTCTCTACTTCGGTCCCGGCAGGAACTGGACGGATATGTTCAAAATCTGGAATGGGGGACTGGGCATTTGGGGAGCTGTCCTTCTGGGAGGCCTGGGTGCCTGGGCCTGGTGCCGGCACAGACGCTATCCTATGGCTCTGCTTGCTGACTGCCTGGCCCCGGCCCTCCTCGTCGCCCAGGCTATTGGTCGTTTAGGTAACTGGTTCAACCAGGAACTCTACGGAAGCTGCACTACCCTGCCCTGGGGGCTCAAATTGAACAGTTCCTCGGCAGCCGTTGCCATGTCTGGCTCCTATTACAATGCTGGTTCTTGCGGAGTTGATGGTCCTTTCCACCCAACTTTCCTCTATGAACTGATCTGGAACCTCATAGGCGCTGTCCTTCTCATAGTTCTTACCCAGCAGGTGCGCAAACGTTTCAAAGCCGGATCCCTGTTTGCACTCTATATTATGTGGTATACCCTGGGCAGGGTCTGGATTGAGAACCTTCGAATTGACTATGCGGTTAAAGTTCTGGGTTTGCGTATCAACGTTTGGGTATCCATCTGCGTTTTCGTGGCAGCTGCCGTGGCTTTTGTGCTTCTCCAGCGGTATTCAGTCTTCACTAAGATCTTGTCCGATCGTCTTCGGGCGGTCACAGCTCTGGAGGCAAAGGTTGATGCCGGGTCGATGACTGCGCAGCAACTCAAGGATACCTATAAGAAGGAACGGAAAAATGAACAGGCTCAGGCACAGGCCAGCCGTGATCTAAAGAAAAAGGAGAGGAGGGAGCATCGGCGCGAGTATGAGGAAGCCAAGGCTAGAGTTTTGGCCAGGAAAAGAATGGAAGAAGAGGACAAATCTCATAATTCTTCCCTTACCACCAGCACCGACTCTGCCAGCAGGTCCTCTTCTTCGTCGTCCTTACCCTCACCTTCAACCTCATCCTCATCCTCTTCTGACTCTTCTGAGGAATAAGACCTGACTGAGGATCTTTGCCCGTTCCCGCCCTGGGTCGGAACGGGCAAAGATCCTCTGTCTGTTCATCTCCCTAAAATAAAGCCTATGAGTATTCAGATTGCCCCCAGTATTTTATCCGCTGATTTCGTTAATTTGGAAAGTGAACTTAAAACCATCCGCACAGCTGACCTGGTGCATGTGGACGTGATGGATCATCATTTTGTTCCTAATCTCACTTTAGGGGAACCTGTTGTTCAACGTATCTGTCAAGTGTCTCCTATTCCGGTAGACGTTCACCTCATGATCGAAGATCCTGACCGGTGGGCGCCTGAATTTGCCCGGTGCGGGGCTGACTCCGTTACTTTCCATATGGGTGCTACCCATGCTCCCATCAGACTTGCCCGTCAGCTTCATGATATGGGTGTAAAAGCCTGCTTTGCCGTCCGGCCTGCTGAACCAGTAGAGCCTCTTTTTGATATCCTCGATGAGTTTGACATGATCCTCATTATGACTGTAGAACCGGGATTCGGTGGTCAAAAATTCCTGTCCAATCAAATGGATAAGGTCCGTCGGCTGCGCGACCAGATTACAGCAAAGGGCCTTGATACCCATATCCAGGTTGATGGGGGAGTCAGCCCTGCCACTGCTGCACAAGTAGCTAAGGCTGGAGCCGATGTGCTGGTGGCCGGTTCTGCTGTTTATGGTGCTGATAATCCGGCAGAAGCCATTGCAGCTATCAGGGAGCAAGCCCAGTCTGCTTTCCGGGCTTAATAGCTGGATAGCAGGGAAGGCAGAAGCAGAATGGCGGCAAAAGAAGACAGAACAGCTGCACCAGAACAGGATGCTGGTTTGAGCGAGCAGGACGAACTCCTGCTGAAACCTAGAAACATCATCCTGACTATTCCAAATTTTATCAGTCTTCTTCGCCTGATTTCTATTCCTCCTATCGCTTATATGATCTCAACTGAGCATATGTGGACAGCCATGATAATTCTTGCCTTTTCTGCTTTATCAGACTGGCTTGACGGCTATCTGGCTCGGAAACTTCATCAGATTAGTAAAATTGGACAACTTCTTGATCCTATTGCTGATCGTCTCCTGATTTTAAGCTCAGTTCTGGCTTTTGCCATGGCTGGTATGCTGCCTTGGTGGCTTCTGATAGTCGTGGGAGCCCGAGACCTGGTTATGCTCATTGAAATTGTGATTATTGCTCAGTTCGATTATGGTCCTCTGCCTGTTCACTTTGTTGGCAAGACGGGAACGGCTCTGCTTATGATGGCAATACCGGCTCTTATCGTGGCAGAACTGGGGGATGGCTATTTCTTTACCGGCCTTCATCTTCTGGCTGTCGCCTGCACCATCTGGGGAGTGGTGCTTTATTGGATAGCTGGTTTTATCTACCTGAAGCAGGGGCATGATATTCTTCATACCCACAAGAAAGAAGCAAAGGTTCAGAATGCCTCGGTCTCCCGGTAAAAAAACAGCTCAGGACAGGGCTCGTGCCCTTAGGCGCAGGGCCGCAAATACCCGTTTTTCTGATCCTTGGGATGCAGATGCCAGCCTTTATGTGCCTATCGATAATGATCGTGAGCAGCCACCTTATCTGCCGGATTTTAACGAGAGTTCAGAGCCTGAGTCTTTTTTGCCTCAGGCACAGATTATTCGTACCCGTTCAGTGTTCTCGGGCAGAGTTGACCAGCTTCTTCACCAGGAAACACTGACCAGGAGGAAAGATGATCCCGCACCGATAAGCGGGAGGAACCGGATCTCTGCCTCATCCCGTCTTCTGGATGATGTGATTAATCATCCTATGGATATGATGTATGAAGATTCCCAACTGGGGCCTAGGCTTCAAACTCCTGCCCAGCGCTGGATGCTAAGAATTATCAGCTTTATTCTTTGCCTGGTTGTTGGGGTTGTAGGAACTCAGGCTGTCCGCCTTTTACAAAATAATACCAGAGCCAAGGTCAGGACTACTTTGAGCAACCAAATCACAGCTGCTGATACGCAACAGAAGGCTCTAAGCTCACAAGTATCTTCCCTGAGACAAAAACTCAATAAGGTAACAGCCCAGGTCAACAATTTCGAACTTTCCCGTAACCAGCGACAGGATAATTTTTCTGATGCCTTAACTGCGGTCGCAGGACGGGGGCTGAAAATCGTTATAACCAATCCTTTCACCGGCGATGGAAACAGATCGGGGACCAAGGATAACCGAATCAAAACGTCAGGCAACAAACAGGCTTTGACTGATGAACAGTTGCAAATCATTGTGTCCCGCTTGTGGGCCTATCAAGCGGAAGCTATCAGCATCAACGGAAATCGGCTTGGTCCGCAAAGTTCCATTCGCCTTGCAGGATCCACACTGCTTATTGGAACCACATCAATCAGCAGCCCCTATACCATAGAAGCCATAGGCGACGTGAATACCTTACGAGCAGCTATAGATAAGGCGCATAATCCACAGTTCAATAGTATGCTGGAGAGCAATGGAATTACGGTTAGTTTGACTAATGTACGATATATGACCTTGGCTGCATCAACTGCAGTGAAAGTCGATTATGCAAAGGAAAAATAAAACATGGCGGCAATTCTTGGAATTATAGCAGGAATTATTGTGGGTGTAATCTTTCAGCCTGATATCCCTATCTGGCTCCAACCTTACCTTCCTATCATGGTGGTTGCTGCCTTGGATGCCCTTCTCGGAGCTGCCCGGTCCTATTTTGAGCGAAATTTCAGCGACAGGGTCTTCATTATTTCCTTCATCGCCAACGTCTTAACTGCAGCCCTCCTTGTTTTTCTAGGGTCCGAGCTTGGAGTAGGATCTCAGCTGACCACAGCAGTGATTGTGGTTCTGGGAATCCGTATTTTCTCCAATGTGTCGGCTATACGCCGCTATATTTTCCGGGCATAGGGGAGGTGACCGAGTGTGGCAGACCATAAGAGATCCTCTAACAAGAAGACGTCAGCTTCTCAGCAGAAAGCTAGCAGTCAGACTGCTTCCGCCGATGAATCTTCTTTTGACGAGGAAGAGCAGACAACCGGGGCTTTTCCTGTAATTCCCAGAAAAAAGAGGAAGCGAATCCCTCATGTTTCCGGCGTTACCAGGAATAAGGCCCTGGCATCTATTCTCATTTTTGTTCTCTGCCTGGCACTTGGTTTTGGTTATATGTGGCAAAGGCATAATACCCCCAACAGCTATTCAAATCTCAGTGAAGATGAGCTGGTTCGTCTTTTGGATGAAACTAATACTCAGATCAGCAAGCTGGAAGCCCAGCGAAATACCCTTACTTCCCAGCTCAATGCCATTCAGCGAGCAGCGAACAAACAGGACGAAATTAATCGGATTGCCAAAGAAAACGAAGAGACTAACGGGATTCTATCCGGCCGCCTTCCGGCTGAAGGGAAGGGGATTCTTATAACGATCCGTCAGGGTAAAACCAGAATCACTTCAGCCATCCTTTTCAGTTTGCTCGAGGAACTGCGAAACGCCGGGGCAGAAGTGATAGACTTCGATGGGGTTCGAATTGTTACCTCCTCTTATATTGTCGATACTGAAGAGGGGCTGGAATGCGATGGAATCCTGATCCGTTCCCCCTTCCTAATCAAGGCTATAGGGAATCCCAGTTCCCTGGAAAACGCCGTTGACATTGCCGGGGGAGTAGGGTCCAAACTCAGGGTCCAGTATGGAGCGACCGTGAAGGTAAAGCAGTCTGATAAGGTTATTATTACCTCCAAGGCACAGAAGAAAACTAATAAGTACGCCAAGACAGTAGAATGAGTAGTATGACTGATCCAATTCCATCCGCAGGTGAAACAACAAGCATAGGAATGCCGGCTATCAACATACCGGTAACAACCACGGGCGAGCGTCCCTTAACCGCTGAAGACATCGAGACCATTTCTAAGCTTGATGCCACCAGTGGCCTTCTGATCTCTACCAGGGGTCCCTTATCCGGTTCTCGGTATCTGCTTGATGAAGATACCGTGACCGTTGGTAGAGAGCCTCATGAAGACATCATGCTAGACGATGGAACAGTTTCCCGCTCTCATGCTATTTTCCGTCGTGTAGACGGACGCTACCATATTGTGGATCAGGGCAGTCTGAACGGAACCTATGTTAACCGGGAACGCGTGGATGATACAGTCCTGCGCAACGGGGATGAGATTATGATAGGGAAGTATCGCTTCGTCTTTTTCACAAAGTCTGCCGTAGTTGCCCAATAATTCTTCACATAAGAGGGTTAAACTACAAATAGGTAGTTTAAGGATTCTGTACAGAAATGAGGGAATCATGGCTGAACCAGGTGGTAAAACCGGACCGACCAAGCCGCAACTGAGTCTGCATGTCAAGCTGAAAGACCGCAGCGACTTGTCGGGTAAGGATGCGGTTCAGGGAGAGCTTTTTGCCCTAGACGGAGAAGAAGATTTTACCAAAGGCTATAAGGGACCAGCTGCAGCGCATGTGGCTGGGATTACTTACAGACAGCTTGATTACTGGGCCCGCAAGCAGATCGTGGTTCCATCTATAACCCAGTCGCACGGATCCGGGTCCAGGAGACTGTACTCGTTCCGTGATGTGGTTATTTTGGCTGTGTCCAAGCGTCTCTTGGATGCAGGAGTCAATCTGCAAAATGTCAATAAGGCTATTTCTTTTCTGATGAAACATAGTTCAGACCAGCTGGAAAGAATGACCATACTCTGTGACGGAGATCAGGTACTAGACTGCTCTGACAGCACACAGATTATGGATCTCATGACCAAGG
Source organism: Scardovia inopinata JCM 12537 (assembly GCF_001042695.1). NCBI lineage: Bacteria > Bacillati > Actinomycetota > Actinomycetes > Bifidobacteriales > Bifidobacteriaceae > Scardovia > Scardovia inopinata. Next base: position 886,394 of record NZ_AP012334.1, on the reverse strand, counting down.
GACAAGCAGTTTTTGGTGTTTCTGTTACAGCAATCTGGCATAAGGTTGAAACAGACCTTCAGGATCAGGAATCCGTTGATTTGTCTCATACTAAGGTCAAAACTGGCAGCAGTCGGGTCATAGATGAGTTGGCCGAGCTTAGGCTAAGGAAAAAGCTTGATGCTCAGAGAGCAGCCAGACAGGATGTGTCACGGGCAGAGAGTCTCTAGAGTTTTCACAGTTACAAAACTTGTAACAGTAGAACGTATAAAAAGTATAAAAGTAAGGGGTGGATGTCTGACAGACATTCACCCCTTACATGTATGCTTTGTTTTTATATTTTGTATAGGGAAGGGGAAGGAAGAAGAGGGTTAGGGAATGAAAGGGTTTACACAGGCAAGCCGTCAAGCCGTAGGTATCAGAGCTTATATGTCATATATGTAATCTGACATAACGTACATTATCGGCTTTTTACTGATTCTTTATTCGTAATCCGGAATCCATCCTTCTTTATGCATGTCCAGCCGTTTTTCCAACAGAGCTGCCAACTCCTGGGTAGTCCGCCTTTCCATGAGCATATCCCAGTGGGTACGCTGCGGTTTAGCTAAATCATCAGACTCTTCTTGCTCTTCTGTATCCTCCCGGTGGGCAATCTTTCCGCAGCGGCACTCCCAGCTTTCAGGAGCATCGACGTCAGCTGCCAAAGGAAGAATTGTTTTATGACCCTGAGGACATACATAGGTAACATCGCGTCGTGCGGCAAAATCAACGTTATCGTCTGACTCCAAAGATTTTGCGCCAATACTCATACCGCGCAGAGAACGTTCAGCCATTGTTACAACTCCTTACTAGATCTAGCCTTACTGTACCATACCAAAAAGATGTGATCGGTTCGTATTCCTTACTCGTCCTCAATTCCGCTATAAGAAACAATACCCTTGTTGATGAGAGCCCGAGCCTTGTCTGCTGTCTGAGCAGTTTCAGGGTTCGGCAGATAGGCAGACAAAGCCGATATTTGGGTCAAAATATCTACGGTCCGTTTGCAGTTTCTGACGAAATCGCCCCCGGTCATGTCGGTATCATCCAGAACCTGGGTTAAAGGCTTATCACTGACCCAGTCATAAATAATCTGACACATACCAAAATCTGGTTCAGGCAGAGGCTCAAGGCCATAATCCTCACACAAAGCCTGAATTTTGGTATGAGCGACCATAATATGTCCGACTGCCTGGGCAATTTTCCCCTTGCTGCCTCCGGGAAAATGCCTGGGAAGCCCACTGGAATCTGCCCTGGACCGAGGCTCATAAACAAAACCAGAAGCTATGCAGGCAAGCTCTTCGGGATTAAGCCTATCAGTAATTCCCGATAGAAGAACCTGAGCGACGAGGATATCTCTTTCACTATAAATTCGTCGCAGAAGTTGACCCGGTGCGGTGACCCTGTATCCCCTGTCTGGATCTTTTCTGACATAACCAATTACTTCCAGGATGGAGCAAATTCGATCAAACTTTCTGGAAACGCTCCCTGTCCGCGAATGATACCGTTCCTGAAGCCTGTCCATGTGAGCGGTCAAACGTGCCCATTTTTGTCCCCAGGTTAGATGAGCCTGCAGATCCGGACAGAAACGGCAAGGATGATTCCTCTCCTCATGGCGTAAAGCGGCAATCTTTTGATCCAGCTGTTTGACTGCCCTGGCTTTTTCCTTCGGCGAAGAAAAGAGAGCATGCTTCAGCTGTTTTCGGTCATGTCTTTCCGCCTGCGTTAATTCCATGCGCAGACGCATAAAGGAGGCAAAATCTCCCTTATCGCAGGCAAAAGCCTGTTGGTAGTAATTTAGCTTATCAGCTGTCGCTCTTATCTGGGTACGCAGGCTTTGAGCAGATTCAGCTGCCTCCCACTGGGCAAAAGAATGATCCAGGGTCACTCTGACCGTCTCCACATCAGCTGAGTTGAGCAGGTTGACTGCCATATTGAAGCTGGGAGAAAAGCTGGAATGGAGGGGATAGACCCGCTTGGAAGCCAGGGCCACCAAGGTATGGGGACTAAAGCCCCGATGATCGGCAACCACAGCGTAGCCAACGGTATCAATCCCCCGCCTGCCTGCCCGACCGGTCAGTTGGGTGAATTCTCCAGGAGACAAGGGCTCATGAGAGATACCATTAAATTTCTCTAGCTTTTCTACCACCACGCTCCTGGCAGGCATATTGATCCCCAAAGCCAAGGTTTCCGTAGCAAAAACCACCTTGAGCAGGCCCAGCTCGAATAGATGCTCCACGATCTGTCGGTAAAGGGTAATCATCCCAGCATGATGGGCCCCTATCCCCTGTTCCAAAGCAGCCCTGAAAGAGGCAAAGCCCAAAGCTCGGGCATCATCGGGATCCAGCTGGCTATACACCATGGAATCAACAATCCTGCAGATTCGAGCCGCTTCATCCTGTGTGGTCAGTCTCAGACCTGCCTGCATGCATTGCTGAACTGCCCGATCGCAACCGTTACGGGAGAAAATAAAATAAATAGCAGGCAGAAGGCCCAGAAAATCCATCTCATCAACCAGGGCCCACCGGTTGGGAGTATAGTGAGAAACTTCCGCTTGATGAGATCTGTGTCGGCCTGGCCCTGATCTTCCTGTGCCTCCTCGGCGGCGGGATGTACTGGGGAACAATCGACTGTTCCTATCCATTCTCTGACGGCGAAGGGCATCCTTATCCATAGAATCAAGGAAGGAAATCAAGGCAGGATTGATGGTTTTCCTGCCCTCATCCAGATAGAGATCAAAGAGCCGGGGCTCTTTCCTGGCGGATTGCTGCACCATCACCTCCTGAAGAAGAGGAACAGGACGATTTTCTGATACTATTAAGGAGGTCTTTCCTCTGACGGACTCAATCCAGTCGGCAAAATCTTCCACATTGGACACTGTGGCCGATAGACCCACAACCTTGACAGAAGCTGGCAGATGAATAATAACTTCTTCCCAGACCCCTCCCCTCATTCTGTCCGATAGATAGTGGATTTCATCCAGAACGACATACTTCAGGGCACGAAGGCTGGAAGATCCTTCATACAGCATGTTTCTCAGGACTTCCGTTGTCATAACAATAATATCTGCCTGAGAATTGATGGACATATCTCCGGTTAAGAGCCCTACCCTATCAGATCCATATACCTTCACCAGATCATGGTATTTTTGATTGCTTAAGGCTTTAATAGGGGTTGTGTAAAACGCTTTGACATTGTGAAACTGAGCTAGGAAAATAGCGAAGTCTGCTATCACAGTTTTCCCAGCACCAGTTGGAGCAGCAACCAATAGGTTTTTGCCTTCTTCCAGCTCTCTTAATGCCCGTTTCTGGAATTTATCCAGTTCAAACGGGAGGGACTCCTGGAAGCGTCCAGCCAAACTTTTTCTTTCCTCTTGACTTTTCTGGAAAGCCCTGTACCGCTGGGCGGGAGACAGATTTTCCCTATCTATGCTCATATCGACAGGATCGTCCTCCCCCCTATCTTCTTTCTTTTCTGATTCAAACTGATGATTGGCTTTATTATTAGCCTTATGAGCCTTCTTGTGGCGCCAATGGCGGGCCATGAGACCTCCTTATAAGCGGGTGGAGAGAAAAACCAGATCTACACTCTGCTTAGGTCTCCTACAGGTTTAATCCTCATCCTCAGTAATATTAAGTTGTTCTGCCAGCTGATCAATATGCTTCTGATCGGTCTGTGCCCAAGCTTTCCAGGTCTCGTGATGTCTGCTGCGACGCCTGTCCCGACGGGCAATAATGTCACTGTGAGCTCGTGAATATGCCTGAGCAGTCTGTCCTATGGGCTTGGTAAACGAAGGGGTCATATCGCGCTGAGCCAGGTCTCTGCTGTCCTCTTGCATGGCAGAAATTCTCTTGCTGATGGCAGATGCCGTTCCCGAGACAGTGGTCATGGCTTTCTTGAAATGAAGAAGGGCAAAAACTAGTCCCAGAATAAAAATGATTACAGCGGCAAGAACGAGAATTACCCAACCCCAACCTGGCATCAGCGCCTCCTTCTACGATGCTCGCTGCGCTTAGCATCCGCTTCTTCTTGCTGCTCAATATGGGTCAGTTCCCTGTCTGCTCTTGCCACGATCATAGACCTCAGGGTTTCGGGCCCAACCGATGTGATGTGGCGGGCATGGGCAATGCAGAAGGCTACGAACCAGGAATCAGACGAGATGATAAGGTGGACCTTCTGCCCGTCTTCGTAATCATCAACAGTTGCCCCGGGAAGATTCTTTATAAAAGGCATACCTTTTTGGTTGGTAATGAAAACAGCTTCAGTACCATTCTCAAAATTCCATTCCCTGAGCTCCGACAGGGGAACTTCAGGGATAGCAATATGGTGGCTGGGCTCAACAGCCTGCACATTTCCGATTCGGGATAGACGGAGGGTCTGCCAGTGGAAAGATTGAGAATTGCGCCGCTTATGGGGTGGTTCCGGATTTTCTTCCTGAGGTACAGGATTAGTTGGTGGTTCCTTCCGGTCTTTATCACTCACATCGGTCCAGGCAGCCAGATAATAAACACCCTCATCTACAAAAACTTTGGCAGGAGCTACCAAACGACGGCGGGTGCGGCCAGATCCATCCGTATATTCCATATCTAGGAGCTGATCATGCTCAATGGCATGTTTGACCACGGGGAAACTAGCCGGAGCGAGCTCAAAGCCAGTCAGACTCAGCCAGGGAGTCTGACCAGGCTTGGAATAGTTATGCAGTCGATTATAAAGATCAATAGCCTGCTTCCTGTCAATATCAGGCATCAAAGGAGAGTGAGCCAGGTAGCTTACTGAAGCAGTCAGCATACTCATGTACTGAGGAGAAACTCCGGCCAGACGTTCCAGCCCCAAAGAATTTGTGGCGCTGACAATGCCTTCATCTTCTAAAAGCGGCCAATCAATTTCAAAGAACTGACTTCCTGCCACTTCCCCGTCGTCAGACACTGTGGTTAGGGTGCCTATATCTTTGCGAATGGTATTGATATAGCGGCGCTCTTCCTCAGGTGACTTGGGATGACCAATAAAGCGCTCCGCCAGTTCAGATAAAGAATACTCCTCCCCCAGATGGGCAGATAGGAAAAGCATGAGATGCAGACGGCGGTCTACTTCAGTCCCGGTCTGTACTGTTGGCTGTTTCTTGGGCAGCTCATCATCATCTTTCAGGAGCTCTGTAGTGGGAATGACTTCAACTTGAGAGGCGGGAATGGCTGCATCCGTCATCGTCAGATCAGCCGGTTCAAATGCTTTTGCGGCATTCAACCGCCTCTTGTATGCCTCACGGGCTTCTATAGGTTCAATGATCAGAGAGCCGGGATGATCCAGCATATAGGAGGCTAAATCGTCAGAATCAGTATAGGCGACATTAATGTTCTCGCCCTCAAATTCTACTGTTGCAGCAAAACGGCGGGAATCAACAATATTAGTCAGCACTTCAGGAATTTTCTGGGTTCCCAGACCGGGAGCAATGGAGTCCAAGCCCAAACCTGGTGTAGGAGTCTGAGCCAAACGAGGGGTGCTGCGGGATTTATGCTGGCTTTCCTTAGCCCTGAGCATGTTTTCCTGTTCGTTTGCAGATACAGATCTGGCCAGATAATTTGCTGCAGCCAGCAGGGGCATATCCTCTGGCTTGAACTGAGTCATGATACGGGGTTCATCACCAAGCTGGAGGCGGTAGGAGGCAAAATCCTGACCTTCTGATTTAGATGAGTATTCGGGCTGACGAGATTCAATAGCAATGCCCATGGCTGTCAGTTTAGCCCGATCCCGCTGAAATTGCTTGGCAAAAGCTGCCTTGGCTGCCTGATCTGCCAGCTCACCGTATGAATCGGCGTACGCCTTGACGCGCTGTGCAATCTGGCGTGAGGTGAGCCACTGGGGAAAAGCCGACGATAATACGGCTAGCACGTCCAATTCATGCTTTCCCCATTTATCGGAAAATCGACGCCTGCCGTTCGTTGATCCTTCAGCCATAAGTCCTCGTGTTGTTTCTTTCTGTTCGTTCTTAACTTGTTACTGCCTAGGTATACCTGTCAGCCTTGCTTGTGGCATACCTACTCTAGTTTAGTATGTTTTTTCACAAAACACACATTTAATGAAAATTCCCTCTCAGCTTAGTTTTATTGCCAGGAGTCAGGTTCAATTCCCTGGCTGCCTACAAAACTCCCGTTGGGAACGTAGGAGGGCCGTCCCATATCAGACAGGTGAGCATCGGCGAAGCAATGGACATCTTTGCCGAATGTCCAGTCTCCTTCAATGGTCAGCGAATTGGCTGCTGCCAGCGAAGGTACTGAATAGGGGAAGCGCTCATCAAAATCTTCGATATTCTTGTAAAAACGGGTATCGAGGTTAACATCAGGGAAAATATAATTCCCATCTTCCATCTCAAAAGCATCAGTCAAATGGAAGCGGTCAGAGCGCAGAATCAGCAAATCATTCGTGGTCTTGACCGGTAGGAAACGAGATCTGCTGACTTCCACACAGACTGCATCCTCAAAGAGGGAAATAGCGGCCCCCATGGCAGTTTCCAGCTGGATCACACTTTTTGTGGATGAATCTGTGGGGTTGACGGTTTTCATATTGCGAATCACAGGAAGAGGGAGAACTCCCTTGCGCTTTTTTAGCATCTTCTTCAAAGCACTGATTCGAACCCATATGTTGTTGGTATTGAAATAAGGATGTACCTTCACATCGGTAGCTTGATCTTTGTCATCAGGGTGAACCTGAGTCATTTCCCTCAACATGAGGCAACCGGTTTTCTTGTTGCGGACAATCTGTCCTCCCTTCCGGTCGGCGTCAGTCTTGCGGGCTACTTCCACCATAAAGGTCGCACCTGATTGGGCAAAGGCCCCTGACACCGTGCTAGAAGGCCTGGCGCCCAAATTATCGGAGTTGGAAATGAAAAGATATTCCATTCCTTCTGCCTGCAGAATATCCAAGAGTCCAGATTCCCACAGGGCGGTAAAAACATCACCATGACCCGGAGGACACCACTCCAGATCCGGGTTACTGGGATATGACACCGGCAGTCCTGTTGACATTTCTATCTTGGGCTCCCGGTTTTGAAGAATTTCCAGGGGAATCTCATCCTGATGGAAGTTCCTGTTGCGTCTGATTCTGGTAATGGAATCCTTGGAAGTCCGATACGAATTCATGAAGGTGAGGGGAAGCTTGACTCCCTGTTGCTGGCGAACAGTAGTTACCTGACCCAGAATGATATCAAGAAAGTTCATCTGCCGGGCTTTATGACGGCGCACAGGGAGAAGAGATTTTGGCCCCTGCAAACCCATGGACGTTCCCAACCCGCCATTGAGCTTGAGCATAGCTGTTTTGGACAGGGCCCTGCTGGCTACCCGATGATTGATAGTTTCATGAATATCACCAATATGTTTAATCCCTTGGAGCGGCTCCACATCAGATTCACGGATCCACTCGGATTCATCCGTCTGCCAGGACTGGTACAAACGAGTAAATTGGCCAATGGCAGATTCGCCCATATCGAAACTGCGCATTTTCTCGATGCAGGCTTCCAAGGATTTTTCAGTCATAGTTGCCTTTCATAAGGAACAAGTCACCACAATCTTAACGGAAAATAGGAAGATAGGCAAAATTGGTACGACCCCCATGTCGCATCCTATGTTTTCGTAATGCGAGGATATCCTAGTCGGGCCAGCGAGATTTGAACCCGCGACCCCTTGACCTTTTGAAAGGCCGCTTCGTCGATTCCTGTGAGCTTCGTCAGTTGCGTTTCCGCTACAATGACGCCAATTCTATCATCTTCGTGAGATTCGTCAATTGCCGCTGATTTCGCCGTTCTCAAGGGTCATTGTGTCTGAATCGTGTCTGAGCCACAGACACGATTCAGACACGCTTCTCCAACGGCCGGATGGTCGGATGACTGAGGAACAGGTTCTTCATTAGTTTTTGTCCTGATTTGTCTCGGATATTCAAGCACATCGTCTGGCTGGAACCGATGCGAAGTCTCTTTATCGAAGTATGCGTCTATGAACACTTCCGGCCGTTCATCCTTGTCCAACTGACAAGTGATGACAAAGCGCTCCAAGATACCCCATCCGAAGAAGAACTTCCCCAAGTGGTGAGACTTAAGATCCACAGCATGAATGCTTATCGACTTCACTTGGCTACGTGACGGAAGGTCAGGATTGCATATCTTACAGGGACGATATCTCAGACCGGTCTGTGCCAGTTCGTCTCGTGTGACATATGAGGCCTCATACCGGAAAGTGTCCCATCGAGTGGATTCACGATACAGCGATACACCAGTGGAATCCTGACCAATTTCGATAAAGTCCTGACGGGGAAGCTCTTCTCGCACATCTTGCTCAACTTGGTGCCGAATGGCACCACAATCAATTCTATGGACAATAGCCATACCACTGCTACTGTCCTTATTGAGGACAAATCGTTCAGAACCTTGCTTCGGCTGCATTAGGAATCCCCTTCTTTAACAAGGATTACTGGGATCTAATCATTCACGATGTGAGAGTTCTCTATTATTGACCGTTGGCTCAGCCGATAGCTTTCAAGGATTGCACAAGATCGTGAGTGAGGCCTTCCATGCCATGAGTGCTTCTATGGAAAAGCACCGTCCGAATATGCCCTATATCGAAAGGGAGGGTTCCGCTGTCACTGGATATTGGGATGACAATTCGACCGCGAGCGTGGGCCAGTCCCATTTCATAGTAGACATTACGATTTCCGCCGCTTAAATCTGCGATAATAATCTTCGAGCCTTCAATCAACTTGAAAATATCATCCTTGATGTCAGTCGGGGTGTGAATTTCATCAGCCCTAACGCATGAGTAGCCCAACTGCTCCCCGGCCGCCTTGATTGCCCTGTATACGGGGTCGTCATCTGGCGTCATATAGCTGCTATTGAAAGGCATCATAACCGCAATTTGCTTGTCTTCAATAGAAACTTGTGGGAACTGGACTACTGCCGGGTTCTGAATAGCCTGATAGTTTTCCTGCATATTTCCTATCAGACGATAAGGGTCGCCGGCAAACACCATCCAACGAGTACGAGATCCCAGCCAGCCACTCCTAGGAAGAATATCGTTTAATTTTGCCGCCGGAAATGTCTCGATAATCTCACTTAACTGGTGTGCTGGATCCGAACCGAGATACCCCAATCTGGCGACGGCGCTTTCATCTTGATAAAACTCGCGTACCGCAATAGTGGGAAGCGTGCGCAGGAGATCAAAGTTGGGAGAACCGTCGTAGTTTCTAAATCTTGCAGCGATTCGCGGATCTGTTCCCTCAAACATACGATCGGAAGGCATTGCCTGAGATTCGTCTAGTCGGATAATAACGTTAAAGAACATGCCCGCCTCCTTGCTGCCGCCCTGTACTGCTGTCGATGAAAGTATCTTTTTGCAGCGCTTATATAGCCTTTGGTAATCGGCGTCATTGTCATCTTGTTGGATGAAATCATACTCGTAATAATCCATCAAGTCAGAAAACAACTTCATTACAACATTACGAGGCGCCTCATTCGCAAATTTTTCCAAAGACTTGCCCTTGGAAAGGCCGTATCTTGTCAATAAGGGAACTCCGACACTTTCCTGCGTAAAAGCATCAAAGCGAAAATCATTGAAGTCCAAGACATATCCGCCACGGTTAAACAACTTAATGAATGGGTCCTTCTCCATCCACGAAAGCGTACTGCTAGATGCCATGGTTCATCCCCTTTTGATCTTCTGAAACCAAGTAAGCAAACTTTTCTTCTCATTCCTCGCATACAATCGAGTCACATTCGTACGAAAAGCAGACAGACACTTTCTCCATTCTTCCATTGATTCGTCACTTCTATCAGGAAGATTCGTCAATAATGCCCAAGCATCATCTTTGAGTTCAGGAAAGCGCATAATCAAACGTGAATAGCTCTCCTGCAAGTCAAGCAGCATGGCGTCGGCCTCCCGTTCTCGATTCTCAAATGCGATGCGAACATCCTGATTTACCAAGCGGTCATCATACATGCGTTTGTTGTCTTCATATCGACTCTTTGCAGCAATTGCCTCACGCACAGCATCATTATGGGCCAAGCACAGACGAATGAAAGCAGCGAAATCCATAATCAGCTTATCGTTCTGATTGACATAGTATTCATGTCGGATTCGCTTTTTCTCCCGATGACCTTGTGCAAGGCTGACGATAACGGAAGCGCAAGCGCCAAGCAGCGCGCCGAGAAGCACGCTCACACCGGACCACCAGCTTTGCGAAAACAACAAGTTCAGATCTGCAATAATCAAGCCCACCCGTTCACATCTCCTCGAACTCTTGCGCCGGGATGGCGGTGTCGAACAGGCCGACCTGCGCATCCTGCTCGTGCTTGTCGATGCCGGCGTACGAGAGGCTGTCGTCCTCGTAGCGCTTGAACTTGTACACGGCGTCGTTCATGCGCGCCGGGTTGAACACGTTCAGGCTCAGCAGCAGCTCGAAGTCGCCCTTGGTCAGTCCCGCGACCTTCTTGAACAGTTCCGGTTCCAGCTTCGTGATGACGTCCTTCAGCGTCTGCTCGCGGTAGTCCGTCAGGTACATGAAGATCGGGATGCGCGTGGCGAACTTAATGAGCTTCTCCTGCACCTGCTTGCGAAGGCTCTTGGTCTCCTTCTCCGCGTCGCGCAGCTCCTTCTTCTCCTCCTTGGTGGGTTTCTCGTCCTTGCTTTTCATCTCCTTGATCTGTTCGGACTTGTTGATGATCTTCTCCAAGTCGTCGTTCAGGCTGCGGAAGCCCTCGATGCTCATGAGCGCGTCCATCGCCCGCTGATTGTTCATCAGATTGCGCAGGGTCAGGTCGTCCACGTTCACGAGCAGCGCGCTCTCCCAGCGCTTCGCCAGCAGCGTGGCCGAGGTGCCGGAGGATGCGATGTCGAGCACGTCGGTGGCGTTGACCTGCTTCATGCTGCTGCCGTCGTAGGCGAGCACCGGCAGGAAGTGGATGAACTCGCCCACGCTCTGCTCCGGCGAGATCGACTGGTCGGGATGCAGCGAGCAGCTGTAGTCCGCGATCTGCCGCAGGGCACGGGTCGGCGCGAAGTCGAACACGTAGCATTCGCGCTTGAGGATCGCGGTCTCGTTGGGATGCAGCCCGTCCGGGTTGTCGATGGTCCACGGCGACTGCACGCGGAACGCCGCCTGGAAATACGTCTCCGGGCTCTTCAGGTTGCGCAGCATGAGGATGCCGGTCCACGGCTTGACCGTCACGCCCGTGGTCAGCTTGCCGCACGACAGGGTGATGGTCTTCGACTCCAGCGGATCCGCCATCGACGCGCGCACCGGCCCCAATGCCTCCAAACCGATGCCCGCTCCCGCACCGGCGCACACGTTCACCGTGTAGTCGTGGTAGAACACGTTCTGCCGCTGCGCCAGCATGTTCGCCATCGCGTGACAGGACGCAACGGACGGCATGAACCAGAACGTGTGCGTCAGGATGTTCTTCAGACGGGAGTCCGAGTACGGCATGGGCGGTTTCTTCGCGCCCATCTTCAGCATGTCCACCGTGGTCTCGGCGAACCCGCCACGCAGCAGGTCGAGCCACTTCTGCACCTCGTTCGGGTGCTTGAACTCGGCGTCCTCGCCATCGCCCTTCGCGGCGAAGAACTCGTTGAGGTCGAACTCATCGAACTCGCCGCCTGACGCGATCTCGCGGATCTGGTCGGGCATCTGGTACGTCATCAACACCATACGCGGCAAGGATTCATACGGGTTCTTGCCATCCGCCGGCTTCCAGCGTTCCTTGGCGCGCTGCTCGTCGGAGTACGTCCAGTTGAAGATCTGCTCCTCGATGAACTCGCCGTTGGCGATGGCACGGAACGGCGTGCCCGACAGGAACAGGTACGCGCCCGTGGTGATGGGCAGGAAGTCCGTGTCGCCCTGCTCGAAGCTCTCGTCGATGATCTGGGCGACCGAGTTCATGTTGTCGTTCTGCTCGCGTTTGTCCTCTTCCTCGAAGAGTTCGCGGGCGCTGTCTCGCCACGCGCCGAAGTGGTATTCGTCGAAGATGACCAGATCCCAGTTGACCTCGTGCACCCACTCGTTGCGGGCCTTGATGCCACCCATATCGTTCTTGCCCAAGTAGTCCTGGAACGAGCCGAAGCACACGATGGGCCGGGTCTTGTCCGCATGCTCGTAGTCCAGACCGCCTTCTTCGAGCATGGTCTCACGGGAGATGAACTGCCATCCCTCGAAGTCCTTGTGTGACTCTAGATCCTCGCGCCACGAGTTCTCCACGGCCGGCTTGAATGTCAGCACCAGCACACGCTTATAGCCTTGCGCCTTGGCGAACTCGTAGCTGGTGAACGTCTTGCCGAAGCGCATCTTCGCGTTCCACAGGAAGCGAGGCGGTTTGCCGGGATTGTCCTTCTCGAACTGCGCGAAATACGCCCGCGTCTTCTCCACGGCCGCACGCTGCTCCGGGCGCATGCCGAAGCTCTGCGTACGCTGCGTCATCGAATCACGACGCTCACGGACCGCCTCGACGGCGTTCCTCACGTCCTTGACCGAACAGCGGAACCACTCGCCACCCGTACGAGTGAAATTCTGCTCAAGCAGTTTGTGTACGGGATGGTCGTCGAACGCGGAACCGTCATCACGCATCGCGCTTTCCTCCAGCACGATACGGAAGTTCACCTGAGCGGTCTTCGTCTGCTCAAGGATGCGGGTGCGCGCATCACGATCCGTGTATCCGACTTTCAGCTGACCTTGATGGTCAGCATCGTCAATCGCGTAGGCATAGATAGTCGGTGTGAGGGCAAGGCGCTGTGGGAAGAAGTTGTCAGGCATTGCCGTCATCCTCCATCTGCATCGACGGAATGGATTCGTCGATTAGTTTCCTCTCTTCATCGGTCAAGCCATACTTGTCAAACAGTTCGGCATCTGACCAATGTCGTGATACATCGGGCGTTGGCACAAACTCATATGCACGAGGTGCCATGTCCTGAGTAGATGTCCTTAGTGAAATCAGGTACCGCACAAACTTCGTACGAAGATAATCTGCTGCATTAACCGCAGCAGATTCCGAATCGGAGGCCGGGAAGAAAACGACATAAGTGTTTGAACTACAGCTGCCCGGCTCACTAATCTTCGGCTTGCCGATAATGGTGCTACCAGGATTCCCAGATCTCGGAATCAGTACTTTATACCTGCGAATGTCGGATGTGTTGCGGGTTACGTACTTTTCTGCGATCCAGCACTCGCCGTGAGCGATATAAACCTTAATGGGATGCCCTGCGTCTTTGATTTTCGAGATGGAGTACTCACCCTTACCATCTGCCGTTTGCAACGTTCCGAAACGGCCATCCTTATCCCATTTAACTCTTGTATGGAATCCAAAGTAACGGCCTGCATTCAAAGATGCCGACATTGGGCTCTCATTCATGGCCTTCACTTTGTCCAAGATTGCTATAGCGCGTGAGTCTCGGATGAATGTCTCCATTCCCTTTTCCAGCAAAGGACGCGTGCTGCGAATTACATCATCCCCAATATGCGAATAGATCTTGCAGTCGCCATGAGTGTCCCTCTCCCAAAGGAAATAACAGACACCACCCTTAATCTCCTGACCGGGGAAACACTGACTTGCGTCAGAGAAATCGTGCAGTATCCGAATTTGATCGTCATGAAGCATATCGTGACGGAAGAGATCCAATCCCCGCCCTCCGCCGAACCATCGGGATGGGATAATCATCGAGAGGAATCGGGGATTCATCTTTTTTGCCTGCTCGACAAATTTTTGGTAGATAGGAACGGCGCTTGCTCCGGCGCCACCATCACTGAGCTGGTACGGAGGATTGCCGACGATGACATCGAACTGCATGTTCTTGAGGATCCTTTCCGGGTGGAAGGTGTGGATGAATTCGTACGTGTAGCTTTCCAGGGTGCTGCTGCGGTCATACTGTTGCTTACTGGCGCCGCAGTAGACACAATTCTTGCCGTCCCAGAGATGCTCGATAGCCTTGTAATGGATGTGCCCGTCTGGATTGTCGAACAGTGAGTCAATGGAGTACTTGCTGTTGGCCTTCTTCGAGCAGTACAGCGTGCGGCGTGACAGCAGCGCAGTCAGCTCGGTGATGGCGATGCCCCACACCTGATAGTTCAGGATGTGGTTGATGCGGTCCTGAAGATCCGGGAACTCCGGCTCCAAGCCGATCAGCAGACGCTTGGTGATCTCACGCAGGAACACGCCGGTCTTGGTGAACGGGTCAAGGAACGTGATCGAACTGTCCGTCCAGATCTCCTCAGGCAACAGATCCAGCACCTTGTTGGCAAGCTGCGGCGAGGTGAACACCTCGTCGTTGGACAGGTTCGCCAGACACGACAGCACGTCCGGGTTATAGGACTTGTTGCCGAGATCCAGTCGGCTACTCATATTTGGCTACCTCCAGGAAACTCGTCAACGGGTATTCCCTGATCGGTTTCGGGATGACCTTGCCCATCTCGTCCTCGTCGATCTCGTCCAACATGTCGAACGTCGGCTCCTGTGTCGAAACGTTCAGCAACGCGGCGAACGTGAAGTCGCGGCGCTTAACCTTGCTGCCCATCACCAGCGACCACTCCGGGAACACGATCGGCTCGCCTTCGCTGTCGGTCAGGGTCAGCGCGTCGCCGCACAGGATGTTCTTCGACAGCAGGTAGCGGATCGAATCCAACACCTCGGGGCGGCAGCCATTCCTGAAGTGCTGCTCGTACTCGTCCTTGACGATGCCGAACAGTCGCTCGCGGCATTCCTCCACGTTGTCCGCCATGATGTCCACGCCGTAGATGGACGACACCGCCACGAATGTGTATCGCTCGTACTCCAGCTGGCTCTTGCCGTAGCGTTCGCCGACCACGGCGAGTTTGCGGCGCAGGACTTCGGACAGGAAGTTGCCGTCGCCGCACGCCGGTTCGAGGAAACGGCTGTCGATGCGTTCGGTCTCCTGTTTGACCATGTCGAGCATGGCGTTGACCTCGCGCTCGTTGGTAAAGACCTCACCGTGCTCTCCGACGCGCTGTTTCGACTTGACCTGTGCTGCCACTGGAAACCTCCTTGAAGTTCCATACTACGAGCCGAACGGGATGTTTCCGGGAAATACAGAAAAAGCCGGCACCCGACGCCCATAAAGGCGACGAGTGCCGTAAGCGATTACGCTCTTACTGGATCAGGCGCCCGAACACCGTCAGCGGTAGTAAGTCGAGTTGATGGCCTTGCGCGGGTCGTCCGATGAATCCTCAAGAGCGATCCACCAGCCCAGATCGGGACTGTTGTCCGAATTGAAGAACACGTCCTTCACGCGGTAGAACTTGTCGCGCCAATAGAATCCCGCTCCAATCGGCGGCAGCACCCCGCTCAATTCCAACAGTCCACCTCCAGTGTCGATTTCCTCGCCTGAGGGAAGAAGAACATTAAGACGAAACGTCTCGTTCATAGTCGTCCTTTCGCTATTGATTGTTGATGCCTTTCCCGATCGGTTTGTCGAAGCTTCGCTTGCAGGCTATACCCACTTCGCAACTTTTGGCAAAGGTGCGAAACGTTGGAATCAGTGGTAAATCGCGCGCACCCACAGGCGTACGTGCGTTATGCCCGTACGTACATATGAGCATGCGCGCACGCCCGCGAATACACTCCTACCTCGACATCATTCGTTGGTTTTGGCATCTTTGCTCAGCTTGCCGCTGAACGCTTGGTTGACAAGCGTGTAGACGGCCTGTGCGACGCCGATGACGCCGGTGAGGACGATGCCCCATCCGTAGCCGTGGAAGCCGTTGGTGGCGGCGATGGCGAGAACGCCGAGCAGGATACTCACGCCGAGGGACGTCAGGCCCACGTAGTCGGCGGGGATGTACTTCTTGAACGCCTGTACGAGCGCGGGCGCAACGAGAGCGACGATACCGGCTGCGAGGGTGGTTGTTGCGGAAATATCCATAAATGTTCTCCTTGGTTGGTTAGTTTCAGATATGGGAAGCGCGGCCTTCGGCGGTATGCCGAAGGCCGCAGGGACGGTTCAGCGGCCGTCTAGTAGCGCAGTTGCTGTCCGGGATAGATGAGGTTCGGGTTCCTCAGCCCGTTGAGTTGGGCGACGCGCTGCCAGCCGGACGCGCCGAAGATGCCGCTCAGCGTCTCACCGCTCCTGACGACGTGGATCCGCGTGCCGCCTCCTCGGTAGGTGACGGTCTGGCCGGGCCAGATACGGTTGATATCGCCGGATGGCACGCTTCATGCGGTCACGGGCCATAGTCCGGTGCGAGCTGAGGCTGCGGCGTCGGTGCCGGCGTGGGCGTGACGGTGGTGTTGCCGGGGTTGGCGTTCTTGTTCCACTGTGCGGTGGTACCGCGGAAGTAGTTCAGATCCAATGGGCCGGCGTATCCAGGGATGCGGCCGTTGCTGGTGTACTGGCGCATGGCCTCGCCGTAGCGCCCATAGTTCCACGGTCTCGTCTGGTACCCGGTCGCGTTGTTGTTGGCGTACTGCGCGACCCATAGGCCGCAGTGGCTGCGCACGTCGGCCGGGATCTGGTACAGGTAGGCGGCGGACGTGTAGACGAGCGGACATACGTCGGTCCTCGCGTGGACGTGGTTGACGAAGGCGCGCACCCAGTTGGAGTTGCCCCATGCGGCGTTCTGGTAGCCCTCCCAATCGAGCACGAGGACCGCTCGGCCGATGTAGGGGCGCACGGTGTTGACGAAGTAGTCGGCTTCGGCGGTCACGTTGCCGCCGCCGGCGTAGTGGTAGAAGCCGAGGCTCTTGCCTCGTTGTCGCACGCAGTTGTCCTGGCTGGTCATGTACCCGTTGGTGAAGCCGGTGCCTTGCGTGGCCTTGACCACGGCGAAGTCGTAGTCGGCGGTGCAGGTGACGGTCGGAGACTGCCAGCCGCTCACGTCGATTCCATGCATGTCGGCCATAGCGCTGGGCGTGACGGTGAGCATGGCGAGTAGCAGTGTCGTGGCCGCGAGTAGTCGGTGTCTGATTCTGGACATGCCTTTGTCCTCTCTTATGAGGAAAGCCCCATTGCGAGTGGCGTCGCATGGGGCTTTCCGGTTGTGACTGATCGGTCTGTTCTGTTGTTCTTCAGTTATGGGTGTGTGGCTGGTAGTTCCAGTCGTCGGTGTCGAGCCGGTGCCGGTAGTCGTCTTCGAGTTGCTGGCAGCGCACGTGGCCGGGTCCGTTGCCGCCGCGTTCCGCGTACGCCTTGCCGGCTTCGAGCTGGTGTTCGTGCTGCATGCGGCTCGTGGTGGGTAGGAACAGGCTTTGCCGGTAGATCTCCAGTTCGAGCCGGCGGATGGTCGCGGATTCGGCGATGGCCTGTTCGAGGTTCCTGCGTTGGTCGATGCGGCGTAGCAGCCACGAGACGATGCTGGTGACGACGCAGCTGCCGATGACCGTGCACAGGATGAGAATCAGCGGATGCGTAGTTGAAAGATTCATTTCCTTGCTGCGCCCTCGACACGGAACGTGAATGACGGAGAGCAGACGTTGGGACCGCTAGAACCCGTATCCACATACAAGGTGTAGGGGGTCGCCGCTTCCAGACTGTCGAAGAACTCAAGAGAGACGTTGCCGGTACCTTTGACAGGTGTGGCCTTGACACCAACCCGAGAAACACCATCCGTAAGTCCCCGAGAGGAAACCAACATCATTGTGACGAATCTGACGACACGGGTGTCTATAGGTGAGAACTCAAAGGTGTCCGGCAGCACTTGAATCTCCACCGGCCCCTCAATACTAGTCGCACTCCGATATCCCGGATTGGGCGAGAGCGTGATTATCGGATCATAGAAGATGCCCATACCTCTGTAAACAATCAACGTGCCGACATCGAACGGCGATGCGTAAAGCCCCATCTGCGAGTACGAACGGGCGTTATCCTTCAAATACAAAACGCCATCGGAATATATGCTGAAATCAGGCCCCGGCCTGACGATGCCTGCCTTATCAGCCGTTGCAAGACCGCCGGCATCGCCAGGGTCTCCCTTCTCGCCCTTCTCGCCTTGCTTTCCGCGCGGCAATCCGAGTGTGATGGTGGTGTCTCCATTCGAGTCGGTGCCGGTGCTCACGGTCGGGGTGGCGGTGTCGAGCGCCGTGACGGTCACGCTGCTGATCTTGGATCCGCGCGGGATGCCGAGGTTGAGCTTGCGCTTCACACCGGTACCGGTCAACGCTCCGGTCGCTTTCTTGGATGGCGCAAGAGTGGAAACGGTGCCGATATCGATGCTCGCCTCGGCAATCATCTGTTTGGCCTCGTCAATGGTGTCATGCAGATCCCTCAACGGATCCGCGATCTCCGAAGCCTTGGCATTGATGCGGGCAGGTTCGATGATGACGGGGATATTGCGGCTGGCGATCACGTGCCAGTCGGCATCCTGTAGCAGGGCACGTGGCACGGGCGCGGTGAAGCTGACTTTGTAGACGCCGGTCGCGTTATCGGTGCCGGCGGTTTTCGTCATATCGGTGAAGCCGCCGCCGCTGTTCGGGTCGGTGGGGTCGCGATTCCATGTGAGCTTCGCGGGCAGGCCGTTGAGGTCGTCCACGTCGTTGCCGCCGTCGGTGATGTTGAATTTGAGGATGCGCCCATCCGTGTCCCCGGCGTTCAGACGGATGGCGGGCGTGTAGTCGTTGGCGAGGTCGAGCGTGGTCTCGATGGTCCGGTACTTCTCGATTTCATAGCGTGCCAAGATGGCTTCCTTACTCGGTAGTGTCCTGTTTGACGAACGCGCCGTCCGTGAACGTCCACGTGCCCGTGGCGTCGGTGATGCTGATTGAATCACCCAAGGTGATGGCGAGATTTTCGTAATGGAGAGTGACGCCGCTAGTGGATTGGCGGATGGCTTGGGCGTGGTTGGCGGCGATTACGGCCGCATCGTCCCACATCCCGGATTTCGCGGTGACGGTCTCCGCCGTCGTGTCCCACGTAGGCTGCTTGTTGGCGAGAGTTGCGCTGGTGTTGTCCCAGCTGGCGGATTTCTGTTCGAGGGTGGCAGCGGCGGTGTTCCACTTGTCGCTGTTGTCCACGACGGTCTGGGCGACTTGATCCCATTTGGATGCGTTCTGCGTGACCTGTTGGCTGGTGCTCTGCCATGTGGCGGTGCCGGCAATCACCCGGTCGAGGCGTTGCTCGGCGCTGTGGCTTGAGGCGGTGAACCGTTCGATGATATTGCCGATGGTGATGACCGTCAGCGCCGGGTCGAGCAGGTCCTCCTCCAGTTGGAGCACACGGCCCGCGAGCCTGAGGTCCGGGGTGAAGGTGGTATCCACGAGCAGCACGCGGTCGCCCAACGCGACGCCGGCGGTGTCCATGCCGGCCTTGGCGAGGGTAAGCACGTCGGCCTCGTAGCTGACCGTGGGCGTGCTGCGACGTTTGAGCTCGGCCTTGGTTTCGGCGAGCAGTTGTTGCTTGTCATCCATGAATCCGAGCTTGTCCGCCGGGCTCAGGGTGGCAATCGTGGAGGTGTCATGCGCCTTGCCCACCACCGCGAGGCTCACGGACGTGGGCAGCGTCACCTGATTGGTCTGCAAAACCATAAATCGTTTTCCTTACTGTGGGTTGATGTTTACTTGCCGCCGAACAGCTGCTTGAGCAGCCCGACGTTCGGGTTCGCCGCAGCGTCTGGCGTGCCTGCCGGATCCGCGACCTTCGCCGCGGACGGCTTGACCTGCGCGGCCATGTAGGTCTTGATGGCCTGGGCGTGGGCGTTGATCTCCTCGGCCGTCTCGCCACGCAGCAGATCGACTGGGACGCCGGTCTTCCGGGCGACTTCGTCGCGCCATGTGAGACGCTGCTGGGCGGTCTTCAGATCGTTGAGTTTCTTCTCCGCGCGGGTGGCCCGCGCTTCGAGCTTCTGCGTTTCCGTCAACTGGGATTCCTTCAACGCGGCCAGCTCGTCCGCGGCGTTCTTGTTCGCCTCGGCCTTGCCCCGCCATGACTTCGCCCGTTCGAGCTCCGCCTCGTAGCGGGCCTTCCAATCGATGCCCTCCGGCGGCGAATCCTGTTCGCCGGTGTTCCGAGCGTCGTTGTCTTCGGCCATACGGCCTCCTTCCGCCCATCTTCGGGCATAAGAAAAGCCACCACGGAAAACCGTGATGGCTGGTGATTTATGTTCTTATTACACTAAATTAGTGCTGGAATAATTAGTTGCTAGTATCTTACCTAAGAACAAGTCTCCTGGATATTGTCCAATCGGAGCATCTCCAAAAGTACGCTCCATTTTTTTAGTATCAAGATTCCAAGATCTGCTTATGTGATCAATGATCACATCGTCTTCAGGTCGTCGTATCGCCATACATTCTTGAGATATATCAATGTTGAATCCAACATGATCAAAACGAGACTTTTTCAGAAACTCTGCATATTTTTTCACATGCGTTGAACTTAGGAATGTATCTACAAATTCTTTATTGAAGGGCGGTTTAAAGTATCGTATTAGGCCCGCTTCTTCCAAAGTTACGACCTTAGATTTGTAATCTTTAGAAAAAGCCATGCCATTGGATTTAATTTTATCTCCGATATCCATTCCGTTAATGGAATTGATAGAAAGCATGGCAGAAGTAGCTTGAACCTCGCAATCAAGTTCCAGTATGCGAACTTCTTTATCTTTATGCCTTGACTGAAAAACGCTTAATATCTTTGTAAAAGTTTTATGACCTTCAATAAGGCGTTCTGTCGCGCTCCGTGGCACCTCTCGATCGTCGCTGCCAAATGCTTGTCCAATATACTGGATGTCAAAAACACAATAATTACATATAATTCGAGAGAAAGCTTCAGAGGCTTTCTTAATGAGCTTCTTTTTCTTCTTCGGTATTTTATGAGAGCTTTCCCAATTAGGGGCATATAGGAGGAACTCCCTTATACGCTTCAATATATTATTGAGAAACTCATACCCTGACATTGGTAGATTGTCAGCAATCACTGACAATCCATCATCAATAATACTTACTTGAGAGAAGCCGAGATCTCTAGGAATGTCAAGATGATCTCTATTTATACTTTCACCATTTAGCGAAAAGCGATGAAACCAAATTCTGACACCTGCTCCCATTGACTCATATTTGTCAATAATCACATTAGAAGCAGAGCATATAAGATACACATGATTATTGATTGATTGCTCTTTAAAAAAGTCATCATACAAAGTTTCGGTCATAACGCTTGTGGCCTGATAATTACCTACAACCAGCCAAGATCCAGTCATAGACATCATGTTACCATAGGAATCCATGCTATTCCTTGTCAGTTATGGCTTTCATAGCATGCTACCGCCTATTACCGAGGACGTCAGGCATGACAGGTGAACTGTAGAAGCGTTCGGCCTTGCCAGTTTTCTTGTTCACGTACCAGTCGCAGTCGTCGAGCATGACGAAGTCAGAATCCATAGGAACGTGGTAGTACTCGGCATCCTCATGCCCTTCCTCTGCGGTGGGTATGCCGCCGTTGACCTGTTCAACGATTTGCCGTGCCTGATGGTAGCTGGTGACTTTGTTCGTCATTCCGTCCTTCCTGACTTGGTGGCGTGGATTCGGCCCAGTTGTCGTACTCGTTGGAGTGCTGCCGCCATGCGGTATCGTCGCGGTGGGCTCGTTGGAGTTTCCACTCGTTCCAGCTTCGCACGGTGTCGGGATCTGCGACCCATGGCTTCGCGTAGGCTGGCGCGTCCTTGAAGCTCGATCGTCCGCCTTCGAGCAGACTATCGGTGGGTTGCATGTCATCCACGCGCAGGAAACGGAGTAGCCTGTCTTTGATGCCGTCGGGATAGCTGTCGGGAATCTTGCCGTTGGAGTATCCGTATTCCGTGAAGTTGCCCGATTGGTAGTCGTACATGCGCAGGGATTTCCAGCCACTGGGTCTCTGGATGATCTCGGCGTTCCAGATGTGCGCCGCCGTTCTTCCATGGGCCGGCGACGAAGAAGCGGGTGCCGGGCGGGTATTCTCGCATGGCCTTGATCGTCACCGCATTGGAGTGCTTTTGGGTGAACTTGCGGTGGTTGCCGTTCTCGTCCACCCACATGTCGGCGATGTTCCAGTAGTAGCCGTCTGCGGAGTTCCTGTGGTTACCGACCGCCTGCACGTCGTAGCCTCGCAGGCGCAGTTCGGCGGCCTGGACGACCCTCTGGCAGTTGATGCCCCACGGGTTTTTCGAGAAGTTCGGCGCGTACCCATTGTCGAGCTTCTTCTTCATCCACATGTCCCACATCGGATTCACCTCGTCGTGGGTGATCTCCTTGAGAGAAGTACGTGGGGTCATGGTCTTCAACGCACGGATCTTCTCACCGGCCACGCCTTTCCTCTGCTTGCCGGTTTCGGCAAGCTTGTGGCCTTGTCTCACCTTGTCGGGGTGCATATGGCGCATGAAGTACGCGAGCGAGTTCACGTTGTTCGGGTCGTAAGGCCCGTAGAAACCTTGGCCGCGCTTGGGCTCGCGGTAGGGTGCGATGTTCGCGAGCCCGGCCTTGAGATCGTCCGGTATCTCGCCGGTCTCCAATACCTTGCGCGCTGTTTCATAGATTTTGAGGTATTCGTCGGGGTCGTAGCCTTCGATGCGGTTGCTTCCCTTGCCCCATTCGGGGACGATCTCACACTTGCAGTTGCCGCCATGAAAGCTGGTGCCAAAGTCGGCCGTGTCCTCGGACGCGTAGACGTAACCACGGCTCGCGAGCATGATGCAGAACGCGCATGGCTGCCGGCTGTTCGGCACGCGAGCATACCTCGGCCGGTGTGGATCGCGGCGTGCGTTGCGGCGGATGGTCTGGCGGCCGGGGTTCCTGATCTCCCGGTCCATGAGGTTGTTCAGGTAACGCAGCAGCTCGTCGGGGTTCGCCTTCTTCTCCGGCGAATCCCACAGGATGCCGGCCTTCCAGCGGATCAGCTTTCTGACGGCCTCATCGTCATTGGGGTTCTCGACCTCGGCGGTGAACGTATCGTCGAAGTGTTTGGCGTACATGCGTTCGTACCAGTCGGCGGCGGCCGTGCTAGACGCGTCGGCGTGCTTGCGGATGATGGCCGGCACGAGGTCGAGCAGAATGTCACGCTGTCGTGCCGCCGGCAGACCGGAGATTTCCCACCACAGTTCTCCGAGGTCAAGCCTCGCGAGCCTGACCGCCTCCTGTTGGCTCGTTCTCAGCTGGTTCAGATCCTTGGTCGTCACCGGCATTGGCGCTCCTTAGGATCATGTCCAACGTGTCACGTCCGCGGTCACGCGACTGCTGCGATCGCAGCGAGCGAATCTCACTGCCGTCCAATCCGAGCCGGCGCAGGCCGACTTCGCTGGTCGCATACGACTGGTTGACCTGACTGATCTTCACGTACGCGTCGGCGCGCGCCCCATCGCTGATTTCGCGGGTGGGAGCCCACGCGGGCTTTACCCGTTTCAACTTCGTCTGGCGGTTCAGCAAGCCCGTCACTGAGGCATACGGCCATGCGCGCAAGTCGGGTCAGCTGCATGCCGAACAATCGGTTCTGCCGGTCGGCGCGGCGGGTGAGCTTGCGCTCCGCGGCGGCCATCGCCTCCGCGGATGACGGGTTATCCAAGGTGATGCCGAGCGAGTCCACGGGAAGGTCGGTGTCAGATGCGACCACCAAGGCGATGGTCTTCAACATGTCCGAATGGGGCTGCATCGATGCCTGGCTGATCTGTTGCAACGTGGGGTTGTCGCCGTCCTCGTCCTTGCTAATCGCGTTGATTGCGGAGACGAGACTGCTCCATGTGTCGGCGCTGAACGCGTCCTCGTCCATGCCGAGGAACCACAGTTTCGGCACCGCGTAGAACTCCGCGCTGGCCTCCATGCGCACGAGCGTCCTGAAGCCCATGTCGGTCAGGGCCATCACGGGCCGGGTGACGCGTGAAGTCCCCAGCGGCTTCGACAGCTGCGGGTCGCTGATGAGCGGCACCACGGTCGGTTCCGGCCAGTGCGTCTCATACCGTTCGGCGGCCCAGCTGCCGTACGAATCGCGGACTATCTGGTAGACGACGCCGGGAAGGAACACATTGAACGCGGTGACGCGCCCCTTGCTCGTGGCGTCGTTGATGGTCAACGCCGCCGCCAGCCGGTTGCGCCGCCCATCCCAGATCGCGGCCGACCATTCGGCCGAACGGGGTGTTACCAGCAGGTCGCCGGTATCGGGATCGCCGGTAAGGGTGAGGAACGCGCAGCCATGCGTGTAGGCGGATACCACGGTCTGCGGTATCGCCAGTTCAAGAGCGTTCAGATCGGTGAGCTCGTCAAGCCCATATGGGTCCGTGCCATTGGCGTAGACCCAGCCGTCGAACACGGTCAGGTCGGCCAAGGAGCGGACGGCCTTGGCGGGCCAGCCGATGCACGCGCTCACGTTCGCCTTGATGCGGTCGGGAATCGAGATGCCGAAGTCCTTGAAACCTTCCTTCGCGCCGTAGTAGCCGGTGCGGATCAGGTTGCGCGGATACCGTTGCCGCCACACCTTCATCAATGTCCTGACCGTCGGCATGTCGTCATCGGCGACCCCGGTGATGCGGGTAGCCCCGAACGAAGTGACGTCGAGCGGTCGTTTCAATGCGCTGGAAAAGATGCCCTCGTCGGCCATATGGTTCACCTCATCACCCGTTGCTTGCGTCCCGGCCGGCGCCGTGTCGTCCACGCTCCCTGCGTGGCGACGGTCACGGCCACCAAGGGACTGATGTCTATGTCGTTGCCGGTCTTGTTCCAGCCGAACGCGCCCGATCGGCCGATGGGCCGCGTGGTCACGTTCGACACGGCCTTGCCCAGCTGCGGCTGATCCGCGTCGGGCAGATGATGCAGCATGCCGGCCTGTATCAGGTCGAGCATCCTGCCGCACGCCTGGCCCATCTCGTTCGCGGTCACGATCTTCACCGGCACGTGCCGCGCCTTCAGCTCCGGCAGCAGCACCATGGCGGGACGTCACCGACACGGCCCGGAAGGTCAACTGCATCGTGGATCCGCCGGTCACACGGGTGGCGTTCGGCGCATGCCCGTTCTGCGAGCACGGCGTCGTATGGGGAGAGCCCAGAGCCCACATGGGCGAATGCCGTTCCTGCGGCGCGCAGGTGAACCGCACCTACGTGGCCGACCGGCTGCTCGACAGGCTCGCCCGATCCGAGAAGAAGGGCACGCCCAAACAGATCAGCCGAGAATGCGCGAGAGCCGGCATCCGCCTGCCCACCTCGACCATCCGCACGTGAATCCACCAGAAACGGCTCACGCCCGACGAGCACGGGCACGTCACGCTCAGTAGCATCGTGCCCCTGCTACGGCGAAGAGCCGGATGAAGACGACGAAAGCGACCCCGTTTTCCACGATGGGAGAGCGGGACCGCTTATGTAGAAGTTGTGAAAAGTCGCCGGAATCGGATAAGGAAAGTCACCGGGCGAGACCGCGACATGCCGGTGTTCTGAGGTGTGTCACAGGGGCGTCGTGTCTGGTCGTGTCCGAAAATCGTGTCTGAGAGGCCCAGAACAGGGGAGCCGATGGAAACGAAAAAGCCCGGAATCGTTGAAATTCCGAGCTTTCTGGTCGGACCAGCGGGATTTGAACCCGCGACCCCTTGACCCCCAGTCAAGTGCGCTACCAAGCTGCGCTATGGTCCGAATGACTGATTATTCACGTCGTGTCTGAGCGGAAAAAACACCGGAGGTGTTACCGTCACCGTGTCTAATCGTGTCTGTCTTAAATTATGCGGCTTTCGCCGTTGGCCCTCAGCCCAGTTGGTAGTAGACCTCAGGTCAGGTGCCATCCAGATTGACTGGATAACCCCTTGACCTCCAGTCAAGTGCGCTACCAAGCTGCGCTATGGCCCGACATATGCTTCACAGGTATCTGTAAGCACGACTTATAGAGTATCACACCCATTAACGTTTTGGACTTTTCCCACTTTTTGCGAGTGTCTTCCCCGTATTTCAGCCTTTCTTCTTTTCTCGAACATGGACCGAAATCTGAAGAGGGGTTCCTTCGAAACCAAATTCTTCCCTCAAAGATCGCTCAATATATCGGCGGTAACCGTGCTCCAGAAAACCTGTAGTGAAAATCACAAACCGGGGAGGGCGGGTAGCCGCCTGGGTGGCAAAGAGGATCCTGGGCTGCTTACCACCTCTGAGGGGGTGGGGATGGGCTGCCTGCAGTTGCCCCAGGAAGGAATTGAGTTTACCGGTAGGGATCCGCTGCTCCCAGGAGGACAGGGCTTTGTCCATCGCTGTCACCAGGCGGTTGGTGTGCCAGCCGGTCTTGGCAGACAGATTTACCCGCTGAGCCCAGGTAACACGGTTAAATTCGGTTTCCCACAGTCTTTCCAAACGGGCACGGGAAAATTCATCCAACTTATCCCATTTATTAAAGACAAGAACTATAGCCCGTCCAGCATCAACTGCCTGGCTCATGACTTTCAGGTCCTGGTCAGAAATGGGTTCAGACGCATCAAACAGGACCAGGGCCAGTTCGCTGCGTTCAATAGCGGCCTGGGTTCTCAGACTGGAGTAATAATCTGCCCCGGTCTGTTTATGGAGCCTACGTTTAATCCCTGCAGTATCGATAAAAAGCCAGTCTTTACTGCCGATGGTCACCACCTGGTCAATAGGGTCCCTGGTTGTTCCCGCCTGGTCGTTGACAACTGAGCGGTTATCTTGCGCCAGCTCATTCAGGAGGGAAGACTTCCCCACATTGGGGCGGCCAATTAAGGCAACCCGCCTGAGACTGCTGTCAGTCGCAGTCCCGGACAGGGCGGACACTTTTTTCAGCATATCCAGGGACAAGTCCAGGAGATCGCCAACTCCCCTGCCATGCATGGCAGAAATTGGTATGGGCTCGCCTAAGCCCAGTTTCCAGAATTCTGCAGCCTGATACTCTTCCTCTTGAGTGTCGGCTTTATTAACAGCAACCGTAACGGGTTTTCCTGACGAACGCAGGAGGGCGGCAATCCGATCATCAGTCCGGGTGGGACCAACCGTTCCGTCCACGACCAGAATCACAGCATCGGATAGGTTCATGGCTATCTGAGCCTGCTCCGCGATAGCTGATTCTATCCCTTCGACGTCGCTTTCCCAGCCGCCGGTATCAATCACCTTGAAATCAGTCCCTGCCCAGTTGGCATCATAGGAGACCCGATCCCTGGTTACTCCAGGAGTATCTTCCACGATGGCGGCCCGTCGGCCCAGAATACGATTTACCAGGGTTGATTTTCCCACATTAGGGCGGCCAACTACTGCAATTTGGCCTACTTTCCTGCCCCCCTCCTCTTCCTGGATAGCATCCGGATCCTGTAGATCGATCAGAGCCTGATCGGTCTGATCTAGATCGTATCCGTCCAATTGGGCTACATACTCCCGATACAGCTCCTGATCGATAGCGTCGTTGACCAAATCAATCAAGGCATTAAGGGTTTGCTCAAAGGTCAGATCGGAATTATCCAGAGTGACTACCCCTTCTGCAGCCTGATTAAAATTAGTAACCTTCGAATCTTTGGCATCCCGTTGAGCGACATTATCAGACACCTGAGCCTGATTGCCCGTTGGAGTCCCTCCAGTTTGTGATCCTGTCTGGTCGTTTTGCTGGTTCTGCCGGTTTCTTCTTGCCTGCCGAATCTCCTCCCGGGCAGTCAGAAGAACCCTGACCTGGGCATCAGGAGCGACAACGGTGGTGATGTCACGGCCTTCCACCACAATTCCCTGTCCGTGCGAAAAGGAATCGGGGTCATTCTGCTGACTTATGTACGCTCGCTGAGCAGCAATCAGCAAATGACGAACAGGAATAATGGAGGAGACAGCTGAAACATGAGAAGAAACCTGGCTTGAGCGAATCTGCTGGTCTATGCTGACTCCGTCTGAGGACACATCAAAATGTGTCGGATCCAGAGAAATCGAAAAATGATCTTCAGTAAAAAATCGAGAAACCATTTCTGTAATGACAGGTTGATCGGCCTCAGTCACATGATCCAGATCTGCCCCCTGGCTCAGGCACCACCAAGCCGCAGCCCGGTACATGGCTCCAGTGTCCAAATAAGCATACCCAAAATGCTGAGCTAGTGCTCGGGAAGTGCTTGACTTCCCGACTCCTGAAGGACCATCAATAGCAACTGTTATCACAATCCCACCGCCTTATGAAGAGAATTGACCTCGTGTGTGGACAAAATCCTGTACGAGCCGGACTTGAGTTCACCCAGACTGATGGGACCAATCTGAGTGCGGATCAGCCGGGTAACTGGAAAACCAATAGACCCAAAAATCCTGCGAACAATTCGATTACGACCCGAATGGAGCACGACCTTCAGTACGGATCGTTCCCGATTTTGGGTAATAATCGAGCACTGGTCCAGCTTAATCCATCCATCATCCAGCTGAACCCCGGTACGGACCAGACGGTGGCAGACTCCCCCGCCAATGTGGCCTTCAACAGTTGCAATATATGTCTTTTCTATCTCATATTTCGGATGCATAACATGCTGGGCCAGCTCTCCATCATCAGTCATAAGAATCAGGCCTTCAGTATCATAATCCAATCTGCCCATGTGGAAGATCCGTTCGTATCTGTCTCCCACAATATCCCTTAAGGTCCAGCGGCCCTTGGGGTCGTCCATGGTAGATAAAACCTTTCTAGGCTTATTCAGGGCCAGGGTGATATGTTTATTGGAAAGGTGAATGCGGGATCCATCTACACGAATTTCCTGATGTTGGGGGTCAACTCTTACTCCCAGTTCGGTAACCAGCTCTCCATCAACTTCCACACGGCCATCGGTAATCATAACCTCGCATTTGCGACGGGAACCAAAACCGGCTTGAGCAAGTACTTTTTGAAGACGGACTCCGTCATGTGATTCTTGATGTGCTTTTTGTGCACGACTATAGTGATGTGGCATCGTTCTCCCAACGTGACCAGTCAGAAACAAGTTTATAATAATACATCATTCCATCACAGTTCCACACTTGGTGAAACTAATCCCGGAAGACTTTCCAAGTTTATCCAATCCTCTGGCCAAATACTTCTTTTTACTTCTTTTTGACGGCCTGCAATGCTACTATGTGACACAGTCACCAGTCTTATAATCCACTGGCAGTAGCAAAAGCTACGCCATGTGGGTTATAAACCAACACAAAGGAAGTATATGACTGATACATTGGTATATTCATCACATGAGGGCTCTCGCGCTCCTGTCTCCCTCCCGGTGAGGGTGGGAGCAGAATTCGTCGGTTCCTATCTGGTCATCACCGTCATTCTTATTTTCTGGGCATTGGTCCCCCCGGCATCCAGCTCATATCCAGCATCGTTAATTATGGCATCCGGCCTTCTGGCTGCCTTCGCCTATGGTGCTGTTGCCTTTCTCTTTGGCAGAGTATCAGGAGGGCAAATTAATCCCGCTGTTACCTTTGCTGCTGCCTTAACAGCTCGCATTAGCTGGCTTGACGCCATCAGCTATATTATTGCTCAACTGGTTGGAGGTATTGCTGCTGCGGCCACTGTGGTCTATATGCTTCCGGTTTCTACCAACACGTCTTTCCCCTTTAAGACCTTCCTTGCCTATATGACCAACCTCTATGATCAGGGAAATAACCAGTATCTGCTGGCACCTTCTTTGTATAGCTCCCTGAACATGAATTTTGGAATGAACTGGACTATTATCCTGGAAGTACTTGCTGTGATTGCCATTGTAGGAGTTTATCTGGCTACTTCCACCAAGAACGGCCTCTCCTCCCGGGGATATCCCCTGGCTATGGCAATGGCATACGGAAGTGCTACCATGCTGACCTACCCATTTGATCATGCGGGCCTCAATCCTGCCAGGTCTACCGGTATCGCTATCTTTACCCAGATGAAGGGTCTGACCAATCCTTCTGCCCTCAAGCAACTCTGGGTTTTCTGGGTTACTGCCCTACTGGCTTCTGCCATTGTCGCCCTGGTAACTATTATTTATTCTTCTGTGCATGCCAACGATGATGCTATTTACCGCGAAATCCAGCTGGAAGAATCAACTAGGAATCCATATGGCCTGTCACCGGATGAGAATGGCGACAGTGAGCAGAAGCACGAAGAGACCCCATCCTCATATTCAGACCACGAGGAGCAGGGGGATCAGAAAGCTTATAAGCCAGCCATTATCGTGGAATCTATTGATGAGGATAGCTCTGAAAATAGTTTTGAAGAAAAATAAATACATGGTTTAAGGGTATAAGCCCTGGCAGTGTGAGCGGCAAAAGAGTGATCTCAAGATCTCTTCTGCCGCTTTTTTATACTCTCCTTGTAACGATTTACCCTTTGTACCGACTTACCTATTGTAGCGATTTAACCATTGCACGAAGAAGATTTTCAGGAAAGAGATTTTTGGAGGGTCCTTAGAAAGGTAAGCAGAAAGTGGAATCAGGCGGTCACTAATCAGGAGATTAAAAGAATACTGATGTAGACAAGAATCAAGCCAAACCCCAGGCTAAAGCCAATAAAACAGTCGAAGGAGACTGTTCTGACCTTCCAGGGACTCCTGTCACGAAAGATCAATCGGATCAAGGCAGTGATCAGCGAAAAGCCGGCTATGATTCCGGTAGCTAGTTTCATATGTCCTGACAAAACAGTAAGGCAGGCCAGGAGAACAGCCCCGGCTGCCAGCCATTCAAACCAAGGTTTTCCTTCGGTTTTCTCGGAAACCTGAGGCTGCTTTTTCTCTGGGACCATTCCCTGCAAACCGTGCCTTTCCTGTTCTTTTCCCGTTCAAATCATTCAGATCAGTGAAAGAAATGCCTGGTTCCGGTAGTATACATGGTGATCCCGGCTTTCCTGGCAGCCTGGAATACTTCCTCATCTCTGATGGATCCTCCTGGCTGGACTATGGCTGAGACACCAGCCTGGGCGAGTATCTCCATCCCATCGGGGAAGGGGAAGAAGGCATCAGATGCCGCCACTGCCCCCTGTGTACGGTTCCTTCCTTCAGCCAGGGTGTTAGCCCGAGTCACAGCCAATTGACTGGAATCAACCCGATTGACCTGCCCCATGCCAATACCTACTGTTGCTCCATCGTGAGCAATAAGAATAGCGTTGGATTTAACACTGCGGATAGCTCTCCAGGCAAAAACCAGATCGTTCATAGTATCCTGATCGGCAGGATGGCCACTGACCAGGGTCCAGGAAGCTGGGTTGTCTCCTGGAGCATCAACCAGATCCTCCTCTTGGACCAAAAGGCCGCCATTTATCGGCTTAAGCTGAGGGGCTGCCTGTGGGCGAAGAGGAACGCGCAGAATCCGCAGGTTCTTTTTAGTTTGCAGTAGCTCCAAAGCCTGGGGCTCATAATCGGGAGCAACCACAACTTCAGTAAAGATAGGCTTAATCTGTTTAGCCATCTCTTCAGTGATTATCCGGTTGGCTGCAATGACGCCTCCATAGGCACTCATAGGATCGCAAGCATGAGCCTTGCGATGAGCTTGCGCTATGTTCTCTCCTAGAGCCAGGCCACAGGGATTGGAGTGCTTAACCACGGCCACGGCAGGCTGATCCGGGAAATCCCACACGCTGCGCCAGGCGGAGTCTGCATCAACGTAATTGTTGTAACTCATAGGCTTGCCGCCTAACTGCCGGGCATGGGCAAAATCATCTTTACTTAGAGGATTGACATAGAGAGCAGCGCTCTGATGGGGATTTTCCCCATAGCGCAAGGTCCTACCCAGATCCCAGGTCCTGGTTAGCTCGGTGGGATAAGACTGGGCCTGAGGCAGGGTTTGAGGCTGAGGCCAGTGACTGCTGGCCCACTGGACGATGGCCGCATCGTATGCAGCCGTATGGGCAAAAGCCTTCGCTGCCAAATAGCGCCGTTCTTCTAGATTAAACCCCTGCCCTTGAATAACTCGATCAGCAAAAAGCTGATAATCCTGCGGATCAGTAATTACAGTCAGGCAAGCACTGTTTTTGGCTGCACCCCGGACCATAGAAGGACCGCCGATATCAATTTTTTCAATAACCGCAGCCTGATCAGCACCGGAACGGACTGTATCAGCAAAGGGATAGAGATTAACAATGACAGCATCAAAAGGTTTTATCCCCAGATCCTTGAGTTGCCGGGCATGATCAGGATTTGTCATATCGGCTAGAATGCCTGCATGTATATGTGGGTCCAGGGTCTTTACCCTTCCCTCCAGGCTTTCGGGAAATCCAGTTACCTCTCCCACAGGAGTAACCGGAACGCCTAAATCCTTCAGCCTGGAGGCGGTAGAACCGGTAGATACTACTTCTGTTCCCGCCTGAATAAAAGCCTGAGCCAGAACTTCCAGCCCCTCCTTATGAAAAACTGATACGAGAACCCTCTGAAGCGGCCTATAGGTAGAATCCATGTATATCCCTTTCCATGTATGTGCTACTCATATTATGCCCTAGCCCTCGGAACCGGCGTCCACCTGATGAACTTCATCATCTGAGGAATTTATAGACTTTCGCCTTCTTACATACTCATAGGCATAGCGACCACAGACAAGCAGCAACGACAGGAGCCAGGCAGCAATTAACCCCCAGGTAAGAGGTCGGCCGGTAACGTTAAGAGAGTCTGACAAACTGACTCCCACTAAAGATAGATTTTTCTTCCCTAAAGCTCCGGTTGACAGGTTGTAAAAAACAAGGGAGGTAAAAACAGTGACCACAGAGGCAACAATGAAGGAAGCTGCTGCATAGGCAAGATCTATCAGCTTAGATAGGAGGAATTCCCATCCCTGATTCTGCTCATCCTTCTGCCTCCCAGTCTGGCCCTCTACAGATTCTTTTTCTTGATCCTCAGCCTGTTCTTGATCAAGAATCCCGGGCAAAGCGAGGTCTGAGTCTTCTTTTTCCTGGTCGTCTATGCCCTGGAAGGAGAAAATATTGTACCGTCTTCTCGATGCAAGAAGAGATATCCCCAGGAGGAAGGCAGCAAGAATAGGAATAATAAGAATGATGAGGACCAGAGTCTGGCTAGGAACTTCTCGTGGGAAAAGGCCAAAGAGAGGAATGATGGGCAGGGAATCAGACTGGCTCTCCCATAGGGTGAAAGTGCCAGTACTCCCTACGATAAAGCCCGAACCCAGTATCCACGACAGGGCCCAGACAGCAAGATTAGGCAACCAGGCCAGAGACAGCAGACAGGTAATCAGAACTGACCAGGGGCCCATGGAACTGTAGGAAATAACTGTCTTCATGCTGCTGATTCCTGTAATGACCCAAACCAGAAGGGTAAGCAAGGATAGGGCACAGAGGAAAAGAAGAAAGCGGGCAGCAAGGAGCAGACCCCACCAGATGGTTCTCCTTACGGTGGCAGAAATATTATTTTTTATCCAAGCACGCAGGTTTAGCACGGCAGCTGAGCCAGGTAGACTCCCCCAGGCAGAACCGACGAGAAAAACAAGCCAGGATCGTCCCAATGCCGCAGGAAGGGGAAGGAGACTGGGGAAACCATTGTTCTTCAGGAGGATAGAGGTTATCAGCAGCCAGGCAAGACTGCCGGCAAAAAACCCTATCAGATTCATACCACAACGGCGGCTGCAGGAACGGATGAGAAGGAGAAAAAGGAAAGTCAGCCCCAGAGGAATTAGGCTCAGGTTCAAAGAGCTGACAGTAAGTCCTATCCCCTGCGAAAGGAGGATAAAAGAAAAACCTATTGGCAGGATAGACCCGGAAAGGACAGTATGTGTTTCCATGCCTATAATCAGCAGGAAAAGAGTGGTGAGCAGGAGGATGGTTAAGGAGAAAAGCGCATATGCCAGGATTGAAGCGGCCAGTCCTTTGACCAGAGATTTCCAGATATTCTCAGGCTCATTCCTGGATGATGGTGGTGGGGACTGAGAAAGATCAGGGCCGCCTTTTGCCGTTGATTGTGGGTTGGCTGCAGACCGGGAGGAGGATAGACGAGCTGATTTTACAGTTCGTCTGGATCCTGATCCCGAACCTGCTTTACCTGTGACTGCCTTAGCTATAAGCAGATGGCGGTTTGCTGATTGAACTGAGTCACTCATCATAGAAAAATTAGGCTGGCATGGTCATAAGGGTTGAAATAGGATAGTGAGAAATACGATCGTACCCATCCAGACCGTCCAGCTTCATGACAAAACTGAAGCCTGCTACCGGACAACCTACGGATTCGAATAATTTCATGGCTGCCCATGCTGTTCCTCCAGTGGCCACCAGATCGTCAACAATAAGAATCCGGGAGCCTGGATTTGTCAGACTCTGTTCAATCTCCATGGTTGCCTTACCATACTCGAGAGTATAGGATTGGCTGATCACCGGGGGCGGTAACTTACCTGCCTTGCGCACAGCAATGAACCCCTTCCCCAAATGCTGGGCAAGAACAGTTCCAATGAGAAAACCACGGGCCTCCAGCCCAGCGATATAGTCAAAATCATCAACTGAGACAGGAAGAGCTTCTACCATAGCATCCAAAAGAATTTTAGTTCCCCGTGGATCTGCAAAAACAGGCATAAAATCACGGAAGAGAATCCCCTCACTGGGGAAGCCTGGAATAGTCCTGATCAGGGAGATCAGGTAATCAGCATCATCCGATGAGATGCCGTTCAGATGGTTAAAGCTGATATCGTTTGAGGGCATGATCTTCTTTCTTACTGAGCCTTACTAGCCTTACTGAGCTGAATTCTCGAAGCCGGTCTGATCCTCAGCAGAAAGAGGGTTGACGGCAGCCTGGTCTGGCTCAGGAGCATTCTTTGAAGGACCACCTTCAGATTCGTTTTCTATCGATCCTTCCGCAGAATCAGCCGTATACGTTGTGTTGGCTGCATCATCATTGATATCTTCTGCAGCCGTATCAGATTCGGCTGGCAGTGGGTTGCCATCCTCATCAACTTCATCATCAGAAACATAGGCTGGGCGTATAGGAGGCTGAGTGATAGCCTGAATACGCCACTTGGACAGTGACCCCTCAGAATCTATAACAATTTCATCATGAGGAAGATCAACCGAATGAACTGTGCCCAACAGGCCGCTGACGGTTGCGACTTCGTCTCCGGGCTTGAGTGACTCGCGGAAATCCTTGACCTTTTTCTGCTGATTCATCTGTTTGCGGGAAGTCCACCACATAAGAATAATCATGAGGACAAGAAAAACAAGAAGAAAAATCATGGAAGACTGGCTGCCATTCATGGAAACTCCTAAGGTGATGCTTCAGGCGAAGGATGGGTTCAACCCTTCTCGCCATCAGCCGATGGTGACCGCCAAGCGGCCTTTTCTTAACACAGAAAGTCTAAAACAGCCTGGTGACATCATCTTCTTTCTCCGGACTGAGGCCCAGGTGCCGCCAGGCCCGTTCTGTAGCTGCCCTCCCCCTGGGAGTACGAATCAGGAATCCTTCCCTGACCAAATAAGGTTCACAGACTGTCTCTACGGTTTCAGCCTCCTCCCCCACCATCGCTGCCAGATTATTAAGGCCAACGGGACCTCCATGAAACTGTTTGCATAAGGCAGTCAGAACTGCAATATCGAGCCGATCCAGTCCCTCCTTATCGATCTGGTAAAGTTCCAGAGCATCAATTACGGAATCAGCATCTATGGTAGGAAGATCGTGAACAATACCCCAGTCCCGCACCCGCCTCAGCAAACGATTAGCTACTCGTGGTGTTCCCCGCGAACGTACAGCAAGTTCATGAGCAGCCTGATCATCGACAGTTAAATCAAGGACAGAGGAAGATCGCTTGATCAAGCGTTCCAGTTCGGATGTAGGATAATAATCCAGGTGGGCAGTGAAGCCAAAACGGGCTCTGAGCGGCGAGGGAAGCATGCCTTCCCTGGTCGTTGCCCCCACGACGGTAAAACGGGGAAGAGTCAAGGGTATGGACGAAGCGCCCGGCCCCTTGCCAACCATAACATCAACCCGAAAATCTTCCATGGCTATGTAGAGAAGCTCTTCTGCTGCCCGTGGCAAACGGTGAATTTCGTCTATGAAGAGAACTTCTCCTTCATCGAGGGAGCTAAGTATAGATGCGAGATCACCAGCATGCTGAATTGCCGGCCCTGAAGTCACCCTGATGGGAACATCAAGCTCGTGAGCCACGATCATGGCTAGGGTAGTCTTCCCCAGTCCGGGAGGACCGGCCAGGAGAATATGATCAGGAGGCACCTGACGCTTACGAGCCGCATTCAAAAAGAGGCCCAATTGTGCCTTCAGCTGCGGCTGGCCAATAAAAGTCTCCAGAGTCGAGGGCCGTAGTTCCTCATCACTGATGGAATCATCGGCATCTGGATCTGCGGAAATAATGCGGAGGGACTCTTCATGAGCATCCTTGTTGAGAATAGGATCTAAGCCCTGTTCCTTATAGTCCGATGCTGAAAATGATGATGGCTCTGTCATATTACCGTCCCCTGTCCAAGTCACTCAAAGCGGTCCGTAATACTCGGGGAACATCCTGGGCATCCAAAGGTTCTCCTAAACTAAGTTGCTTCATAGCCTCCTTTGTCGCTCCAAAGGCGTCCCTCTGCTGCCAGCCCAAAGACACTAAACCAAGAATAACCTGGCGCATATTGTGATCCTGTTTTTCTGTATCGTGACCGGCAGCCTGCTCCTGATCAGGATCCAGGTTGGTAAAATCAATAGTCCCGTGCAACTCCAGGATGATTTTCTGTGCTCCCTTCCTGCCTAAGCCAGGAGCCCTGGTGAGAGCAGTCACATCATTATCTCTGATTGCTGTGGCCAGCTCCTCTGCAGACAGAGTAGACAGAATGGCCATGGCCACTCTGGGACCTATTCCGCTCACCTTCTGCAGCTGGATAAAAAGTTTTTTGGAGGAGGGATTAAGAAAACCATACAGGGAAAGTGCATCCCGAGAAACAGTCATCAGGGTGATAATCCTTTCATGGCTCCCAGCATGCAACTGAGCCGTATCTCTGGCAGACATGCGAACGCTGAAACCGACGCCATTGACATCAATGACAATCCCATCGGGCTCTATGGAAAGGATATCACCTTCCAGACTGGCAATCATGCTGCCCTCCCCAATAATTTATTCGAACGCATGTTCGATATTCTACATATCTCGATGGACACGGCTGGACTGGGCTTTGCGAGCAGCGTCAGCCCATTGTTTTTGAGCCTGTGTCAAGTGTTCTTCTCTTTCTCCTCCCTGAATGGCCCCTTCCGGCCTCAGCGCATGACAAATTGCCAAAGCCAGAGAGTCTGCAGCATCAGGAGGAGAAGGAAGGGCATTCAGAGACAAAATCTTGGCTACCATTGTTTGGACCTGGGCCTTATTTGCTTTTCCATTGCCGGTTACAGCCAACTTAGCCTCAGTAGGGGTATGCAGGGCCACCGGAATTCCCCTCTGGGCAGCCGCGACCATAGCCAGACCAGCCGCCTGGGCTGTGCCCAAAACAGTATTTCTATTTTCCTGAGCAAACACACGTTCAATGGATACAACATCAGGTAAATAGGTATCCAGTTGCCGACTAAGCCCGTTAAAAATGGCCAAGAGACGGGCATCCTGGGGATCGTGGGGAGAGCTGCGGACCAGATCCACATGAATAAAAGAAAGCCGGTGCGATGCCCCGGCTTCGATAAAGCCAATCCCGCACCTTGTCAGTCCGGGATCAACTCCACAAATTATCATGACTCACTCGTCATCCTCAAGTTGTTGAAGGACCTGATCGGACGCAGTCCAGTTAGCATAAATGTTTTGAACATCATCCAAATCATCCAAGGCATCAATCAGACGGTTAACCTTGCGAGCAGCTTCCAGATCCAGTTCAATTTCATTCAGAGGAACCAGAGAAGTTTCTGCTGAATCATAGTCGACCCCTTCATCCTGCAAAGCTTTACGAACAGTTACCAGGTCGGAAGGAGCAGTAGTAATAATATAGGAGTCTCCATTTTCTTCCACATCTTCTGCTCCAGCTTCGGCAGCTTTTTCAAAAAGGCTGTCATAGTCAGCAGAATCAGCAGGAACGATGATCTGCCCTTTACGCTCAAAATTAAAGCTGACAGAACCATTTTCAGCCAGAGAACCCCCATTCTTTGACAAGGTGGAGCGCACATCTGCGGCTGCCCGGTTACGGTTATCAGTCAGGCACTGAACGATCAGGCCAACACCCCCCGGCGCATAGCCCTCGTAAACAATTTCTTCGTAATTGGCACCGCCTGCTTCTTCTCCGGAACCGCGCTTAACGGCTCGAGTAATGTTATCGGCAGGAACAGAGCTCTTTTTAGCCTTAACGATGGCATCGTAGAGCGTGGGGTTCCCATTGGGGTCTGCGCCGCCAGTCCTTGCAGCAATCTCGATATTCTTAATAAGTTTAGCGAACAATTTGCCGCGCTTGGCGTCGATGGCAGCCTTCTTATTTTTGGTCGTTGCCCACTTGGAATGTCCTGACATGTTTCTCCTGACGGTATCGTGCCATTCAATAACTAAACGTAGTAATTCTATGTTTCCGCTCAGACATCAAGAATGCGGCGGTAAATCTGCAGGATATCATCGGTGACAGTCTTCCAGTCAAAATCCTGAGCCCGGGTCAGTCCTGCTTTGCTTAATTTAAGGGCTTTATTCGGCTGAGACAAAAGGGAACAGACAGCATCGGAAAGGCTCTCTGCCTGACCCGCGGCAAAGAGATCAGCGCAGGCACCATGCTGAGAAACATCAACGAAAGCCTGCAAATCCGAGGCAACGACAGGACAGCCAGCTGCCATGGCCTCAGCCAGCACTATGCCAAAACTTTCTCCTCCTGTCTGAGGAGCCACATACACTGACAGACTCTTATAAAAGCGAGCCTTATCTTCATCGCTAATCCTCCCCAAAAAAGTTACCCGATCTTCCAGGTCCTGATCTGTGCTGTCAGCCAGAGAGTGGATAATCTTCTTTCCCTCCCCTTCCCCATCCCCGGCACAGAGAAAACGAGCTTGGGGAAAAGCAGCCAGAATGCTCGGGATTGCACAGCAGAAAACGGGAAATCCTTTTCTTTCCTCCCCTATGCGCCCCAGGAAACCAATAGTAGGGGCCACCGACGTACCTTGCCAGTCTTCCTTGGGTCGGGCCTGCCGAAAAAATGAAGTGTGGATCCCATTGGGAATCACACTTTGCCTAATGGATGAATTCAGATAATGGCGGGCTATATCTTGAGCGCTGTCAGAGACAAAAATAGCCTGACTGATGCTTATCAAATAACGGTTAAGATACTTTTCGAAAACTTTCAGGGTCAGGGGATATTCCTCAAAAGAGGTATGAAAAGTTGCCACAACGGGAGGATGGTGGAAACCTGCCGTAAAGATTTTATGAGAGAGACTGGGAATCTCTGGCTCATGAACATGAAGAATATCGAACTGCCCCTGCCGGACCCACCGCCGAACCATATTCCCCACAAAACCAAAGTACGAAATGTGAGCCACCGACCCGTTGTAGGGTACGGCAAACGATGTGTTGGTTGTTTGGACCCACAAAGGCATATCCTTAGTTCGGCGGCCGGGTGCCAAAACAGAGACTGAATGCCCGCGCGTAATCAGCTCCTGAGCAAAATCCTTAATATGAGCCTGAACTCCTCCTGGGGTTTCAAACGAATAGGGGCAGATAATCCCTATGGTCAGCGGCTGGCTGTCAGGGATTTCTTCTACAAGAGACAGCTCTTCATGAGACAAGCTATTAGTGGTAACAGTCACGCCTAGTCCTTTTAACGCTTCCTTTGCTCTTATTAAAACAGGCCTGCAGGACCCGGACTAAAATAAGGCAGGAAACAAGGCAAAACCGGGCAGAATCATTCCCGGCGCCTTACAGATAATTAGTAATTAGTGTACTTAATTAGTGCAATACTTAGTGCAGGCGTGATTGGTCCAGATCTTCCAGGAAAAGAGGCTGTAACATGTGCCAGTCCTGAGGATGAGCCTGAATGGCTGATTCTAGGCAGCTAATCCACTCCTGACTTATGGACTGAAGAGCCCCTTCTCTGTCCAATTTCTTCCAGGATTGAGGCTCTATACAACCACAGATATCGAGTACATATCCGTATGAACTGCCTGCCTTCTTTCGTCTGTGTCCTTTAAGACGTTCCCTGTAGATAGCAATAACGTATAAGGGCAGGTTAAGATCGTAAGCCAAAGCTGCCGGCCCCTGGGCAACCCTGATAGTGGAGTTGCAGAAAGAGACAAAAAGGCCATGGTGACTTAAATCCCGATCCGCCAGAAGGGGAACCAATACATGCTTTTCTTGCATAATTTCTTCCAACTTATGCAAGATATGAGTATCTCCTGTAGTAAAAAGCGTGATTCCCAGCTGCTGGCGGATAGCGATAAAGGTAGAGAGAAGATCTTTGTTTTTCAGCTTTTCTGCGACGGTGGTCACGGGGGTCACATGATTTTTCGACCAGAGGGCTGCATAGTCCCAGTTGCCCATATGGCCCAGAGCACCGGGAATAGCCGACATTGTCCTCTGTCTCATGAGCTCATGTGCATAAGGGCCCGCAATCCTCATACTGGCATCAATCTGGCTGGCAGACCGGGACGGAAGGGTCATGGCTTCGGCAAAATAAGCACAGTAAGACTGCATACCTGCCAAAGACAGGCGACGCAGACTTTTATAATCTGACGGTTTGTGAGCAGATTGCTGAACCCTGCTCAGATTCTTCTCCAACTGACGGATAGACGGCAGATGCAGGAACCAAACCGTCCAGGCTATGAGGGCAAAAACCGCCCTGACCAGACACAAAGGAAGAAAACGGGAATGGCGGGCTATAAAAACCAGAAACTTATCCTGCACCTGTATTCCTGTCTATACCGCTGAGCCTGGTCCTTCAGGCCGGGTCAGACCAGCCTGCCGGGCCTGGCGGTGAACAGTGGATAATCTCTGCCAAACTGTAATGAGACCCAGCAGGGCCAGGGCTGCTATAAAGCAGGAGAGAACGGCAACCGGCAATCCCAAACCAGTCAGAGCCAGCCCGACTAGGATAATTATCAGACGGTCAGATCTGGTGGCAATCCCATTCTTGGCATCCAGGCCAATGGCCTGAGCCCGGGCCCGAACATAGGAGGTAACAAAGGAAGTCATCATGGCCAAGAGGGCCGACCAAAAGCCCAGCTGAGGCCAGAAAGTCCAGAAATTCTTCAGGCGGACCAGGTAAATTATAACCCCCATGAGAACAGCCCAGTCAGCTACCCGATCCAGAGAAGAATCAAGGAAAGCACCGAAAGCGGTTCCGCCGCCGCTCAAGGCGGCAACGGAACCATCCAGGGAATCAAACACGACCATAATGGTCATCAGGACTGCACCAGCAAAAAGCCAGCCGGTTAAACCTGTGAGAATGGCAAAAATGGTTGTCCCCACTGCCCCGACTACAGTTACCATATTGGCAGTAAAGCCCATAGTAACTAAAGCTTGAGCAACAGGCTTAATCATTTTCTTCCAAGGACCTCGGAGTTTTTCAAACATTCCCTTACCTGGTCTTTCCTAATCTTTCCAGCTGCAGTCAGCTCTGAGCAGATTCTGCTCAGACTAGTTTTCTTCAGACAAACTGGCGTCAGTGGCCGAGCAAAAATCAGCTGCCGAATTGATCTGCTGATGTGAGGTTATTGCCTGATTAATCCATGCTAATGCATTGTCAACAGCAACTCCATTGAGCTGGCTGCCATCGCGGAAACGGAAGCTGACAGCTCCCCTGGCCTGATCATCATCACCAACGATGAGGATGAACGGCGTTTTGGACTTGGATGCATTGCGGATCTTCTTGCCAAAACGATCATCAGAAGCATCCATTTCGCACCGGACCAGGGATTCATCCAACCGGTCAAGAATCTCTTTCAGGTAATCACTGTTTGCCTCAGAAACAGGTACGCCCAGAACCTGGACGGGGGCCAGCCAGGCGGGGAAGGCACCTGCGTAATGTTCCAGCAAAATAGCGAAGAAACGCTCAATAGCACCGAAGAGAGCCCGGTGAATCATAACCGGACGTTGGCGGGTCCCGTCAGCAGCAATATATTCCAATCCAAAGCGCTCGGGAAGATTGAAATCAAGCTGAATCGTTGACAGCTGCCAGGTGCGGCCCAGAGCATCCCTGGCTTGAACAGAAATCTTGGGTCCGTAGAAGGCGGCCCCGCCAGGATCATCAACGAGGTCCAGACCAGAATCCCTGGCAACTTCTGCCAAAGTCCTGGTTGCTTCTTCCCAGATTTCATCAGAACCTACATACTTGTGTTCATCCTTGGTGGACAGTTCGAGATAAAAATCGTTCAATCCAAAGTCTTTTAAGAGCTTAAGAACAAAGGACAGGAGGCTGGTAAGCTCACCTTTCATCTGCTCTCTAGTGCAATAAATATGGGAATCGTCCTGGGTCAGACCCCTCACCCGGGTAAGACCGTGAACAACACCGGACTTTTCATAGCGATAGACCGTACCAAACTCAAAGAGCCTCAGAGGCAATTCCCGGTAAGAACGCTGCCGGGACTTAAAGATAAGATTATGCATGGGGCAGTTCATTGGCTTGAGGTAGTAGTCAAATCCCTCGCGAATGACTTTTCCATTGGCATCTTTCTCCTCATCCAAATGCATGGGAGGATACATGCCATCCTTGTACCACTGGAGATGGCCGGAAGTCTCATACAGGCCGCCCTTGGTAATATGAGGCGTCTGCACGAAAGAATAATGATTCTTCCTGTGCTCAATCCGGGAGTATTCTTTCATAGCGTTAATAACGGCAGCCCCCTTGGGATGGAAGACTGCCAGACCAGGACCAATCTCATCGGGGAAAGAGAAAAGATCCATCTCGGCCCCAAGCTTGCGGTGATCTCTTTTAGCCGCTTCTTCCAGGCGCTGAAGGTATGCTTTCAAATCCTCTTTGGATGCCCAGGCAGTGCCATAAATACGCTGGAGCATAGGATTTTTTTCGCTTCCCCTCCAGTAAGCTCCGGCAGTTCTCTGGAGTTTAAAGGCTTTAATATAGCGGGTATTAGGCAGATGAGGTCCATGACAAAGATCAGTCCAGACTACAGTTCCCTCCCGGTCACAGTTATCGTACATAGTTAACTGTCCCTGGGAAACTTCGGTATCCTTGCCCTGGTCAATTGCTTCTTCAGCACTGTCAATCAGTTCCAGCTTGTACGGCTGGTCAGCTTCTTCCTGACGAGCCTGGTCTTCAGTCACAATCCGACGGCGGAAGCTTTGGCTGGACTTGATAATGCGTTGCATCCGCTTCTCAATTTCCTTCATATCTTCCGGGGTAAAGGGCTTGTCTACATCGAAATCGTAATAAAATCCATCTTCAATGACTGGACCAATACCCAGCTTAGCCTGGGGATAAATCTCCTGAACAGCCTGGGCCATGACATGGGTAGCTGAATGGCGCATAATCGCCAGTCCATCCTTGCTGTTGATATCAATCGATTCAACAAAATCGCCGGCCTTCAGAGGAGTGTAGAGATCACGGGGCTGACCATTAAGCCGGACGGCAATAACGCTTTTATCACTGTCAAAAAGCTGAACGCCGGTGACTGTAGGTTCCACCTCCCTATGTTCTCCGTTGACAGTTATAGGGATAAGAGAAGATGCTTCTGACATCGCATGTCCTTTACTTTCAGGATACCGCGTTACTGGTGCGGATCATGGACTTATATGACTTTAGTAGATTATGGTGGGATAGGGACAAGGAAAAAATTAAGAAAACCACCAAGACAATAAAAGACAATAAAACATACAACGAATACAGGGCTTTTGTGGGCGATATAGGAATCGAACCTATGGCCTCTTCCGTGTGAAGGAAGCGCGCTAGCCGCTGCGCCAATCGCCCGGTATTTTATTTATTATTCATTCACTAGAGATGATCTAGAGATGATTCACTAGAGAGTGGGCGATACAGGAATCGAACCTGTGACCTCTTCCGTGTCAGGGAAGCGCGCTAGCCGCTGCGCCAATCGCCCAGGAATTTTTCAGAGGTGGGCACGAGAGTCGAACTCGCCTATACGGCTTTGCAGGCCGCTGCCTAACCGCTTGGCTAACCCACCGCATCGGTCAATTCTACTAGACCTCGAGCGGGCAACGGGACTCGGACCCGCGGTCTCGACCTTGGCAAGGTCGCGCTTTACCAACTAAGCTATGCCCGCATTCTGCATTTGTTCATCAGAACACAAGAGATAAATATAACGGGTCCACCCTACATGCGCAAGTCGCGGCGTGTTCCCGC
Organism: Scardovia inopinata JCM 12537; assembly: GCF_001042695.1. Lineage (NCBI taxonomy): Bacteria > Bacillati > Actinomycetota > Actinomycetes > Bifidobacteriales > Bifidobacteriaceae > Scardovia > Scardovia inopinata. The sequence continues at coordinate 842,341 of NZ_AP012334.1, read as the reverse complement.
AGGACTCTTTCACGCTCCTGACTTTCACGCTTTGGGCTGAGAAGAAAAAGTAGTCAGGCTGCATGAGCTAATCTGATACCAGCACCACCTTTTATCCACTTTTACAAAGGATTTTTATGGTAGATTCCCAGCAGCCCCTGCGCCAGAAGGGACACGGCTTATCCCAGCACCGGACCGTGCTGGTGGCAGCTTTCGAGGGATGGAATGACGCCGGTCAGGCGGCTTCAGGAACCGTCCGGCACCTCCTTCAGGCTCTGGAAGTGACGGTCCAGGAAGTAGATCATATCTGCTGCTCCACATATTACGATTATCAATATACCCGGCCTCTTATGTGCACAGTGGACGGCCGCAGACAGATCATCTGGCCTGAAGTTACTTTTTCTACTGTAGATGTCAGTGACAATCTGACTTTGCTCTTAGAAGTTGGGCCGGAGCCCAATTTTCGATGGATGGATTTTGCCCGCCAGTCACTGAGCATAGCTGATGATTACGAGATTGACGAAATCATCACCTTAGGATCTATGTTCAACGATGTTCCCCATACCCGTCCCCTTCCTATCAGCGAGCAGGACTCCGCTTTCCCACCAGATCCTTCAACTACCTACAGCGGTCCTGTGGGAATTCCTTCTATTCTTGATTTCACCGCAGCAGAAAGCGGATACAGGACTGAAAGTCTGTGGGTTTCCGTCCCCCAATATGCCGGGGCAGATGACTGTCCCTATGCAATTCTGACATTGGTAAAAGCCCTGTCGCATCATCTGGGAACAGATCTTCCTCTGGGAAATCTGCCTCAGAGATCCAGGCAGTGGAAACAATCGGCAGATACCCTTCTGGTTTACAATGATGATCTGAATCATTACGTTCATCGTCTGGAGAAGATAGCGGATACGGAAGAAACAGAAGAAACAGTTCTTCCCCCAGCTCTGTCCAATCAACTGATCAGAGAAACGGAAAACTTTCTGAAGTCTCTGGATTCCCCCGACAGCCCCTCCCCCGGCTCAGTACCTGATAGCGGGTCTAATCCTGGTTTTTCCTGATCTGGGATATTGGTGGTGCATAATAGAAAGAGACAACAAAGGATGCTCCGTGCCGGCAGTGCTGAGCATTATCACTATCTCAGGAGGTTAAGATGAGTCAGTTTGCTCTGCACCGTAAATCACGGGGATTTGCACCCGACGGTTTCTTTGAGTGTGAGGCAAAAGGCCTTTTGTGGCTGGCTCAGGCCCAGGCTCAGGGGGGACCCAGGGTCGTATCGGTAGATTCCTGGGGAAAAGATTATCTTGATATTGAGCGAATCAACCCTGCTTCTCCCACGGCCAGTGGGGCCTATGCTTTTGGCCGCAGCCTTGCCCACCTCCATGACAGTGGCGCTTCCTGCTTTGGCTGCCCGCCCGACGACTATCAGGGAACCTGTTACTTCGGTCCTTTGCAGGACCCTGTCCCCATGGACACGGGAACTTGGACTGACCCTGTTACCTACCTGAGTCAGGGCAGACTTTACCCCATGGTTCGGCTGGGAATGCAAAGAGGAATACTTAACCAGTCGGATATGGATTTGACCCAAGAGCTGATAGAAGCCCTGCCTGATTTGTTGGGACCAGCCGCTGACGATAAGGCAGCCAGGGTTCACGGGGATTTGTGGAGCGGCAATGTTATGTGGACCAGAACGGGTGCTGACGGCTCACCGCTCGAGGACTCGCAGGCAGTCTTAATTGATCCAGCCGCTCACGGAGGGCACAGGGAAGAAGACCTGGCTATGCTCCAGCTTTTTGGTATGAGCTATATGGACAATATTCTGGATGGGTACCACAGCATTCACCCCTTGAAAAAGGGGTATGCGGATCGGGTTACTCTCTGGCAGCTCTACCCCATTGCCGGCCATTGCGTTTTCTTTGGCGGTGGGTATGTCAGTCAGTACAGGGCAATGTGCCGGTCTTTGCTCAGATAGATTACGATTCTCTACGATAGAATTTTTACATAAAATATCTTTATATTTTTTAGGCGGAAAAAGCGTGCCGCAATCTGTCAAAGAAACCTTTTTGCTCTTTTCCCCGGGGCTGTGAAGACTGGCTGGGACTATAATCGTCGTCTTTCTGTTTACGGGCAAAGTCCTCCATCAATTTCTTCTGGGCGGAGTCCAGGCCGTTGGGAATGGAAATCATTAAGTGAACGATGATTTTTCCTCTTTTACCGGAATCTTTCAGATTAGTGACTCCTAGATTGTCTAGGGAAATGGTTGATTCCTGTTGAGATCCTGCAGGAATGTGAACAGTTTGAGGCCCATCAAAAGTATCAATACTGGTTTCATGACCCAGAACAGCCCAAGTCATAGGGACAGTAATCCAGCAATGCAGGTCATCATCACGGCGGGTAAAGCGTTTATCGGGCTTAATACTGATATCAACATACAAGTCTCCGGCAGGGCCGCCGCCTTCTCCCACTTCCCCTTGGCCAGACAGACGCAGGCGGGTCTCATCTTTCACTCCAGCGGGAATATTGACCCCTACAGTCCTCTGAATGCGAACACGTCCGTGGCCGTTACATGTATGGCAAGGATTTTCAATGATTGTTCCATGCCCCTGGCAGCGATCACACGGTTGAGTAGAAACCATCTGTCCCAGGAGGGTCCGTCGGACAGTCTGGACGTTTCCGCTCCCATGACACTGGGGACATGTCACCGGCTCAGCCCCGTCGGCAGTTCCGGATCCTGAACAGTCCGGGCAAACAGACCAGGTGCGAATATCGACATTCTGAACACCGCCAAAGACAGCTTTCTCCAGGTCAATAGCAACAGATGTCAGGGAATCCCGACCTGGCTGAGTTCTAGGTATAGGGCCTGAAGAACCCGCAGATCCAAAAGCTCCCCCAAAGAAGGTGCTGAAAATGTCGGACATGTCATCGAATCCTCCGGCAGAAGAAGAATAGCCTGTCTGAGGATTCAGAGGGTCAACCCCTTGATCATACATCTGCCGTTTGTCTGTATCAGACAGAACTTCGTAAGCCGTATTAACCTCTTTGAATTTCTCTTCAAACTCCTGACCGGCAATGTCAGGATGATACTTGCGGCTCATCTTGCGATATGCCTTCTTAATCTCATCCTGGCTGGCAGAACGATCTACCCCCAAAACCTTGTAATAATCTGTCACTGTAAAACTCCTCAAATGTATTTGCCCTATTGTGCCACAAGGACCCTATGTTCTTACCTGTCTACCTGTGTGTTTGCCCGCCTGCCGGCACTCCCTCACTGCTTGTGCACAGTCTCAGCTCCTGTCGGTGAGGTAGCGGGTTAAATACTGGGCCACAGCCTGAACAGCCGACATGGTCATGCGGTAATCCATATGAGTAGGACCAATCGAGCCGACAAAGGCAATGGAGTCATGCTCGTCGATCTTATCCTGATCGGAAGCAGAAGGATAATCCGGGTTCAGAGAATCAGAGTCAGGGTGAGCAAGCCCGTAGCCTGCTGTCACAATAGCCGTATGCAGCAACTCAGGCGAATGCGTTTCCGACCCAATGGCAACTCCCACTCCCGTGCCCCCGGATTCCTGGGCTGCGGCAGCCAGATTATCCATCAGATGCATAATGACAATCTGCTCTTCCAGCGCGTCTAAAAGGGAAGCAATATTTTCCACCTGACTGTGTCTTTCATGCGCCAGCTGAGCCGCTCCTGTGGTATACAAGGAATAGGATTCGCTATCATGCGCCAGATCCTCAAAAATAGAAACAAGGTGAGAAATGCAGTCCCTGACTGCGGCGGACAGTCGGCGGATGTCTGCAGGGTCTTTCGGATCCATAGCCTGCAGGCAGTCACGCAGAATAATCTGCTGGTGGACCTGAAGAGCCTGAGCGGAGTGTCTCAGGGAGAGATTACAGCAGTATGAGTTCACCACCTGAGTCAAACAGGAAAGAAAATCATCCCGGCGAGCCAATGAACTAGTTAGGGTTCTCTGTTCTACTCCTCCGGTATCGGTGATGATAACAGTCAATATAGTATCTGTTCCCAGGCGGATAAACTCACATCGGCGAAGGCTGGACCGGGTAATGGCTGGAGTGGCAACAACGGCTACTTGGCCAGTAATCTGAGCTAGCAGACGGGCTGACCGGTGGAGAACATCATCTATGCTGACAGACCCCTTAAGAAAGTCTTCGATTGCCCTCCTCTGCGGACGGGACAGGGGAACAATGGTAGAAAGCTGGTCAACAAAATACCGGTACCCTTTCTCTGAGGGGATGCGGCCGGCTGAGGTATGAGGTTTGATCAGGTAGCCTTCATCTTCCAGACTTGCCATGTCATTACGAACAGTGGCAGAGCTGACGGCAATATGGTGGCGGGAGGCAACGCCGGAAGAACTGACTGGCTCCTGGGTGCGGATATAGTCCTCCACCACAGCCTGCAGAATTTTCATCCGCCTTTCTTGGGCCATATAAGATCCTTTCTGCCTCGCGATGATTCATTCGATGGCTCATTCGATGATTCATTAATGAACCACATGTAGTTTCTCCTTTAGTTCTAGCACTCCTTGCTTACGACTGCTAATTTTCTCCTTCTTTTCTTGCTCCCAACGAAAAAAGAAAGCCAACACTACCCCTTGAAATGGTCTGTAATCGCTTATAGTATTGAAGGGTCACAGGCATGGAACGCGCAGACGTTCATGCCATAACCAATTGGAAGGAAAGTTGATCACTTATGGTCGATTTTGAATGGACTGACTTGGACGAGCGGGCCGTGAAACTCGCAAAAGTTCTCGCCGCTGACGCCGTAGAAAAGGCAGGACACGGACATCCCGGATCCCCTATTTCTTTGGCCCCTATCGCTTACACTTTGTATCAGAAGTTTATGAAGCATGATCCTAACGATCCACAGTGGGAAGGCCGCGACAGATTCATCTTGTCGGGCGGACACGCTTCACTGACTCAATATATTCAGCTCTATTTTTCCGGTTACCAGTTGACTTTGGACGATCTTGAGCATTTCCGCACCATGGACAGCATCACTCCCGGACATCCGGAGTATGGTCTGACCCCTGGTATTGAAGTCACGACAGGCCCTCTGGGTCAAGGCGTAGCAACCGCTGTTGGTTTCGCTTACGGCCAGCGTTTCCAGAGGAACCTGCTGGATCCTGACGCTCCTGCAGGTACTTCTCCCTTCGACCACAAAATCTGGGTGATCTGCGGTGAGGGTGACGTTGAGGAAGGTGTTTCCAGCGAGGCCAGCTCCCTGGCGGGCAACCAAAAGTTGGGCAACCTGACTGTTATTTTCGATGCCAACCATATTCAGATTGAGGGCGACAGCAAGATCTCCTTTGCCGAAGATGTTCTGGAACGCTACAAGGCCTATGGATGGTATACCGATGAATTCAGTTTCGTCCAGCCTGACGGTTCTTACAAGGAAGACGCTGAAGGCTTTGCCCGGGTCCTGGAAAAGGCTGAGCAGGTCACTGACAGGCCAAAGTTCATTAAGGTAGATACCCTCATGGCCTGGCCTACACCGGGAAAGACCAACAACGAATCCGCTCATGGCTCTAAGCTCGGTGCCGAAGCCGTTGCAGGTCTGAAGGAAGCTTTGGGTTATGATCCAAAGCAATCCTTCCAGATTGACCAGGAAGCTCTGGATCATGCACGCAAGGTTGCTGACCGTGGCCGCAAGGCTCATGAAGAGTGGGATAAGAAGTATCAGGCCTGGAAGCAGGCAAATCCCGATAAGGCTGCTCTTCATGACCGTATTCATGAAGGAAAGCTTCCTGAAGAGTTCGACAAGGCCATTGATGACCTGGAAGCAACATTTGAGGTAGGCTCTTCCGTAGCGACCCGTAAAGCTTCCGGCGCCGTAATCAACGCTTTGGCTCCTGTTATGCCTGAACTCTGGGGTGGTTCTGCTGATCTAGGCGGCTCCAACAACACCGTGATCAAGGGTGCAGACTCCTTTGCTCCCTCTGCCTTTGCCACCAAGACCTGGCCTAACGTTTCCGAGGGCGGCCGCATTCTTCACTTTGGTGTTCGCGAATTTGCTATGGGTGCTATCACCAACGGCATCCTCCTCGATTCCGATACCCGGGTTTTCAACGGTACCTTCTTCCAGTTCGCCGACTACGAACGTCCTGCTGTTCGTCTTGCTGCCCTGATGAATGTTCCTAATATTTATGTGTGGACTCACGATTCTGTGGCTCTGGGCGAAGATGGTCCTACCCATCAGCCTATTGAACATCTGACCGCTATGCGGGCCATTCCTCAGCTTGATGTGGTTCGTCCAGCAGATCAGTACGAGACAGCTGAAGCTTACCGCTACACCTTCGAGAAGGAAGATACCCATCCCACTGCTCTTATCCTGACCCGTCAAGGGGTTCCAACCCTGGCTGAAACCAAGGATAAGGCTAAGGACGGCGTTCGCCGCGGTGCTTATGTTCTGGTTGACACGGAGGGAACTCCCGATGTCATCCTTATGGCTACCGGTTCTGAGGTTCAGCATGCGGTTGCTGCTGCTAAGACCCTGGCCGATGAGGGAATCAAGGCCCGCGTAGTATCTGCTCCCAGCTTGGAATGGTTTGAAGAGCAGGATGAGGACTATAAGGAATCCGTCCTGCCTGCAGCTGTTAAAGCCCGCGTATCTATCGAAGCAGGTCTGGCTATGCCCTGGTACAAGTATCTGGGTACATATGGCAAGGCTGTTTCTATCGAACAGTTTGGCCTGCAGGGTAACGGACAGGACAACATGAAGGCTCTGGGCATTACTCCTGAGCACCTTGTTGAGGCTGCCAAGGAGTCCCTGGCTCAGGCTCGCGCCTAACCCTGGCCTATACCTGTTTGAATCTGTACCCTTTACAGTACAGATTTCATTCACCAGTACAGTTTTATAGATAAGTTTTAGGGCTCGCGCCCTAACTGCCCACAATTACCAAAAGGAGTTATTCAATGGCAGAAAATGTACATACCCAAAAGACCAGTGATTCTGGTGTTTCCATCTGGCTCGACGATTTGAGCCGTTCCCGCATTGAATCCGGAAGTCTGCAGGAGCTCATTGCCACCAAGAACGTTGTTGGTGTGACCACCAATCCTTCCATTTTCGCCAAGGCCCTGCACGAAGTTGGACCTTACGATGAGCAGCTCAAGCAGTTGGGCAAGGTGAACGTGGAAGATGCTGTCCGCGAACTGACAACTACCGATGTCCGCAATGCAACTGATATCTTCCGCGAGATTGCTGAATCCACCGACTATGTCGACGGACGTGTCTCCATTGAAGTTGATCCTCGTCTTGCTCATGAAACTGAAAAAACTGAAGAGCAGGCTGAGCAGCTGTGGAAGAAGGTTGACCGCCCCAACGCCATGATCAAGATTCCCGCAACCCTCGAAGGTCTGCCCGCAATCACTGCTACCCTGGCTAAGGGTATTTCCGTCAACGTCACCCTGATCTTCTCCCTGGAACGGTATGAGAAGGTTATTGACGCCTTTATTGAAGGTATTGCCCAGGCCGATGCTAATGGCCATGACCTCAAGCATATTGGTTCTGTTGCTTCCTTCTTTGTTTCCCGTGTCGATACCGCTGTAGACAAACTCCTGGAAGCCAACGGCTCTGCTGAAGCTAAGGCTCTGGAAGGCAAGGCTGCAGTTGCTAATGCCCGCCTGGCTTATGAGCTCTTCGAAAAGAAGTTTGCTGAAGATCCTCGTTGGGCTGCCCTTGAAGCCAAGGGTGCCAAGCGTCAGCGTCCTCTCTGGGCTTCTACCGGCACCAAGAATGCTGCTTATTCCCCCTGCAAGTATGTAGATGAACTGGTCGCTCCTGACGTGGTCAACACCATGCCTGAAAAGACCCTCAACGCTCTTGCCGAGCAGGGTGATGGTGCTCCTTCCATTGCTGGAACTTATGAGGAGAGCCATAAGGTCATGGAGCAGCTTGCTGCTTTGGGCATCAACATTAAAGATGTCACCGATAAGCTCGAGGCAGACGGTGTTGCTCAGTTTATCAACTCCTGGGATTCAGTCCTGGCTGATGTGCAGGCAGGAATTGACCGCGTAAACGGCTGATTCTGGCCCAATTTAGCCTGGGGATTTGATTCTCTCGTATAAATCCCTAGGCGACTTATATAAAACAAGATCCCTGTCACTGAGCAGTTCGCCGCTGCAAAGGTGACAGGGATCTTTTTATGCCTACTTAGTAAGGCAGCTAAAAAATCTGGCTCGCGCCCCTGGCTTGCCCTACCAAGAGGGCTGAAGAAAGAAAGATAGAGAAATGAAGTAAAGGAAATGAAGTAAAGGAAATGAAGTAAAGAAAAAGGAGGAATCATTCTGATTCCTCCACTGTGTGACTTGCAACCTGGACGGTTACTCAGCCCAGATTGTATTTTGCCATAAAATCAAGCCCAATAATAATAGCAACCCAGATCAGGGTAACAATAACGGTTATGCGGTTCAAATTCTTTTCTGCGACACCGGAAGTACCAGCGTTCTGAGTAATGCCGCCGCCAAACATATCTGACAGGCCGCCTCCCTTGCCCCTATGCATAAGAATCAGCATAGTGAGGATAAGACTGAGAATCACCACGATAACTTCGAGCGTGATTTTAAGAGCGTGCATACTCAATTCCTTTCAAACAGGTACCTTTAGTAATATACACCACGTACAGGAAGATTTCGACGTGTTTACCGACCAGCTCGAACCCTGGCAGCTTTTTGGGTCAGCCGAATAATTTTAGAGAATTCTTCCGGGTCCAGGGAAGCTCCTCCCACCAGAAAACCGTCCACATCATGTGCCTGGTTCATCAGATCCATAGCGTTCTGAGAGGTAACAGATCCTCCGTATAAGATGGGAACTGTTTGAGCAATCGAGGCGCCATAAACTTTCTGAAAATGATCCCTGATAGCTTTAGCGGCATCTTGTGCTGCCTGGGCTGTAGCTACCAGACCGGTGCCAATAGCCCAGACTGGTTCATAAGCAACCAGCATCTGCTCAGCTTCTTCTTTGCCTAGATCTCGAGTAATATCATCAACCTGACCTACAGCATAATTAAGCTCAATCCCCCGGCGTCGCTCGGTTATGCCCTCCCCTACGCAGAGAATGGGATGCATACCGGCTGCCAAAACCGCCCTGACCTGATCAACCAGGTTGGCATCATCATCCGGATGATACTTGCGCCTCTCGGAATGCCCCACCAGAACGTAAGTACAACCCAGCTGAGCCAACATATCAGCCGATACATCACCGGTGAAGGCTCCCTGAGAGGTCACTGAAACCGTTTGAGCTCCATAGGAGATAGGAAGTTGATCGGCCTCAACTAAAACCTGTACGCTCCGAATCGAAGTGAAAGGAGGGGTAATAACTACCTGACAGGATGAATAATCAAAATGAGCATCGCGCAGAAGCCAGGCAAGTTTTTGCACAAAATAGGTGGCTTCCAGATGATCCAAATTCATCTTCCAATTACCGGCAACAACAGGCGTGCGCATAGGACCCCCAACAGATGGTAGTTATATGAAGAATGACAAGCATACAAAGCTATAAGTATAAACAATAAGTAAGTATATGTGGCAACGAATTGTTTATGAAAAACCTGCTTTATAATGGCTGCCGCTTACAAAGCCTTACAAAGCCTATCAGCAGCCGAAATAAAGCAGGTTATTTCTCTGATCAGAAACTTTTACTCCAGGACACTCAGGCCAGGAAGAGTCTTGCCTTCCAGGAATTCCAGGGAGGCACCGCCTCCGGTGGAAATGTGGGAGAATCCTGCCTCATTGAAGCCTAGGCGACGTACAGCAGCAGCAGAGTCTCCTCCGCCAACAATGGTGAAAGCTCCAGCCTTGGTAGCATCAATCAGACCCTGAGCAACAGCTGCGGTTCCTTTGGCGAACTCGGGGAATTCAAATACTCCCATAGGTCCATTCCAGACAACAGTCTTGGAATCGACAATCTTGTCGTGGAAGAGCTTCTGAGACTGTGGTCCAATATCGAGTCCCATCTTGTCTGCAGGAATTTGATCAGCAGAAACAACCTGGTAAGGTGAATCTGCCGCGAAGGTATCGGCAGCAACAATATCTACAGGAAGAACAATCTCGACATTATTTTTCTTAGCGGTTTCCAGATATTCCTTAGCCTGATCAACCATATCCTCTTCCAGCAGAGAAGTACCGGTCTCGTAGCCCAAGGCTTTAAGGAAGGTGAAGACCATGCCTCCCCCGATGACCAGGCGGTTGGCCTTATCGAGCAGGTTAGAGATAACGCCCAACTTATCAGAAACCTTAGAACCGCCTAAAACAACGGTAAAAGGACGCTCTGGATTCTCTGTAGCCTTAGACAGGGCTGCAACTTCTTTCTCTACCAAAAGGCCTGCTGCTGATGGTAGATCCGCAGCCACATCGTAATCAGAACCCTGGGCACGATGGACAACGCCAAAGCCATCAGAAACAAAGACATCACCCAGCTGAGCAATCTTCTGGGCATAAGCTGACCGTTCAGCCGCATCCTTGCTGGTTTCTTCAGGATTAAAACGGACGTTCTCCAAAAGAACAACGTCGCCGTCTTTCATAGCAGCAACCTTGGCCTGGGCATCAGGGCCATAGGTATCTGCAGCCAGGGTAACAGGAGTATTCAGGAGCTGCCCCAGACGGGTTGCAACCGGAGCCAGAGACAGGTCAGGAACGACCTTCCCCTTAGGCCTGCCCAAATGAGCCATAACAATGACTTTAGCCCCATCTTGCCGCAGTTTATTGATGGTGGGGAGGGCAGCACGAATACGTCCATCATCGGTGATTGTGGTGCCGTCCAGAGGAACGTTGAAATCAGCACGGACCAAGACACGCTTACCGGCCAAATTTCCCAAATCATTAAGTGTCTTCATAATATCCTTTCTTATGACGACAGAAGAAAAACGGCGTAAAAACGCCGTCTTCCCTGAATGTGACCTTTTTATTCTACCTCAGGGAGTGCCCTTGAAAAAGTGAGAGGGGACGTGCTCTTTACATATTTTTTTGAGACAGGGCTCTCTGTTTTTCTACCTTGTTGGACAGCTGCAGGAGCCGGCGAATGCGGCCGGCAATAGCATCCTTGGTGATAGGTGGATCGGCCAGGCGGCCTAATTCTTCCAGGCTGGCTTCCCGGTGATCCAGGCGAAGCTGACCAGCTGCCCGCAAATTTTCAGGAATATCATCGCCCAGGATCTCAAAAGCTCGGGTTACTTTTTCGCTTGCCTCCACGGCAGCTTTTGCACTTCGACGCATATTGGCATCATCGAAGTTGGCAAGACGATTCGCCTTTCCCCTGGCTTCGCTGTCCAAATGCTTTCCGCTCCATTCCCGGGCCGTGTAGTCAGCACCCATCAGAATAAGCATGCGTTCAATCACGTCGGCATCCCGGAGGGTAACTCTCACCGAGCTCATGACTTTTCGCTGGGAGGCGGAAATGCCCAGCCTGCGAGCCATATAAACCAGATCTTCAGCTGCCTCTACGCTGGGGCACATAATTTCCAAGTAAGGAGCCCGGCCAGGTTCAGACAGAACACCGCGGGAGAGGAAGGCCCCCCTCCAGGCAGCCTTAACCTGGGCGATATTGCCCTGGATGATCTCATCAGGCAAACCTTTAACGGGACGGCGACGGCGGTCAAGCATACCGGACTGAAGAGCCAGAGCGCCGCCGGAACGAAAGACACGAACTGAATACCAGTTCACTGATCCCTTGGGAAGTTCACGAATTGTCTGAACCAGTTCCGCTTCATGACCATAGACAGTGCGGATGGTATTTTGAAGCCACTTGGCTGACTGGGCATTGGAAAATTGGGTAATCACGATGACATGCCTTTGCAGGGTTCGCAAGCCCCCGCCAAAGCGGATCATAGCAGACGCTTGAGCTTTTTTGATGCTGACAGCGTCGTCTGTGATTCCTGCTAATTCGTTCTTGACCTCGTCAACCAGTGCCAAGAGTCCTCCCTTAATTATGACCTACCATGTTCCTTCATATGAAACCCCCGGCTGGTCCGGAGGCCTCCTGTGCCTTGATTTACCCTATTTCCACCTGAAGGCGACACGCCCAACACGCCTACTAACACGCCATCTTCAGCAGGTATAAAGTCTCAATCCAAACTCTGCCATTGTAACGTTACCAGGCGAACAAGAGCTCAGTTCTTTTCCCCGCCAGCGGAATTAATTCCTGCTTTATCCAATTCCCGGGCAGAGACAGTTACGTCAATCCCCTGATCGCGCAGGCGGCGGGCCATTTCCTCGCTTACCGCCACAGACCGATGTTGTCCCCCCGTGCAGCCCACCCCAATGGTGACAAAGTGTTTATCTTCACGGGAATAACCTTCAATGGCAATGAGAAGGGCCCTGAGATAGGAATCAAGGAAGTCCTTTGCCCCTTCACTGTTCAGAACATAATCACTAACCTCTTTGTCTTTTCCATTCAGGTTGCGCAGGTTGGGAATCCAATAGGGATTTGGCAGAAAGCGAACATCCACAATGAAATCAGCATCAGTAGGAGTCCCATGTTTAAATCCAAAACTGAAAATATGCACCTTGACAGTAGAAGCTCCAGATCCAACCAAATTCTCATAAATCTGAGTCGACAGCTGATGAATGCTCATCCCTGTGGTATCGATCACAATATCTGACCGCTCCTTGAGGGAAGAGAGCAGATCCCTTTCCTCATGTATGCCATCTATCAGCCGGCGGCCTTTTTGCAAAGGATGAGGACGACGAACGCTTTCATAGCGCTTGATCAGTTCGGGGTCCGAGGCATCCAAGAAAAGTATCCTGGTTTTAACCCCTAAATCATCCAGATGACTGATAACCTCAGCCAAATCTTCAAAATAATCTCGGGATCTGACATCAATGACGGCAGCCAGCTTATGAACCTGAGCTCCGGAAGTAGTCATCATATCGACCATGGGAATGAGGAATTTGGGGGGCATATTATCCACCACATACCAGCCAATATCTTCCACACAATCAGCTGCATGAGTTCTGCCAGCCCCGGACATACCCGTAATCAGGAGTACTTCAAAAATATCCTTGGGGCTGGGTTTGCCGCATTCAACTTGGTCAGACATCTCTATTTACTCCTTGTTACTTCCTTGGGAAACAAATTCTGTAAGGTGAGGGGAATCATTCCCTAGCTTAGCCGCAACCCTGGTATCTGATTGGTCTTGTATCGGATGGAGAGACTGATAGATGGCTTCAGCCTTCTTGGCCCCTACTCCCCTGACTTCCTGAAGCTCTTGCACTGTTGCCTGTCTCATGGCTTTTACAGAGCCAAAATGATTAAGTAGCCGTTTCTGGTAGGACAAACCTATGCCTTCGATGCTATCCAAAGCTGAACGAAGAGATCCCTTGCTTCGTTTTTTCCTATGATAAGTGATGGCAAAACGGTGTGATTCATCCCTCACCCTCTGCATCAGGTACATGCCCTCGCTTTGCCTCTTCATAATAAGCGGGTATTCTTCATGCGGAAGCCAGATTTCTTCTAATTTCTTGGCCAGGCCACAAACATGAACATCAGTAATTCCTAGGTCTTCCAAAGCCTGTGCAGCGGCATTAACCTGAGGCAGACCACCATCGACGACAATCAAATTAGGCTTATAGGCAAAATGACGGCGGGTCGCAGCCGAGGCAGACCCGGATGCCTGAGCCTCTTGCCTATGGTCTAAGGACTGCGAGGAAAGCAGAGTCTGGGATCTTTTCTCGTCTTCCATGCTCTGGCCTGAATCCCCGGCCACATTGCCATGCTTAAAGCGTCGGGTCAAGGTTTCGTATAAGGCTGAGGTATCATCCAGGGCTCCCTGCCCGTCGGCGCCGCGAATGGCAAAATGCCGGTACTGGCTCTTTTTTGCCATCCCATCTTCAAAAACAACCATAGATGCAACCTGATACCCTCCGCCTGAAGCATTGGAAATATCATAACATTCTATGCGCAGGGGAGCTTCAGCCAGATCCAGTGCCTGGGCAATGTCATTCAAAGCCTGGGTCCTCATTCCAATATCGGTCATTCTGCTCGCTTTGAGTCTGGCTAAGGACTGCTGAGCATTAGTCAGAGCTCGATCCATCAGGGTCTTTTTCTCTCCCCTGCTGGCAGTAGTAATAGACACAGCTGATCCCCTCAGAGAAGTGAGCCATTCCTCCAGTTCCTCTGGACGGTCAGGCTTCACAGGAAGAATGACTTCCCGGGGAACGGCTGATATAGGAGACAAAAGATCATCCCTGCCAGTCTCCTCCTGCCTGCTGCGTCTCCGCCTGGTAGCCTGAGCCCGCGACCTTGCATCGTCTGCGGTAACCTGCTGACTGGGCGCCAGGGCATCCCTGCTGGTGGAGACAGCAATAGATACCCCTTCCTCCCGTTTATTTTCTTCCATCAGGTCGGAATACACCTGTGAAATCAGATCAGCCATCAGCTGGCTGTCGTCAATATCTTCCACTCGTTCCACGCTCCAGCTGCGCTCTCCCCTGATTGTTCCTGCCCTGACAAAGAAACAGTGAACACTGGCCTCCAGTTCATCGGAAGCCAGACCAAAAATATCAGCATCGACATCAGTGTCAAAAACAACAGAATTTTGCTCTAATACGGAAGAAAGAGCAGATATCTGATCTCTGAGCCGGGCAGCTCGCTCAAAATCGAGGTCTGCACTGGCCTGCTTCATATCCGCTGTAAGCTTTTTGGCATAGGAAGGGCCCAAGCGGCCAGTGAGAATGCCCACTACCTGTTCGCACATAGCCCGATGATCTTCCAGGGAAATCCGTCCTACACAAGGGGCAGAACATTTGCCAATATAAGCCAGCAAACAGGGTCGTCCCGTTACTTGAGCCTTGTGAAAAACTGACTGCGTGCATGTTCTCACTGGGTATGCATTCAGCAGGGAGTCAAGGGCGTGCCTCATATTCCACACCTTGGCATAGGGACCAAAATACCGGGTCCCCCGCTTATTTCGATTTCTGGTCACCCAAATGCGGGGGACCTCATCACCTATGGATATAGCCAAATAGGGATACGTCTTATCATCGCGGAAGACAACATTAAAACGAGGATCGAATTCCTTGATCCAGGTGTACTCCAGAGTCAACGATTCCAGTTCAGTACCTACCAGGGTCCATTCCAGGCTGCGGGCAATCAGAACCATGGACTGGGTCCGGGGGTGAAGCCTGTTCAGAGGCTGAAAATAATTGCTCAGCCGATTGCGCAGATTCTTAGCCTTGCCTACATAAATTACCCGGCCGTTAGCATCCCGCCACTTGTAGACACCAGGCTGAGCTGGAATATCTGATGTTTTGGGCCGGAAGAGGTCCCGACTGTCCCCCAGGAGGGGGGCACCGTTCTTGTTGACTCCCCTGGCCTTCTCGGCGCCAGAAACCGAGGAAACCGGGGAAACCGGTCGGAATCCCTGCGTGCTCATGATGTACTGCCTGTATTTCCTTTCTTTTTCCTGCTTTTACCAGCAGGTGGAGTCTTCAGCATATCGCGCAGATAGCGGCCTGTCCAGCTTTTTTCATTCTGAGCAACCTCTTCCGGTGTTCCCTGGGCAACAATAGTGCCGCCTCCATCTCCCCCTTCGGGGCCCAGATCGATAATCCAGTCTGCACTCTTTATCACATCCAGATTATGCTCTATGACGATAACCGTATTCCCCTTGTCTACCAATCCCTGAAGAACAGTCAGTAGTTTGTTGACATCTTCAAAGTGAAGACCGGTAGTGGGCTCATCCAGAATGTAAATAGTCCGGCCGTCAGACCGCTTATGCAGCTCTGTTGCCAGCTTAACTCTCTGACTTTCCCCTCCGGACAAAGTAGGAGCAGGCTGCCCCAGGCGGATATAGCCCAGACCTACATCAACCAGGGTATCAAGATACCGGGCGATGGGGGGATAAGCCTTGAAGAATTGAGCCGCCTGCTCAATAGGCATATCCAGGACATCAGACACAGTTTTCCCTTTATACTGCACTTCCAGGGTTTCTCTGTTATAGCGCTTTCCATGACAGACTTCGCAGTCCACATAGACGTCAGGCAGGAAGTTCATCTCAATCTTCAACGTTCCATCCCCGTGGCAGGCTTCGCATCGGCCTCCCTTGACGTTGAAAGAAAACCGGCCTGGCCCATAGCCCCGGACCTGTGCTTCCGGAGTCTTGGCGAAGAGCTGACGGATCTTATCCCAGACTCCAGTGTATGTAGCAGGATTAGACCGGGGAGTTCGGCCGATCGGATTCTGATCCACATGGATGACCTTCTTCAGCTGGTCAACCCCTTCTACCCTGGTATGCTTTCCGGGGACAATCCTTGCCCCGTTGAGCTTATCAGCCAAAACAGGATAAAGGATCTGGTTGATCAGGGTTGACTTGCCTGAGCCAGATACCCCGGTAACGGCTGTCATAACTCCCAGAGGAAAGTCAACAGTGAGATTCTGCAGGTTATTTTCTCTTGCCCCAACAAGGGTAAGCTTCCTGGAAGAAGCTGTCACTTTTCTCCTCCTGGTTGGAAGGGGAATAGATTTGCGTCCACTGATATAGTCTCCGGTCACAGACCGCTGAGCTTTGACAAGACCGGAAGCTTTCCCTGAGTATACAACCTCTCCCCCGTGCTCGCCTGCTCCTGGCCCAATGTCAACCAGCCAATCTGCAGTTTCAATAGTTTCCTGGTCATGTTCTACCACAATCAGGGTGTTGCCCAAATCTCTCAGATTATGAAGGGTCCGAATCAGCCTCTGATTATCTCTTTGGTGCAGACCAATAGAAGGCTCATCCAGTACATACATAACTCCCACCAGGCCGGAGCCAATCTGGGTAGCGAGCCTAATTCTCTGGGCCTCGCCCCCTGACAGGGTTGCTGCTGCCCGGGACAGGGTCAAATAACTCAGTCCCACATCGTTGAGAAAGGCAAGACGGGCTCTGATTTCCTTCAAGACTTCCTGAGCAATACGGGCTGCGGCTCCTTCAAGAGTCAGGTCCTGCATCCAGCGACCACATTGAGAGACAGGTATATCGCAAAGATCAATAATAGACTGGCCCTTTATGGTTACAGCCAAAACCTCGTTTTTCAATCTTTTTCCATGGCAGACCTTGCAGGGGACTTCCCTCATATAGGCTTCGTAATACTGCTTCATGGCGTCAGAATCAGTCTCATCATGCTTGCGCATCAGGGTACGGACCACTCCCTCGAAGCCGGTAGAGTATTCCCGCATTCGTCCCCAGCGGTTCCGGTAGGCCACTTTTACCGTGAAGTTGTGTCCGTAAAGAATTGCTTCCTGAACTTTTGCCGGCAGATTCTTCCAGGAATCTGTCATAGAAAAATCCATCTCTTGAGACAACCCCTCCAACAGGTGACCGTAATAACTCATCTGCGTTTTGGAGGTGCTCCAGGGTTCAATAGCCCCCTCCTGCAGGGATTTATCCGGGTCAGGCACCACTAGGTCAGGATCTATTTCCAGCTTGTAACCTAGACCAGTGCATTCAGGGCAGGCCCCGTAGGGAGCGTTGAAGGAAAAAGTTCTGGGCTCGATTTCATCCAGTTCCAGCTCGTGTCCGTTAGGGCAGCTGCGCTTTTCTGAAAAAGGCTGCCTGCGCTGGGGATCATCCTCTTTTTTGTCGACATAATCAATGACCAAGATCCCTGTGCCCAGTTTGAGGGCTGTCTCCACAGAATCATTCAGACGCTGGCGGATTCCTTCTTTCATAACCAGACGATCGACTACTACTTCAATGGTGTGCTTCTTTTGCTTGGTCAGCTTGATAGTATCGGACAGGGAGCACAGCCTGCCGTCAATAATGGCACGGGCATAGCCGTCGGACCGCAGAGTTTCCAGAGTTTCAACGAATTCTCCCTTACGACCTCTGGCAACCGGAGCCAGAATCTGAAATCTAGTGCGTTCCGGTAATTTCAGAAGGGTATCAACAATCTGTTGAGCGCTCTGAGCCCTCACTTCTTCCCCACACACCGGGCAGTGTGGGACCCCAACACGGGCAAAAAGCAAACGAAGATAATCGTATATCTCCGTAACGGTTCCCACTGTGGACCGAGGATTGCGGTTGGTGGTCTTCTGATCAATGGAGACAGCCGGACTGAGGCCTTCAATAAAATCGACATCAGGCTTGTCCATCTGGCCCAGGAATTGCCTAGCATAAGCGGACAGAGATTCTACATACCGCCGCTGGCCTTCTGCGAAAAGGGTGTCAAAAGCCAAGGATGATTTCCCTGAACCAGACAGGCCGGTAAAAACAACCATCTGATTACGGGGAATAGCCAAATCAACATTTTTCAGATTATGTTCCCTGGCCCCCTGAATGACGATTTTTCGGTCTGCCGGCAGCTCATCCAAGGTCTGGATAACAGCACCGGGAGCAATCCGCATTTTATGAGTATTGTGCTCAATTACAGCCGTCATAACACCTCACCATATGTTTCAGGCAAAAATTTGTCTGTATTCTTTCCTAGGATTATGCTTGTACCTGAGCCATGGTACAGGCCTCAGTCAGACAACTCATCTCTTTCTTTCTTCTTTCGCTCAAGGCATGGACTCTTTTCTTAATGTTCTTGGTCATCTTTACAATAAGATGGCTGGTTTTTATTATCACAGGTAACTGTACAGGTGCGCCTGACTGCAGGCGGGGATGGGTTGGTTATGACTATCGAAGCTCATGGTCTGGAGATTCGCATTGGGGCACGGCTCCTCCTATCACCAACAGATTTCATAATTTCTCCAGGTGACCGAATTGGTCTGGTTGGACGGAACGGGGCAGGAAAAACAACTCTAACCAAGGTCATTACTGGCGAAACCCTTCCTTCTTCTGGAACTGTACGAGTATCGGGCAAGTTGGGATATCTTCCTCAGGACACCCATGCGGCCGATCAGGAACAGTCAGCTCTTGACCGGATTATGTCTGCCCGCGATATCGCTTCTATTATTTCCCGTCTGAGGAAAGCAGAAAAAGAAATGTCGAGCACCGATCCGTCAGTTATGGAAAAAGCCATGCGCCGCTATGACCGTGCTAACCAGGATTTTGAGAATGCAGGCGGATATAGTGCTCAGTCTGATGCCATTGTTATGGCTGAGAGTCTGGGAATTCCCCAGGATATTTTAAGAAATTCTCTGGGCACCCTATCCGGTGGACAGAGGAGGAGGATTGAACTGGCTCGGATCCTCTTCTCTGATGCTGATACCTTAATCCTGGACGAACCGACCAACCATCTGGATGCCGATTCCATTGACTGGCTGCGGAAATATCTGAAATCGTATGACAAAGGGCTCCTAGTAATCTCTCACTCCAGCGAACTCTTAGGAGAAACGGTCAATAAGGTCTGGCATCTGGATGCGCAAACAGCCCAGATTGATATGTATTCCATGGGCTGGAAGGATTATCTTCATCAGCGGGTGGTTGACGAAGAGCGTCGCAGACGGCAGCGGGAAATTGCTGAGAAGAAAGCAGACCGGCTGATGAAGCAGGGTATCCATCTGCATGCCAAGGCAACTAAGGCAGTGGCGGCTCAGAATATGATCCGCCGGGCTCAGCGGCTCCTGGATCAAACTCATGGCGAAAGCAAGAAAGAAAAGGTGGCTGATCTGCGCTTTCCTACTCCCCAGCCCTGCGGCCGCACCCCCATCATGGCTTCCGATATTTCTAAAGCTTACGGTTCTACCATTGTCTTTGCCGGAATCAGCCTAGCCATTGATAAAGGCTCCCGAGTAGTCATCCTGGGCTATAACGGGGCGGGGAAAACAACTACCCTGCGTATTCTGGCCGGACAGGATCAGCCTGATACAGGCCAGGTTATTTATGGTCATGGGGCAAAAATCGGTTACTTCGCCCAGGAACATGATACCCTGGACACTTCGTCCACAGTCCTGGAAAATATGCAGCATGTGGCTCCGGATCTTGATGATACTCAAACCAGATCCATTCTGGGAAGTTTCCTCTTCACAGGTGATGATGTATTTAAGCCAGCTTCGGTTCTTTCCGGCGGCGAGAAAACCCGGCTTGCTCTAGCCACCCTAGTAACCAGTGGAGCTAATGTTCTCCTTCTGGATGAGCCGACCAATAACTTGGACCCAGCCAGCAGGGAAGAAATCCTCCATGCCATCTCCAAGTACGAGGGAGCCATCGTTCTGGTTACCCACGACGAAGGGGCTGTTCAAGCCCTGAATCCGGAACGGGTTCTCCTTCTGCCGGACGGAGATGAAGATCTGTGGGATGATGAGTATCTGGATCTAGTTGCTGAAGAATAAACCCGGGTAAGCCCAGGCCGACTTTATTCCTCTCCTGTCTTACCTTCCCCCTCCTGTCTCACCTTATAAAATTTTCATCTGTAGCCCCTTCTTGCTATACATATTATTTATGACTCTCCTGCAGCTTAAATATTTGGTAAAAATCGTAGAGTGTGGTTCCATGAACGAGGCTTCCAAGGAACTTTTTATTTCTCAGCCCGCTCTGAGCTCTGCTATCAAGGAACTGGAAAAAGAGATGGGGATTGACATTTTTACCCGCTCCCCCCAGGGAATTGCCCTGACCGTTGATGGCAGGGAGTTTATCACCTACGCCAGGCAAATTCTGGACCAAACTGATCTCCTCGAAAACCGGTACAAGCATACTAAACCTCGCAAGCAGCTCTGCCAGGTAGCGACTCAGCATTATATGTTCGCTATTGAGGCATTTGTGGAGATGATAAAAGAAATTCAGTCGGACGAATATGAGTTTGCCATACGGGAGCTGAGAACCCGGGATATCATTGATTCTGTCGCCAATTTGCAGTCAGAAATAGGGATTATTTATACTTCAGATTTTAACCGGTCTGTTATCAGCCACCTTCTGAAAGAGAAGCACCTGGAATTCCACCCTCTCTTTAAGGCTCAGACACATGTGTACCTGTCCAGAAGCAATCCTCTGGCTCAAAGGTCGTCCGTCTCGCTGAAAGATCTGGAGCCCTACCCCTTCCTTCAATACGATCAGGGAGAAGAAGGCAGCTTCTACTTTTTTGAGGAAGCTCTCTGGCCGACTTATTGCCGCAAAAAAATCAACGTGAGCGACCGGGCGACCATCTTCAACTTCATTGTGGGCCTGAACGGGTACACCATTTGCACCGGAATCAATAACGAAGATCTGGACAGCGAAAAAATAACCGTCGTCCCTTTGGATTCACCAGAGGACATGATTTTAGGCTGGATTGGAAGTGAGCGCACCAACCTGTCCCATGCGGCTCAGGACTACCTGTCCAAACTCAGGCAGGTAGTCCAGTCTCATGGCTACAGCACTCTGGAATAGAGGAAGCGAAGGCTCTGAGGCAGACTTGTCATGCCCCGTATTTTTCCAAATAAGCCAAAGCCTGACTGTAGTGAAGGTCATCCAGGACAGGATTGCCGGAATCGTTCTTCAAGGTTCGAGCAGCAGTCAGGACTTGCTGGATAGTAGCTATGGGGATTACCGGGAACCCGAATTCCTGGCTGATCAAATCAAGGGCCGACCGGTCTGAACCTATAGCTTTTTCCATACGATCTACGCTGAGAATCAGACCGCAGATGGTCACATGAGCGGCGGATTGAATCTTAGGAATAACAGTCCTCACCGCCGTCCCCGCAGTCATGACGTCATCAACCAGCAGGACCTTCATCCCATCAGTCAGCTGGGTTCCTACAAAAAGACCACCATCACCATGGTCCTTGGCTTCTTTTCTGTCGAAGGTATACCCTACTCTCTGACCATGAGCAGCCAGGGCAATGGCAGTAGAAACAGCCAGGGGGATTCCCTTATAGGCAGGTCCAAAAACAGTATCAAAATCTCCGTTCAGGAGACCTTCTTCTATAGCCAGCCTGATGGCCTGAGCATAGAAGGAGCCCAGCCGGGAAACAGTAGAACCGTCATTAAAAGAACCCGCATTAATAAAGTAAGGGGACTTCCTGCCTGATTTCAGGGTGAAGTCTCCAAAACTCAGAGCTGAACATTCCAGGAGGAAGCGGGTAAAATCCTTGCTGAGAATATTCCTGGAATCTGTCTTTACTCCAGCGGCCATGTTTGTCCTTTCTTTAATAATTCAGCTAATTCTGGGCGCGAGTCCAGTTCCTGATCCAGCTGTCTGGCAATGTGCAGGGGAGCAGTAGGGTCAATCAAAGCAGCAGATCCTACCTCTACGGCATTGGCTCCTGCATAGAGGAATTCCAGGGCATCGTCGACCGTGGCGATTCCTCCTATCCCAATAATAGG
Source organism: Scardovia inopinata JCM 12537 (assembly GCF_001042695.1). Lineage (NCBI taxonomy): Bacteria > Bacillati > Actinomycetota > Actinomycetes > Bifidobacteriales > Bifidobacteriaceae > Scardovia > Scardovia inopinata. The sequence goes on along the minus strand of NZ_AP012334.1, from coordinate 820,193 downwards.
AATTTTGGGAAGAGCCTGCCGAACCCGGTAAACAAAGGCCAGGGCCATAGGATGAATAGCCGGACCTGATACCCCACCGGTAATATTGGCAATAATGGGTTTACCGGTTTGTGTATTAATCCTCATGCCCACAAAAGTGTTAATCATGCTAAGGGCATCTGCCCCATTGGCTTCTGCAGCCCGAGCTACCTCCGTCATATCGGTAATATTGGGCGTCAGCTTGATAATCATAGGCTTGTCTGTCAGGGGTCTCAGCTTCTTCATCAGCCTTTCCAGGGCATGGGGATCGGAGCCCACAGCCATACCGCCAGAAGACACGTTGGGGCAGCTCACGTTAATCTCCAGCATATCGGCGGGGCTGTCGGCCAGTTTTTCCACTACCTGACAGTAATCCTCATCACTGTGACCAGCTACATTGGTCACGACAGTTGCTCCTAGGTGTTTCAGACGGGGAAGCTCATCATTCAGATAAACGTCTACCCCGGGATTCTGCAATCCCACAGCATTAACCGTTCCTGCAGCACTTTCAGCAGACCGGGGTACTGGATTCCCCTCCCAGGGTACAGGTGACACCCCCTTGGTGCTGACTGAACCCAATTGAGAAACATCATAGAAGCGGCCACAAGCGTCTAAGTTGAAGGTCCCGGATGCTGTCCCCACCGGATTTTTCCAGACGACTCCTGCCAGAACGGTGGGGTGCCTAAAAGAATAGGCACGGTCAGTTGCTGAGGCAAAATTATCGTCTTCCTCTGCCACGTCCTGCACATATCCATGCCTGTTAGACATATCCTGATCTGTCATATTACTCCCATCCCAGATAATCAGCGGTAAAGGAAGGTCCATCCAGACAGACCTTCTTATACCCTGCAACAGTTGGAGTCACGCAAGAGAAACACGAGCCGTAACCACAGCCCATTCTCTCTTCCAGACTAAGGCGGACCGGAACCGAATGTTCCGCCCCCCAATGCGCCACCGCCCGCATCATGACTTCAGGCCCGCAGGCCAGGATCTGCGCTTGATTCTGGACCTGACCCTGGACCTGATGGTACCGGTCCAGTAAGGTCAGGACATTACCGTCAGCGTCATCAATTGAATATACGTTCTTTGTATACTTGCCCATGATGGCATCGGCAAAATGAATATCACGATAGCCAAAAAGAGCCACAGCCTGAGACCCGGACAGGTGATTAATATCTTGTGCAGCTTTGATCAAAGGAGGAACCCCCAATCCTCCTCCTACCAAAAGACAAGAGCGCCCTTCCTCCAGAGGAAAAGGAGTCCCCAGAGGTCCAAGCACAAAGACAGACTCTCCTTCTGACAGAGAACTGAGCTGGCGGGTACCTTCTCCCCTGACAGCAAAGATAAAGGAAACGGCTTCTCCTTCAACATAACCAATGCCAAAAGGACGGGGAAACAACCTTTGCGAATCATGAGTATAAAGGTTGGCAAACTGACCAGCCCGGGCATTAGCTGCAATATAAGGATCAGAAATTGTCAGACAGAAGATTCCCGGCGCCAGCTCCCTGTTGGACAGCACAGAGGCAGGTCTGCGTGAAGGGAGAAAACCATGGCTGTGGGCCAGTCCGGCTGAGGCTGCTGGTTCCGGTGCAGCAGTTCTGGTGCGACTGAAACCTGGGGATGTCATAAGGTGTCCTTTCTACTGAAGATTTATCATGTGTGGTCTGAGTCCTTGCGGACCTGCTAATTCAGAACCGCAGTCAGGTCATCCCTCATCTGGCGGGCAGCCTTCCGGGCAGCCTTCGCCACCAGATCAAGAGCCTGTGTTCTGGACATATCGGGCCGGTATGAAGGATCTTTCTGCCAGGCAGCAATAATCCCCCTCGAAGAGCTGATTGATGCCCCATAAGAGCTGTTGTCGGTAAAGAGGGCAGCCACATCAGCTGCAGTGCCGCCCTGAGCCCCGTATCCAGGAACCAGGAGGAAAGTATGTGGCAAACGGGCCCGCAGATCAGAAGCCCGGTCAGGATGGGTGGCTCCTACCACGGCACCAATCCTGCTGAAGCCATAGCCTCCCCTGCTGTCTTGCCCCCAAAGCTCAATCAGTTCAGCCAGGTGCTGGCTAACTGTCGTTCCGTCAGGACCACAGGGCAAGGCTTGCAGCTGGCTGCTGGAAGGATTTGAGGTTGAGCACAGGACGAAAATATCCTTGTCAGCTTTTTCTGCAGCCTGGAGAAAGGGATGAATCCCGTCATACCCTAAAAAGGGATTAACCGTTATGGCATCCTCGTGCCACAGATCTTCCGTCTCCAGGTCTCCTACAGCAGGAGAACCAGCAAGATGAGAGGCGTAGGCAGCAGCCGTCGTTCCAATATCTCCCCGTTTAACATCGCCCAGCACATAAAGCCCCTTGCTGCTGGCATAGGCAGTGGTCTTGCAGTACACTTCCAAACCAACCGGACCCAGGGCTTCATACATGGCTATCTGTGGTTTGACAACAGCAACAAGACCAGTGACAGCATCAATTATCGACCTGTTGAAATCCAGATAGGACTGAGCCAGTTGCTGAACCGACTCTACCTGAGTCAGCTGCTGAGGCAGGATTTGGGGTTTGGGGTCCAAACCGACAACGCTGGGATTCCCCACTTTTTTCAGGACTGTAATCAATCGGTCCATGAATCCTCCTTTTTGGCTAGGATAGCCATAAGCTCGGGTGAAGCATAAGAAAGACTGCCGGAAAGAATGGTTGCCATGGCTTTACCGGTTACCGTCCACTGATCAAAGGGTGTGTTTCTCGCCTTCGATAGAAAGTCCTTTGCCTCGATAGTCCACGTTTTATCCGTATCAAGAATGACCAGGTCCGGGGCCTGACCCGCCCAGGGGTCATCGAAAGAATAAGACCAGGATTTTAGATCGCAGACCGGGTTCCCTTCTTCCTGAGAAGAAAGATGCACTAAGGGATCATACACATTCTGCCCCAGGAGCCGGGCTGGTTGCACAGACATAAGGTCTATTAACCGATTGTCAGAAATTATGCCTCCATCCACCAAAAGGGTATGAAGAACCGGATAGGCAGTTTCCAGACCAATAATGCCGTTTGGAGCCTCCATCAATCCGGCCTCTTTTTCCTCCAGGCTGTGAGGAGCATGATCAGTGGCAATCATATCGATGGTTCCATCTGCTACTGCCTCCAGCAAGGCCTGGCGGTCAGCCTCAGACCTCAGGGGAGGATTCATTTTAGCCATGGCTCCATAGGTAAGAAGAGCCCTGTCATTTAAAGCCAGGTAATGAGGAGCCGTTTCACAGGTAACTGCCAGCCCTTCAGCCTTGGCCTTTCTGATAGCTTCCACAGAAGCTTTGGTGCTGATATGCTGCAGATGAATATGAACCCCTGTTTCCTTTGCCACTTGTATATCCCGGCTAACGACAGCGATCTCAGTAGACCCGGGAATTCCTGGAACTCCCAAAGTTCTGGACGTGTCCGATTCATTCATAATACCCTGCTCATGATGCTCACAGTGGTCAATGAAAATAATTCCCGCCTTCAACGCCAGGGCGGCAACATGAGAAAGGAGGTCATCAGGGACGGCTGCCCCATCATCACTCAGGGCAAGGGCCGGATGAGATGACCAGGTCAGGCTTTCTTCCCAATCGTGAAAGGAGGAGGCCTTTTTTCCTTGCCGTCCCTGGGAAGCAGCCAGGCAGAGAGCATATTTCACAGGAAGAAGGCATGACTGTGCTTCCTGATAATGGTTCAGGTAATCCAGACTGGTTCTGTAACCCCCTACCCCTCCTGTTACCGGAGCACCGTCCAGGGCAGGAACAGTATTGGGCATAATAAGGAGACCAGTATATCCACCTCGGGCAGCAGCCTGAGCCCCAGAAATCATCGTTTCTTTATAGGTTTGACCAGGATCCCTAAAATGTACATGAGGATCCCTCAACCCAGGAGCCAAAATTTTTCCTTGACAGTCAATAACCAGCGGTCCGGGAGCCTTCTGCTGATAAACTGAAGAATCCAGAGAATCCGGAGAATGCTGTTTCCGGTCTGAATCTGAGCTTAAGGCAGAATCTGAGCCAGCAAGATAAAGATCCATCACCTGATCGCTGTTCCAGGCCTTCAAGTTGGTGAAAAGAAGGTCAGGATGAGAAGGAAAAATCTGGGGAGGATTCTGCTGATTCATAAGTGAGCCTTATCATCGCAGTAATCGCAGCGGTATTCCAAGACTGAAGGATCAGCCGTTTCTACCCGATGAAAAAGCTGGTCAAGTCCGCGCTCGCTGGTGGTTATACAGCGGGGATTGCGGCAAATCACCACATTTTTTACATGATCGGGTACCGAGGGAGTCAGCTTTTTTTCTATCTTCCCCTGATGAACGATATTTACGGTTGCTTCATGGGCCACCAGGGCCAGAACGCTCAGATCTATCTGAGTTTTCCCCTCAATCTTGATGATATCCTTGGTCCCCAAACGGCCGCTGGCGGCATTCATTATCAGGGCCAGGCGGGTAGTCTTTTCGTCAATATTCAAATAGCGAAGAACTTTAAAGGCCCTGCCCGCAGGGACATGATCAATAATGATTCCTTCAGAAATACTGGTAACTTCCATCAGGCCTCCACCTGCCTTTCCTTCTTTTCCTGCTCATCGTCAGAAAATCCCGGAGCCCGGTCCCCTATCAGAGAGCTTTCCAGGGCCATTCTCATGCGCATACCCAGCTTTACCTGCTGGAAATATGCAGCCCGGGGATCTTTATCCACCTGGGGAGAAATTTCATTCACTCTGGGGAGGGGATGGAGAACTGCCATATCTTTCTTAGCTAAACTCATCTTATCTTCATCGAGAATGTAGGTATCGCGCAGACGAATATAATCATCTTCATTGAAGAAACGCTCTTTTTGAACACGGGTCATATAGAGTACGTCCAGATCTCCTATAACCGACTGCAAATCTGTTACCTCACTATAAGAGCAAGATTCGGTCTTGCTGATTCTATCCAGAACATATTGGGGAGTCTTCAGCTCGGGCGGGCTGATAAGGACAAAGCGCACATTGCCAAAGCGGCACAAGGTCTCAATGAGTGAGTGAACAGTACGGCCAAAAGTCAGGTCTCCGCACAGACCCACAGTCAACTGGTCCAGACGACCAAAGCGGGCCCTGATAGTAGCCAAATCTGCCAGTGTCTGGGTGGGATGCATGTGTCCCCCGTCTCCCCCGTTGATCACAGGAACAGTAGAGGCCCGGGAAGCCACCAGGGCAGCCCCCTCCTTGGGGTGGCGTATGGCGATGACATCAGCATAATTGGAAACCGTAGTCACTGTATCTGCCAGGGATTCCCCCTTGGTAGCTGAAGACAGCTGTGCACCGGCAAAACCGATGACCTGACCACCCAAACGAAGCATAGCAGTTTGAAAACTTAAACGAGTCCTGGTACTGGGCTCAAAGAAGAGGGTTGCCAGGATTCTCCCTTGACAGGTAAGCATGGCCTGCTGGGGATGGGAAGCAAAATAATCAGCTTTGCGAAGTAAATAATCAATTTCTTCCAGACTCAGATCATCAAGGGTGACCAGACTTTTGCCCTGAAGACAATGACCGGGAAAAAGAGGGGATGAGGATTGGTGCGAAACCGAAATCTCAGACATAACAATGCCTTTCACAGGATCTTCCAGATGTTCAGGCGGACACATATTCAGTGACCTCATCAAGTTTAGGGTATTTAAAAGACAGTTCGTTGACGACAGACAAGAATAAGTCGTCCGTATGATGAGACTTTTCTTTCTGCTACACTGTTTCCATTACACATGCTGCCCGGGAGGATATTTATGCAACTCATCACCGTCATTGTTATTATTATGGCAGCTGTCCTCCTCTCTTCTCTTGTCAGCCCCTATATTCCCCGTGTTTCTCTGCCCCTAGTGCAGATTGCCCTGGGCTTGGTCTGCTATTATCTTCCTTTTATTCCCACAATCAGTGTGGATGACAGCATCTACATGATTGTCTTTATTGCCCCCCTCCTCTTTTTTGATGCAAAGGAATCATCCTTGCTCACCATCAGAAAAACCCTGGCGGTTTCCCTTTCCCTGGCTGTTGGTCTGGTTCTGCTCTCCGTCGTGGCTACTGGCTTTACTCTCCACCTCCTGTGGCCGGCTATCGGCATCCCTGCCGCTATGGCCTTGGGAGCAGCCTTAGGGCCAACGGATGCAGTAGCCGTATCTGAAATCAGAAAAGAGGCGGATTTAAACGATAACCAGGTATCTATCCTGTCGACAGAAAGCCTTTTCAACGATGCGGCCAGCATTGTCAGCTTCCAGTTTGCTCTGGCTACGGCCACAACCGGAAAATTCTCCCCGACCAGTTTTACCGGCAGCGTTCTTTACAGCTTCCTGGGAGGTGCTGTTTTGGGACTCCTTCTAGGTCTGTTTTTCAGCGGTCTTATGCTTTTCCTGCGCCGAAAAAGTCTGGAAACCACCACCAGCCGGATTACTATGGAGCTCCTCTTCCCCCTTTTATCCTATACTCTGGCTGAGCACATCCATGTGTCAGGAGTAATTGCAGTGGTCGCTGCCGGATTGATTTTGACCAAGGACAGGAAAGATCTGGGCAGCGATGTAGCCAGAACAAATCTGGTCTCCTCTTCCGTCTGGACCTTTGTTACTTTTAGCTTGAATGGAAGCGTTTTTGTTCTTCTGGGCATGGAGCTGCCTGAGGCTTTGAAACACAGCATCTCCAGCCCACTAATTAACACCTGGCTCTTACTTGTTACTGTCCTTGTTCTCACCCTGATTCTTCTCTTCTTCCGATTCTTATGGATTATGGGTGCTATGACTTTCTCTCCAGTTGATAAGCAGGAAGGCGGAAACCAGGAAGGGCAGAGAAACACGAGAGGCAGAAAAAGAGGAATTAGGGCCTGGAAAAAGTCTGAGATCAAATCTGCCCTGACAATGACCGTGGGGGGAGTCAAGGGAACTATTTCTCTGATTCTTGCCTTCTCCCTCCCCTCATCCTTGGGGACAGTCAACAATTTCCCCGTCCACTATGCCCTGCTCTTTATCGCCGGCTCCTTTATTATTATTTCCCTCGTCCTGGCAAACATTGCCCTTCCTTTACTTGCCCCCAAGAATGATGCCAAGCAGGAAGAAAAACTGACTCAGGCTACGCTTCGTGTGCTGAAAAGAACCATGAGCAAACTTTCCTCCCTGCAGCCAGTCGATGCAGGGACAGAATCAGCACAGGCCCTGTCCGCAGTGCTCCACTCTTATTCTCTGAGAATAGCCAGAGAAAATAAGAACCAAAACTCAAGCTCAGACATGTGGGAAGATCAGGTAAAGGATTTGCACATTCAGATGCTGGAAAAAAGACGGCAATGGCTGCTCGATTATCAGGCCAGCCATCCAGATTGTGAATACGCTGTCAGCCATCTGATGGCCCCCATCGAATCTGGCCTGTCTGCCAGCACAAGAAAATTGACAGATAAGCTGGGTATGAGACTGAATTATCTAAGGCTACGCATCCATATCCTTATTTTGCTTCGTTCCCCACACGCCCGGTCAGGAATACCATCTACAGCCAGCCCTGACAGTGTGGAAGATCCTAGTACCGGCAAGTCCATTGTGGAGCTTCAGGAAGAACTGACTGATTACACTATTACGAGCCTCCTCGACATGATGCATCATCTGGATTCTCATTCCTATCCCCCTGATGTTCTTGCCCTAGTTCTAAGCGACTATCAGGCTTTGCGATCGACCTTAACCTTCGCCGGTAAGAGCAGAAGCAGCAGAAACCGGCAGGAATGGGAAAGGGCCCTGTCTCACATGCAGGCCCAGGCTTACCAGATTGAGCTGGAAACCATAACTGAAATGCAGGATCGGGATGAAATAACCTTGTCCCAGGCCCGGAGAATGCGGTCGAACGTCTACATTATGCAGTCAGATGATGCTTTGGATGATTGACAGGATTAGCTGTCACCGACCGTAGAAGAGCCTTTCTGCTACCTTACGGCAACGGCGCATGTCATGAATAAGCTTATTGGCAAACTCCTGCCCCTGATGGGCCTGCCATCCCAGGCAGGCGGCCATTCCTCCCAGAGAAAAAGAGTCATCGGGGATGATATCTGCCTGCTTGACCCTGCCTGTCCACAAATAATGAGCATTCCGGGCCTGAGTGCATAACTGCCAGGTTGATCTGAGTACTTCGGCATCGGCAGGATTAACAGTTCCGTTTTCTTCCAGAGCTTTGAGGGCCTGCAGGGTGGACGTGGTGCGAACGCTGGTAGCATCCTCTTCCTGGCCAGGAGGACAGACTGCTCCGCAGCTCAGCTGAAGCAGTTGAACAGTCCACTCTACATCAGATAAACCTCCGGCGCCTAATTTCAGGTGTCTGTCCCTCTTAATTCCCCGAGGCAGGCGCTCAGCTTCCATTCTGGCCTTGAGGGTACGGATTTCGGTCACTTCTTCATGGGTCAGCCCTCCAGACCTGTATCGCAGCGGATCTGCCACTTGTCGGAGGAAAGTCTCAGCCAGCATCCTGTCCCCCGCTGCGTATCTTGCCCGCAGAAGGGCCTGGTGTTCCCAGGTCTGTGACCAATGAGAATAATAATCCTGATAGGACTCAAAAGATCTGATCAAGGGGCCATTCTTGCCCTCAGGCCGCAGATCAAAATCTAAATCAATCTTGGCTTCAGTTGTCTGTCCACCTGTAAGGACAGCCCTGAGATCTGTCACTACAGCTTGGGCAAAGGCTGCGGCCTGATCAGAGGGGAAGCCCGAATTTTGATCGTAGATCATCATGATGTCAGCATCAGAAGAGAAGTTCACTTCTCTACCTCCATACCGACCCATGGCAATAACTGTAAGAATTGCAGGAGGGTGAGAGGGATCACAGCCAAGCAAAGACAACTGATGGCGAATAGCCCAGGAGAGGCTGGCATCAATAGCAGCATCGTATACATCAGTCATGGCAGAGAGGCTCTGTCCGCTGGTAATAACCGAACTCATCCATCCCAAGCCAATTCTTTCAATTTCCCGTCTTCTCATGGCTCTGATAAGCGTGGAGAAACTTTTGAGATCATCAGGAAAGCGGCTGAGGGCACTGCGGCAGCGGATATCCAGCTGCTGCCTGGTGTGAGGGTACAGATCGCTGTCAGAACCGAGCCAAGTGATGGATTCTACCGATCGGTTCAGGGCGTCGCCCAGGAAACGAGAATTAGACAAAATATGACTCAACCGTCTGGCGGCCACAGGAGAATCTCTCAAAAATCCCAGATAAGGGCCTCCATTGCCGTGGTTCTCCACCAATCGACGCCAGGCCAACAGACCCATATCAGGATTTTGACCGTCCCCCAGCCACAAAAGAACAGCAGGCAGGAGGATCCGATTAATTTTTGCTGCCCGGCTCACTCCCCTGGTCAAAAATTGTACATGTCGGGTCGCAGCCCGGGGATCAGCAAAGCCAATGGATGTAAACCGGTCCAGTAAAGCCTGGGGAGACAGGCGAATGGCATCATCGGACAGATGAGAAATATCGCCCAGCATGGGACGGTAATAAATATCCATATGGAGGCGGCGAATCTGTCGTCGGGTGGAGTCGAAGGTATCGACCAGCTCCTGGTTAGGCATTTTCAGGGCTCGGGCCAGGCGGGTCAAGGCAGGATTGTCCCTTATCTCTTGCTGCTTGAGATTTCTGGGTTTCTCCAGTCCTCCCCTTTTTCCTTGACCCAGGGAAGGAAAAAGATGGGTTCGACGCATAGTCCATAACTGCTGTCTATGTTCCAACACACGCTCAAACCGATAATCCCAGGACAGGGCCTGGGCCTGTTTGCGGGAAACGTATCCTCCCCTGGCCAGGCGGGTCAAAGCTTCCAAGGTGGAAGACACTCTCAGGGATTCATCAGTTCTTCCGTGAACCAGCTGGAGCATCTGCACTGTGAATTCCACATCTCTCAGCCCTCCCCGGCCCAGTTTAATTTCCAGATCTTTCTGGTCGTCCGGTATCAGATTTTCCACCCGTTCACGCATACGACGGCAGTCAAAAACAAAATTCTCCCTAGCCGATGCAGTCCATACCAAGGGCCTGGTTTCTTCTATATACCGTTGGCCTAAATCCCTATCCCCTGCAACGAATCGTGCTTTAAGCAGGGCCTGAAACTCCCAGTTCTGAGCCCATCTGCGGTAATAATCCAAATGAGAGGCAAGAGTCCTGACCAAAGGCCCATCCTTCCCCTCCGGACGCAGGGCACAATCCACTTTCCACAGGGGAGGCTGAGTAACAGAAGGGATAACAGACTGGCATATTTTCTGCAACCAGGTTCCCCAGGCTGTTCCCCTAGCAACCAGTTGGGCCTGGGACAGGGATTCGCTCCTGGGCTCAACGAGATAGATTAAATCAACATCTGACACATAGTTGATTTCCTGGGCCCCCAACTTGCCCATTCCAATTACAGCAAAAGACAGGTCTTCTGAACCAGGAACCATGTCAGCAGCAAGATTCAGGGCAGATTCTAGGGCACAATCAACCACATCGCTGATAGCTGCCGATACGCGGGGCTGGATATGAATGGGATCATCCTGGGAACAATCAGCGGCGGCAAGAGCAATAATCTGTCTCCAGTACTCATGCCTGAGAGCGTTAATCTTAGATGCGCCATTATGCTTCTCTTCCTGGTGGATAGACGTATCAGTCTGCTGACAAGAATGGTAATCTGGAGAATGATGATCCGGCATGTGGCCTGGATCCCGGATCTGAGCCTGATTTATTGCATGACTTATGGCCAGCTGGAAACTTTTTCTCCTTTCTTCTTTAGTCCAAGCGTAGGTTCCATAGTCATCGGGAAGCACAACGGCGGCCAGCAAATCGGGCTGGGACAATAGCAGGCGCGATATTCTTTCCGAGGCTCCGGCAAGTGTAATCAGCCGGCTCAAGGGAGAAGACAAGTCCCACTCCCCCTGTTGATGGCTCTGTTCCAGAGCAGGGACTGCATACGCCCTAGCAATAATATCCCTGTGGACCGGGCTATGCAGAAGGGACTGAAGACAGGCAAGGGCTGAATCCGGATCGCTGGCAGAGGCCAGAGCCTTCAGGAGGGTTGGCTCTTCCTGCAGTCCCATGGTGTTCAGTTCTTCTAAAATCCTTACAGCCACATCGGGCATAGTCACTCCGGAACGAATAAGCTCACTTTCAGTAATCACGCCTTACTCACAGTCTTTAGGCGTGAAAAGACCGATAAGAAACTGCTTCCCTGTATCCCAGTCGGAAAAAGGATCGTTGCTGGCAATCAGGGCAACAGAAGCCGGAGACAGTCCCAACTCAATAGCATCCACATACGATCTTTTGCTGTCTGAGCCTGACAGCCAGTGAGCAGCTGACGATACGGTGGGCTCATGTCCAATCACCATAAGGGTGTGAACCTTTGCGTCACAGGAACCAAGGACATCAATATACGCCTGAAGACCCTGATCATACAAGGCTTTCCGATAAGTGACTTCAGGTTTGTCTCCAAAAACTTTCAGCATCCTGTCTGCCGTCTGCCGAGCCCTCTGAGCACCGGAGCATACCAGACTGTCAGGATTCAAATCCATAGATTTAAGCGCTTTGGCAACTCTTTTGGCCTGTTTGCGTCCCTTGTCCGTCAACTGACGCTCTATGTCTCCACCCTGATTTTCTGCTTCAGTTTTAGCATGACGCATGAGAATAAGACGATATTCATACCCATGGGCTCTCTTGGATATTTTCGAAAGATTAGCACTCACCGTTTCATCACCTCTGACTGGTAAACCGTATCAGAATTTCTGCTTTCATTCTACTCCATCTGTCTGCTGGTCTGACCGGTCTGACTTATCTTCCTGCTCACGGACAGATTTATCAGCAAAAGCCGTCACATTGTCTGCTTGTTCACGCAAATCCCTGAGAACCTTACGAATTTTCCGATCAGACATATCTCTCAATTGGAGGGTCTGCAAATCACGGCGGCTGTCAATATCAGTATGGGTGTCTTTGGAAGCCTTTTCTCTCTTATACAGGGCCGGGTAACCGTCAGCCATAGCCCGGCTGACAATAATAAAACCAGTATGACCGATCATCTGATGCTGTGGACGCACAGCCAATCCGTCAGCCTTCCAGTTACGTTCCAGGGTCTCATGGATTTCTGGTTCAGTCCAGTGCCCTGACTCCCTCAATTTTTCTGCCATTCGGCTCATCTGAGTGGCAGTAGTTACATAGGCAGTGAGTATTCCTCCTGGAGCCAGAACCCGGCCAGCCTGATCCAGCCGATTCCAGGGATCCAGCATATCGAGCACAATCCGATCAAAATAGTGATCTTCCAGCTGGGAACAAGTGCTGTCAAAATCTCCGACCATCAGCTTCCACCAATGAGGAAGAAAGCCATAGAAAATCTGAACATTGCCCCGGTAAATCTGGGAAAAATCTTCCCGGACCTCAACAGTGGTAACCTGCCCCTGAGGGCCAACAGCTTCCAGGAGGTTAATTCCCAGTGCTCCGCTCCCTCCGCCTGATTCCAGGACCCGCATGCCGCTACGGATATCACCCAGCTGAAGAACCTGGGCAATATCTTTGGGATACATTATCTGTGCCCCTCGGGGCATAGATAAAACATAATCATTCAGGCGGGGCCGCATAAGGCAATATGACCAGCCGGACATTTTTCTTCCTGCCGATCGCTCGGATGGTACCGGTTTGACACCTGTTCCCCGTCCTGTTTCTGCTCCTTCTGCCTGTTCATCAGACAAAGAGGAATTGAGCTGGACGGTAGTAACAACAGTTCCCTCGCTGGACCCAATCAGATCATCATGGCGAATATAGCCATGAGCTGTTTGGGTATAGCGACCGGGGACCAGCTGCAGGGTAATCATGGACGATTTCCTATCGGTCAGCTGGACTTTTTCCCCGGCTCTCAGCGGCCCCCGCCTGATAGTCACTCTTCTTGCCCCTGAGTGAACTGAGAATTATACAAGGCAGCATAAGCACCGCCAGCAGCTAGGAGCTGCTCATGATTACCCTGCTCAATGATGGATCCATGATTGACTACCAAAATCAGATCGGCATCCCGAATGGTAGACAGGCGATGAGCAATGACAAAACTGGTCCGCCCTACTCTCAGGGCACTCATGGCATTCTGGACCTTGACCTCTGTCCTCGTGTCCACTGAGCTGGTGGCTTCATCCAGAATAAGAATGTCAGGGTTCGACAGGAGGGCTCGGCAGATGGTCAGGAGTTGCCTCTCCCCCAAGCTCAGTTCCGAACTGTCTTCCGTTAGCACAGTCTCATAGCCTTGAGGCAGTTTACGGACGAATTCATCCACATGAGTAGCCCTGGCGGCCTCAAGTAAACGGTCATCTGTTCTCAAAGAAGGGTCATGAACTCCGTAGAAGAGATTATCTCTGATTGTCCCGTCAAAGAGCCAGGTATCCTGGAGGACCATACCAAAATGAGAACGCAGATTCTGGCGGGTGATCTCCCTGGTCTTGATTCCGTCAATAGTAATCTCTCCCTGATCAACTTCATAGAAGCGCATGAGAAGATTAACCAAGGTCGTCTTGCCGGCTCCAGTTGGCCCTACGATTGCCACAGTCTGACCTGGTAATGCTTCCAGACTCAGATTACCAATCAGCGGATTCCTGGGATCGTAAGAGAAAGAAACATTGTCAAAGCGGACATGACCCTGGATAGGACCGCCTGTCCGTTCGATCAAGCTGGGAGTAGAAGGATCTTCTTTTTCTGCCTCTTCTTCATCCAGGAATTCGAAAATCCGGGAGGTACTGGCCAAAGCTGACTGGAGCATGGAGGCCATGGAAGCAATCTGCCCCAGGGGCTGGGAAATTTGGCGGGAGTACTGAGAGAAGGCCTGAAGATCGCCCAAGCTGAGATTCCCGTTGATCACCCTAATTCCGCCAAAAATGACCACTAAAACAAAGGAAAGGTTGCCGAAGAAACCGGTAGCAGGATTCATAAGGCCGGAAACAAAAGTTGCCTTAAAGCTGGACTCATATAGTCCCTTGTTGTATTCTTCAAACTCTTCCTTGGCTTTCTCCTGCTGTCCGTATGCACGAACAACCATATGACCAGAGAACATTTCCTCAACATGGGAATTAACCTGTCCGGTTTTTTGCCATTGAATAACAAACTGAGGCTGGGTAATGCGAAGAATAACAGCCACAGTCGCCAGTAGGAAGGGAACTACAGCCAGAGCTATCACAGTCAGCAGAGGAGAAACAGACAGCATCATGATGACAGTACCGATAAATTGGAAGCTGGAGAAGAAGAATTCACCCAGGATCTGCTGTAGACTGCCAGAAATGTTATCCATGTCGTTCGTGGTCCGGCTCATAACCTCCCCGCGGGGAACCCGGTCAAAGTAGCGTAAGGGCAGGGAATTTATCTTGGTTTCAATCTGCCTGCGCATTACATAGACACTGTCGGCCACCACCCTGGTCATAAGGAAATTCTGGACCAGGCGGAAAAGGATTGACAGGAGATAAATGCCCACTACTCCGGCCAGAACCCAGGCTAAGGCTGTCCAGTCAATGCCCTGGCCAACATGAATATCGTACTGGGAAATGAGGGAAGCAAATTTCCCCTGACCGCGGGACTGAAGCAGTTTCTGAATCTGGCCGGTACTCATCCCCTGAGGCACCCCCATCCGGGTGAGAAGAACGTCCAGAACTCCTGTAAAGAGAAGATTAGTTGCCTTGGCCAAAACCTTGGGTGCATACACGATCAGTCCTACACCCACGATACCAGCCAGAATCATGCCTATAAAACGAACCTTATCAGCCAGAAGGTAGCGGATCAAGCGGGACAGGGTGTGCCGACGGCTGCCGGTTATTTGCGGTGATGATTGCTGATGTGACATTTACTTTTCTCCTTCAGCCTGGTTAAACTGCAGGGATTCAACGTCCGGCCCCTGTCCTCCCTGGGATTCAACAATTTCCTGATACGCGGGACATGTTTCCATCAGTTGGTCGTGCTTTCCTCTTCCCACAATACGGCCATTGTCCATAACCAAAATCTGGTCAGCTGTCCGAATGGATGAAGCCCGTTGAGCCACAACAATTTGAGTAGCCTGCCGGGTCACCGGAATCAAAGCCTGATGCAGACGCTTGTCAGTGGCCACATCCAGGGCTGAGAAGGAATCATCAAAAGTATATATTTTAGGATTTCGCATCAGAGCCCGGGCTATGCACAGTCTTTGCTTTTGTCCTCCGGAGAAGTTGGTGCCTCCTTCAGCTACCGCCGTATCAAGTCCATCTGGCTCTTCACGCACAAAATCTTCAGCCTGGGCTACCTGCAGGGCCTTCCACATCTGATCGTCCTTGCCCTCAGGATCTCCAAAACTCAGGTTAGAGCGGATAGTACCGGTAAAAAGCAGGGCTTTCTGGGGAACGGTTCCAAAAAGAGTGTTCAGCTGGTCTGGATCATATTCTTTGACATCGTGTCCATCAACCAAAACCTGCCCCTCAGTTACATCAAACATCCTGCTGGCCAGGCGGATGACGGTCGATTTTCCTGACCCGGTGGAGCCAATAATGGCTGTGGTCTGCCCAGGAAGAGCTGTAAAAGAAATATGAGAAAGGACCGGTTCTTCAGCACCGGGATATTGGAAGGATACGTCCTTAAATTCCACTTCTCCCCTGGGCTGATCAGGCCAGTAAGGATGGTCTGGAGCCTGAATCTGACTGACTGCCGTAAGAACCTCATGTATACGGCCGGCAGCCACACTGGCCCGGGGAAGCATAACGGACATCATGGCCGCCATCATGGCTCCCATGAGAATAACCATCAAATACTGAATGAAAGCCTGCAAAGAGCCAATTTCCATATCTCCTGATTCAATCAGCTTGCCGCCAAACCACATGATAGCCACATTGGACATGTTGATAATAAAGAACATGAGCGGAATCATGGTGCTCATTAGACGACCAACAGGAATCAGAATATTGTAAACATTGTTGTTGGCTTTTTCAAAACGATCTGTCTCTGTTTTTTCACGAACAAAAGCTCTGACAACCCTAACTCCGGAGATTTGTTCCCGCACCAGGCGGTTCAGGGTGTCCAGACTCTTCTGCAACCGTTTGAAAAGCGGTCCCATCTGAGACAGGAGAAGCATGGCCACAATCACGACAATAGGAATAATAATTGCAATGGACCAGGTCAGCTTGGCATTCTGACGGATAGCCAGGATCAATCCGCCAATGAACATAATCGGTGCTTGGAGAATGATCAGCAGAGCCTGCATAGTAGCCTGCTGAACCTGAAGAACATCATTGGTAGACCGGGTAATCAGACTGCCGGCTGAGAATTTCTCCATTTCGTTCAGAGAGAAGTTCTCTACAGAAGCAAAAAAGTCCCGGCGTAACTCGTACCCCAGTCTCATACCTATTCTGGTAGATAGATAGGAGGCAGCAATGTTGGCTGCAATCTGAGCCAGTGAAATTCCTATCATGACCCAGCCCAGCTGGTACACCTTGTCAGTATCAGCCGTGGCTACGCCCTTATTAATAATATCAGCCTGCAAATTGGGCAGATACAGATTCAAAATAGTCTGCGCAATTTGGAAGACCACCAGGATGACAATCTGTCCCCAGTACGGAGTCAGATATTTCCGCCATATTTTTAGCATCCTGATCCCCTTTTCCACACCAGTTTAAAATAAGTATAACAAACTCGCTTAGTTTACAACTGATAATGGAAATCAAGATCAGGAATAGCTTACAGCAAACTCTGGTAAACCTTAATGGTTTCGTCGGCTATGGCCTGCCAGGAAAAAACGTCCCTGGCTCGCTGATATCCAGCCGCACCCATCTGCTTAGCCCGGTCAGGGTTGGAAAACATCTGATCAATGGCAGCTGCCATGTCATGAACAAACTGGTCGGGGTTGGTGGGAGTCCCAGTTCCGTCGTGAACCTGATCAAAATGAACCAGAATCCCGGTCTGACCATCAAGAACTACTTCAGGGATCCCTCCGGTGGCACTTCCTATGACCGGTAATCCGCAGACCATGGCTTCCAAATTCACAATCCCCAGGGGCTCATAAATACTGGGGCAGATAAAGGCATCAGATCCGTGCTCCAAGGCATTAAGCTGAGGTCTGGGCAGCATTTCTTCAATCCAAATAATATTGCCCCTCTCCTGATCCAGCTTTTCAAATGCCTGGCGAACCTCTTTCATAATCTGTGGAGTGTCGGGGGCGCCGGCGCAGAGAACAACCTGAATATCCTTGTTAATTAAGGGTAGGGCCTTAAGCAGGTAAGGCAGCCCTTTCTGATTGGTAATCCGGCCCACAAAGAGCAGAGTAGGCTTGGACCGGTCAATATGATACCGGTCAAAAACAGCCCAGCCGGGATCATCGTCAGCTGGCTCAGGGAATTCAGACAAGGTAATACCGTTGTAAACTACCCGTACCTTGCTGGGATCGACGGCAGGATAGGCCTGGAGAATATCCTCCTTCATTCCCTGGGAAACAGCAATAATGGCATCTGCATTCTCATAAGCATCTTTCTCCGCCCAGGAGCTCAAATGATATCCCCCTCCCAGCTGATCAGCTTTCCAGGGACGGAAGGGTTCCAGGCTGTGAGCAGTAATTACCAGAGGAATGTCATTGAGCTGGGAAGCCAGGCGGCCAGCCAGACAGGAGTACCAGGTATGGGCATGGACCAGATCTGCATTCACATCCTTGGCCATCTGCAGGTCCAGATTAAAAGTTTGCAGGGCAGGATTTGCTCCTTTCATGGAAGGATCAACATCGTAGCCCGCAACCTCTAGGGAACCGGCTGCAGACGGAGCAAGAACCGGAACCTGGTCAGGACTGCGGGGACCATCAAAAGCCCGCACGGTTACATCAATCTTTTGAGCCAGGGCAAGGGACAGCTCTTCTACGTGTACTCCTGCTCCCCCGTATACATGAGGAGGAAATTCTCTGGTTAATAAGTCAACATGCATAACTGCTCCTTTGCTTGAACGGTAGCTGGTGACCCATATGCACCATTACCAACAAATCACCGCCTCTTTTATCTTACCCTGATTCGTTATCAAAACGCCAGGCGAGAAGAGAAATCAGCCAAAGAGCAGAGAGATAAGTAGCCTAAATTGCCGTTCCGTTTTCATCCACATTGGGGTTGTCTCTCATAGGACGTGCCAGGAAGAAGATATTGAGAACACCCAGGCAGAAAAGAATAGTAACTATCACAATGACAGTCGTGGTTGTTGGCACCCAAATCATGACAACAAAGGCAATGGCTGTAGCTACCAAGAGAACCCAGTTCAGGAGGGTAAACCACCAATGAATAGGATGGGCGTTCCTGCTGGCAGATCGTCTGCGCCGCATTTCTTCCCGCCTGGCAGCTTCCAAACGAGCCTGCTGCTTAGCTGCTTTATCCTTTTTCTTCTGCTTATTCCTGCCACTTTTTGTGGATGCTACAGGCTCCACAGCAGGGTTAGCTGAAGGGACATCTGATCCATTGTCTGACCGTTGGACACTGCTGGAGGGCTTCCATTCACCCTGAGCCCTCTCCTGCAGATGAACAGATCTTGTATTAAGGTTCTGCTCATCCAAAACTCCAGCTGAACGCTTCTCTTCCTGAAACTGAGCCTTGTCTTTCCCCTGACGCCGACGTTTTTGGGCTGCCCTGCGTTCCCTGCGATTTGCCATGCGAACTCCTCCACCTGAGTCGTCTTTGTACCTTATCTGTTGCTTACGTTGTTCACTACGCTGTTAGCAAGTATAGCCACAGGCTGGAACTAAGATTGAGGCTGTGCTCCACGCTGCCTTACCTGCTGCACTACCAATTCTTCTATCAGTTCTGATTTCAGTGGCGGTCTAGTTATTGGCTGCAGACTTCTGTCTTCTTCCTTCAGGAAGGGCCCTCAGGGCCGGAACAGCAAGAAGTCCCAGTGCAAGAGCGCCAAAGGGAAGATACTGCCACCAGGCAGACAAAAGCAAGCCCAGCCAGGACCCAATAACTCCGGCAAAAGAAGCAATAAAACGGACGAAACCGCTGAAGCGTGCCAGGGCCGGCCCTTTAAAAGTGAGCTGCCGGGCTACAACAACTGACTGTGCCATAGACATCCGTCCCACTTCTGACAGCATATAGCCCAGGCAAATCAGAGGCAGAAAGTGGGTTGCCACCAGGAGGACTCCGGCCATCATAATTCCCAGACCGCTGTAGGTGAGTTTTTTCATAGTCCATTTACTGGAAAAATGAGAGTAAAGGAGGGAACCCAGAATGCTGCCTGCACCATCAAAAGCAGTAATGACAGGCAGGATTTTATTTCCATGAGTATGGCCGATCCCCAGGCTGGTGTAGCTGATCCAGAAGGCAGGAATGAGGACCAGGAAGAAGGACCCGGCCAAAAGACTGGCAAAGGGCAAGTTCTGAGATGAGAAGGGTTTCTTCAGAAAAGCTCCTATGGTAAAAGCAGGTTCTGTATTGACAGCAGACTCAGTCTCCTGGCTGGCTTCTGCATTTTCGGCCGATGAATCTGCAGACGATGTTTCAGGTGAGGAATCAGCCAGGACCTCTTCTGTATGATGATGCGGCATATATCCCCGGGAAAAGAAACGGGTAGCGGCACAGGCAAAAGAAGTCACCGAAGAGAAAATGAGAACAGCGACAACAGAAACAGTAGCAATGGCTGAGCCAGCCACACTTCCCAGCAAAATCACAATGCTGGCAAGAACACTGAGGACAGCACTGTAGTTAACTAATGCCTTGTCATCACCTCCAGCCATATCTACATCGAAAACTTCACCGGCAACGTCAATAATTAATCCGGTGAGCAGAAGAGCGCAGGATAGGGCAAAAAGTGCCCATTTCCACCAGGGCAGAGACGAAGGGATAAGAGCTACAATCAGGCACAGAACCCCTTCCAGATCCTCAGTTGTTGCCAGTGCCTTAAAAGCGCCAACTTTCTCTACTACCCAGGCAGCGGCTGGAGAGAAAAAATCACTGACAACGCTGAAGGTACTGCGGAAAGCCAGCACCCAGGCGGGCAGACTGACAGCAATAATGCTGGGAATCATCGATCCCTCAAAGGCCTGATTCCCCACCATAGAGAAGACAAGTCCCACAATAGCCCAGCGAAAAGCAGGCTTTAAAGCTTGTATTTTTTTAATCATTAGGAGAGATCCCCAAAAACTGTATATTTTTCCATCTCTTTGTGCAGTCTACTCTATAATGGGGGGGGGGAGAAATTGAAGATAACAATTATATAATAATTATTCGGGGAATGACCAAGATCTCAACTTTTCACAGTTAGAGTTTGTGCATAATCATTCCATTTATCAGGAGTGGGTATGTTCCGGAGCAGACTGCTGAAAGATGGCAAAGCAGTAATCAGCATGCCTGTAGCAAAAATCGTCCCGGTAACTCTTAATCCCCAGTATTTCAATCCATATCCCACTACCAGCGACATGAGTGGATTAAAAATGACTCCCAGCAGGGACATAACGGCAAAATAACGGCCAAGAAGATTTTGCGGTATGATCTGCATAATAAATCCTCCTGAACTTGCGTTAGCGGCTGGAAGCATAAGAACAATAGGAAGAAGAAAACAGAGCCGTACAATGTAGTTGGGAGCAAAAACTGCACCAAAAACCAGAGGTACAGGCACCAGGAAGGCAAGAATAATTATTTTCCCTGTATCCACCTTCTTCACCAGGCGGGCTGAAATCAAGGATCCAACCAACAAGCCAAGAGCGGTGGATGATTCCAGCCATCCTGCAGAAAGAGGCGACTTCTCAGTATTGACAGTATAGTAAACCAAAAGGTTAAGAACGGCATTAATAAAAGGGAAAAATAAAACCGAGACCATAACCATACGCCGGAGAATGGGTGTGCGATGTATCAAGGAGAACCCTTTGAATGCTTTGCGGAATTGATCCTTCATACTGTTGGTCGTATGCGAACTGTTTCCAGGGTCATCATGCTTCTCAACCTGCTTGCGCAATTTTATAAACTTGGCAGAGAAAGCTCCGACCAGGTTGAGCACTGTTGCTACGGCAAAAGGAAAAACGGAAGAGACTGTCACCAGAAAACCAGACAGAGGAGAACCCAGAAGGCTGACTGTTGCATCTCTGCCCTGATTGAGAGACATGGCAACGGGCAGCTCTTCAGGTGGGACGACTTCCCTCAGAAGTATGTCTGACACATTCCCCAAAAGGCCTGCCTTGATACCGAGAATAACAGTAATTGCATAAAGAAGGACAACATTTAATCCCCACAGGGATCCCCATATAAAAGTTATGCCATAAACTACAGCCCCAATAAGAGTAGAGAGTATAAGAAGTTTCCGCCGATCATATCGATCAACAATGACACCCCCCATGAGGGCAGTAAGACCAACTAAAAGATACGAGAGGGCACTCATGTATCCGGATTGAACGGTGGATCCGGTAAGGGTCAGCAGAACTACTGAAATAGCGAAGGACCGAATGGATTGACTGAGGGCGGAAGCAGTATCAGCCGTAAACCACCAGGCGTAATTACCAGTCAGACGGGGCTTACCCCCAGCTGATGATTTGCTTTCCTGCACAGAAGTATCCTTCACTGCAGAATCACTGACCGTATCATTATTATCAAGATTATCTACACGTTCCATATGAATTTCTTTCCCCTTAATCAAGATCCACATTGAAAATTTATCCGCAAATTTGCATTTTAACACTCATCGTGTGATACTAGACTGAGTCTATATCATTAAGGTCAAGCATCATTACATTCCAATTCCTTACACAATTCCTTACTTTAGAAACTTAAGTATCTTTTCCGTAGATAGAATTTCCTCGTTACTTAATGAAAATACCATATAGGGTATTACAGAATTTCCTTTCAATTTCACATAATAAGAAATATACATTTCTTCATGCATCTGATATTTAAGATAATTATTGATTAATTATACCTTATATGCATTAAATAGGCGCTCTATAACCAGATCATTCAACAGTCGGCCATTCAGGGTTGGAGTTAGTATTCGGGGCTCTGTGGTCACTGTCACCAGCCCCTCAGATTCTAGATCGTGAATAACAGATTCGTCCAAGGGCTCCAGTCCCTGTCGAACTGCCAAAGAATCAGTAAGATCAAGCGACAGACCATCACGAATCCGCACACCCAGCAGTATGGCCTCTTCTAAATTTTCACTCGGACTGATATTCTCTTGGCCCTGCCAGGGAACCCTTTTATCATCTGTCATCGTTTGTGCCCATGCCCGGGGATGGGCTATATCCCATGCCCGCAACGGCTGGAAATTATAGTGAGAATGAGCACCTGGGCCTATCCCCGCCCAGTCAATGTTATGCCAATACCCTAAATTATGACGGGATTCATCCCCAGGAAGAGCCCAGTTAGATACCTCATACCAAGAAAGACCGGCATCAGTCAACATTCGCTCAGCCAGGCGGTACTTTTCAGCCTGATCGTCGTCATCAGGGGCAGGGAGCTGACCGCGAGAAATCCGCCTTCCCATAGCCGTATGCGGTTCCACAGTAAGGGCATAGGCAGAAATATGAGTGACTCCCAAATCCAGGGCAGCTCGCAGACTGACTTCCCACTGGTCCAGGCTCTCCCCCGGCGTTCCATAAATCAAATCAAGGCTGGTGCGCAGGCCTGCTTTCTGAGCCGCTCTCACCCCCGATTCCACATGTGCCGGAGTATGAGTCCGGTCCAGGGTTGCCAGGACTGATGGTACGGCTGACTGCATGCCAAAGGATATCCGGGTGAAACCGCCATCTGCGAGCTGATGAATGTAATTGCTGTCAACCGTATCAGGGTTGGCTTCAGTAGTAATTTCAGCCCCTTCGCAAATACCCCAGATATCCCGGGCAGCAGACAGGATGGAAATCAGGTCATGGGCAGGAAGAATAGTCGGAGTCCCCCCGCCAAAGAAAACAGTGGACAGGGCAGGCTCTTTAATCCCCTGCTCTTCCTGCCACTGTTTAACCAAAACCATTTCCTGAACGGCCAGGTTAGCATAATTATCCCTGCTGGCTCCCCCACCCAGGTCAGAGGCTGTATAGGTATTGAAATCACAATAGCCACAGCGTCTCATGCAAAAGGGGACATGAATATACAGGCTGAAAGGAGCAACCCGTCCCGCCTGCGAAATTTCTTCTACCGGTGAGGCCGGTGAGATTTGAAAGACCTGGTTCAGTGTCATTGCGATTTTTCCGCTGCCCGAATTTTATCCTTGGTATCCCGGTCTGTGGGCTGATCGGTAGACAAGGCAGCGATAAAAGCCTCCTGAGGAACTTCCACATGCCCCAGCATCTTCATCCTTTTCTTGCCAGCTTTCTGCTTTTCCAGCAGCTTGCGCTTACGGGTAATATCGCCCCCATAGCATTTGGCAAGCACATCCTTGCGAAGAGCCCTGATGTTCTCGCGGGCAATAATGCGAGAACCGATAGCAGCCTGAATGGGAATCTCAAACTGCTGCCGGGGAATCAGCTCCCTTAATTTCTTGGTCATCATAACCCCATAGGAATAAGCCTTATCCCTGTGAACAATGGCGCTGAAAGCGTCAACCGTTTCGCCCTGAATTAGAATATCAACCTTAACCAAATCGGCTTGCTGGGATCCATCATCGTGGTAGTCCAGGCTGGCATATCCTTTGGTTCGGCTTTTGAGCTGATCAAAAAAGTCAAAAACAATTTCTGCCAAAGGCAGGCGGTAATGCATCTCCACTCGGTCAGGGCTTAAGTATTCCATGGTTCCCATTTGACCCCGATGCTCCTGACACAGCTCCATTACCGCTCCAATAAACTCCTTGGGTAGGATAATATCTGCAGTCACTACAGGCTCCGTTACTTTGCGGACTTTGCCTTCCGGAAATTCGCTGGGATTGGTAACACGGTGAGTGCTCCCGTCTTCCATTTCCACCTGATAAGTCACACTGGGAGCCGTGGAAATCAGATCCAGCCCAAATTCCCGGCTCAGACGTTCAGAAACAATTTCCATATGGAGCAACCCCAAAAAGCCACAGCGGAAACCGAAACCTAAGGCAACAGATGTCTCCGGCTGATAAACCAAGGCAGCATCGTTGAGCTTGAGTTTGTCCAATGCCTCTCTGAGTTCGGGGAAATCAGCATTGTCAATAGGAAAGAGTCCGGCATAAACCATAGGCTGAGGGTCTTTATAACCTGGTAAGGCCTGGCTGGCAGGACGTGATTCTTGAGTAATAGTGTCCCCTACCTTGGACTGGCTAACGTCTTTCACTCCAGTAATAATGTAGCCTACTTCCCCGGCAGACAGCTGCTGGGTAGGAATCATATCGGGGCTGATAACACCAAGTTCGATAGGATCATGCACCGTTCCCAGGCTCATCATTCGTATTTTTTGTCTGCTGGGCAAGATTCCATCTACCATACGAATGTAGGTAACAATTCCCCGGTAAGAATCGTAGACGGAATCAAAAATCAAGGCCCGGGCCGGGGCCGCCGGATTCCCCTGGGGCGCTGGAATGTCGGTCACAATCCTGTCCAGCAGTTCTGAAATTCCCTCCCCCGTCTTGCCAGAAACTCGCAGAATTTCAGACTGGGGAATTCCCAGCAGACCGGCTATTTCCTCAGCATGCTTGTCGGGTTCAGCGCTGGGCAGGTCAATTTTGTTCAGAACAGGAATAATCGTTAGATCATGATCCATGGCCATATAAAGATTGGACAAGGTCTGGGCTTCAATTCCCTGAGTAGCATCCACCAGGAGAACCGCTCCCTCGCAGGCAGCCAGAGAACGGGAAACCTCGTAAGAAAAATCCACATGACCAGGGGTATCAATCATGCCCAGGGTATATTCCTGACCATCAAAAGTCCAAGGAACTCGAACGGCCTGAGATTTGATGGTAATTCCCCGTTCCTGTTCAATATCCATCCGATCCAGGAAACGATCTCTCATCTCCCTCTGCTCCACCACGCCGGATAGCTGCAAAATGCGGTCTGCAACCGTTGATTTGCCATGATCTATGTGAGCAATAATACAAAAATTACGGATGAGGGATTGATCAGTAAAACCCGGCTGATTTGTATGCGCCATGATGTCCTCCGATTAATCCACCTGTCTAATAAAGCACATAAGCTTACCTATGCAGTGCCTCATTCTAGCAAGGGATAGGAAATAAGCCGGCTGCAGCGTTGCGTTTTACAGACCCTGTGATAGGATGTGCCTTTGTATGCCGTACAGAAAATAACCGTTTGGAGATAACAGTGGCAAATATTAAGTCGCAGAAGAAGCGCATTCTCACTAACGAGAAAGCTCACCAGCGCAACGTAGCTTACAAGACTCAGCTGAAGCATGCTGTTCGCAAGACCCGCGAAGCAATTGAATCCGGTGATAAAGAAGCCGCTCAGGAAGCTTATGCCCAGGCAGCTCAGAAGCTTGACAAGGCTGCAGGACGTGGCATTATTCACCGGAATAATGCTGCTAACCGCAAGTCTGCTCTTGCTCTTGCCATCAACAAAATGTAGCTTTCTGCCCGCTGATAAGCTGATAATCAGATAAGTAAAACCAGATAATTAAATTATCCGGATTATCCGGCGAGCACAAAAAATCGGACCAGCTCACAGTTTCCTTGCTGGTCCGATTTTTTATACTTTCTTTTATACCTTTTTTATATCTTTTTATGCACTGCCCTTTTACAGTTTTTACAGTCGTATCTTACAGTCCCAACAGTCCTGATCCTGCCATCGAATAGGGCTCTTGCCTTCGTCCTCTCTCCTCAGTAGTCTCCTCTTCCCTCATACAACTCGGGGCAGGACTCGGGACTGGGCTGGCTGAGAAACCTGAGAGATACAGAAGCACCAGGAGCATCAGAAGCCGACCTTGGCGGCATTCTCCTTCAGATAGGTGGCTGTTTTCTCCAGCTGGGCATTTTCATCTGCGGTCAGCTCTAAATCGTGGACCTTAACAACCCCATCTGCTCCCACAAAAGCCGGATATCCTACATAGGTACCGACCTTTTCTACATAGGTAGAAACAGGAGTCAGGAGTCTGGCATCAGAAAAAACCGCTTCCACGAGGCGAACAGCACAGGTGGCAACAGCATAGTTGGTATAGCCTTTACCAGCTGCGGTTACAAAACCGCCCTGGCGGGCAGCCTCTTCCATCTGGGGATAGACTGAAGGATCATCAATAAACTCAGCCAGGGGCCTGGTTCCCACTGTCACTGTTGACCAGGCGGTGAATTGGGAATTTCCATGTTCACCCAGGACATAGCCCCCAATATTGCGGGGATCCTGATCACCCAGATAAGCGGCGACAGCCCTCTGCATTCTGGCTGTGTCCAAAGAGGTACCGGTCCCAAAAACATGATTCCTGGGCAGCCCGCTGGTCTGCTGAAGAATATTCGTTACCACATCGCAGGGGTTAGAGATATCTACGATAATTCCGTGGAAACCGCTGGCTTTGATTTGTGCTCCTACGCTCTGAGCCTGGACTGTATTAAAGTTGAATTCTCCGAACCTATCTCCTGAAGCCACAGTAGCAGCAACATCACCGAAAGCAGTAACGATAACGTCAGCATCGGCTAGCTCTGAATAATCGCCATCGACCACCACCAGATGATGATGGTTACGGGCCAGGGCATCCTTAAAATCGTTGACCTCTGCGGTTGCCTTCTCTTTCTTAGTATCAATCAGGACCAGCTGGTCAGCTCCACCGGAAGTAAAAAGACTGAAAGCAACGGTGACTCCAACATGGCCTATGCCAATAACACCAACTTTTCTCATAATTCCACCTCATTTCGTTATAATCATAATTTTATAATTACATATTTATGTACATGATAGTAAAGACATTGGCCCCTCGCCATGTCGCCATTATCAGACAGGGGGATAAACTAATACTCATGCATCACCCCATAGCCATTGAGAGCAACATCTTTCTCATCATTATCGAATACCTTGGCATGCTCTTCGCAGGTATCAACGGCGGCCTGGTAGCCGTGCATAAAAAGCTCGATATCTTCTCCATCATGGTCTGTGCCTGGGTGACTTCTTTGGGTGGAGGATTTATACGCGACATAGCTATGGGAGATACTCCGCCGGTGGGGATATCCCACTATGGATACATTTTAACCGCTTTTGCGGCGGGGCTCATCGTTGTCATTGCTCATTTGGAGCTGGACAGTATGTATTGGCTTTTGGTTGTCAGCGATGCCTTGGCTACTGCCCTTTTTGCAGTGGATGGAACAGCGAAAGGCCTAACTTTTTCCTTTAACGGAGGAACGGCTATTTTCCTAGGAATGTTTACCGCTTTCGGCGGAGGTACCCTGAGAGATATGCTCTTGGGAGATGTCCCTCTGATTATTCGGGATAAGCATTTTTATGCAGTTCCCACTACCCTGGGCTGCATCTTGACAGTTCTGACCAGCCGGGCTCAATCACACAATTTTATTTCCATTCACGGGGAGATTGCCCTTGACCTGCTCATTGTAGCCTTAGTCATTGCTGTTCGCATCTTATCCGTTAAGTTCAATTTTATGGTTCCTGGAGCCATCCCCCGAAAGACCAACCAGCTCCTGCTTACTCAGGAATTTATGAGCCACCGGATAAAAGATTATGGAACTTCCATGAAACGTCAGTCCGACCGATCAACAAAACGTAGGCGCCGTACTCGTCGGGAAGAAAATAATGACCGGAGGAAAAACACTAAAGACTAACAAAGAAAGACTAGCGCAGAACTGGGAAACCACCACGGTAGCCAGAATATAAAAATAGCCAGGGCAATGATTGTCCTGGCTATTGAGCAGAAATGCAGTTCGTTTTGCTGCTTTACTCTTCTTCAGTAGATTCTGTTGCCTCATCAGGAGCAGCAGCCGGAGCAGCTGGTGCCTCTTCCTCAGCAGGAATCATTACCGAAACAATGGATTCTTCAGGATCATCGATTACCAGTTCAGCATTCTCAGGAAGTTTTACATCCTTCGCAAAAACATGATCGCCTTCTACCAATCCCTCAACAGAAATAGTAATATTTTCAGGAAGGTTGCTCACATCGGCACGCACAGTCAGGTTCTGTACATCAACAAAGGCCACAGCTGCACCCTTAGGATCGCCCTCAATAAAGACCGGAACCTCAACTTCCACCTTTTCACCAGCATGGACTTCGTAGAAATCAATATGCTCAATGGTGCGCTTGACAGGATTTCGCTGAATTTCACGGGCCACAGCCAACTTGCTTTCTTTGCCATACTTGATTTCGATCAAGGCATTCGCATGACGCATAGCCAGGGTAGCCTCCTTCTGAGGAAGCTTAACAAAAGCAGGCTCATTGCCGCCCTCATAAATTGTTGCAGGAATGAACCCAGCAAGACGCATACGGCGGGCAGCACCCTTGCCAAATTCGTTGCGGGCTTCGCCTTCTAGTGTGATATCTGCCATTAAATACTCCTTTCGCTGGCCTTGGGTCTATCGCACACCAACCGGGCCAGAACCCAAAAAGGAGCAGGACCGAAAGCTGAGTCGATTACGGGTATAATCCCCTCGCCAAAGCACTCTAGAACTATAGCAAAAGTCGTAGAAAAAGTACCAGGGAACGCCCGCCCATCTTTTCCTGTTTACAGATTAAACTTGTAAGAGTATAAGCCAGTTTGGAGAATGCCTGAACCTTTGGGCATCCACAAGAAATCAGAAATGGTGTGAGAGCTGACTCTTAGCAATCACGCCCGTTAGGAGTCAGTATGGGATTTTTCGATGAGGTAAAAACAAAGGTGCAGGAGCTGACCGCTTCCAGGAAAACAAGTTCTGCTTCAAATCATTCTTCTTCACCTACTAATCAGCAGCAGTATTTTACCAGTCAGGAAGATCAGCCTGCTCAGGACGAGAATACTTGGACTGCCAACTCTCAGCCTATAGTCCACTACTGGTCCCGGGACTACCCTACCACCACCGGCCCTGATCCCGTCACCGGGCTGCTGACCAGCACAACCGAGGGCGTGAAAAATATACCTGATTCCACTACTATTTACTCTCTTTATGAAGATAGAGCCCGGCGGACCGGCGATGGCCCGCTCTTCCACTTTAAAGATAATGGCCGCTGGGTTACCCGTTCTGCCAACCAGGCTTTGGCTGACATTAGGGCAACAGCAAAGGGCCTGATACATCAGGGCATGAAGAAGGGAGACTGTCTAGCCTTTATGTGCAGGACCTCATATGAGTGGGATATTATCGACGCCGCTGTTCTGTCTATCGGAGGGGTCCTGTCCACCATATACGACACCGATTCTGCAGCTCAAATCCGGGCCATCGTTAATAATTCTGATGCCAAAGTTCTGGTTGTGCAAACTAAAGACATGCTAGAGCGAGCTGATGGAGCTATAGATGACTGCAAAAGCCTGAAAAAAATTTACTGCCTGGAAAATGGGGCCCTGCAGGAAATTCAGGCATATGGACGGGCCGTGTCGGACGATGATTTGGACGAAAGAATCAACTCAGTCAGGCTAGACGACATATGCACTATTGTGTACACTTCCGGTTCAACTTCCGCTCCGAAGGGGGTGGAACTGACCCAGCGTAATTTGGTTGCTTTTGCTCTCAATATCAATGCTTTCATTCCAGATCTTCTGTCCGATCCCGATGGATCCATTCTCATGTTCCTACCCCAGGCACATGTCTTTGCCCGTGCCATTAATTACGGAGTTATCTCCAGTTCTATCCAGGTGCACATTGCCACCGGAATCAGCACCCTTCTGTCAGACCTGCAGGCCTCCCGCCCTACCATTATGATTGGGGTTCCCCGCGTCTTTGAAAAAGTCTACAATGCTGCTTCCCAGAAGGCAGGGCATGGAATCAAAGGGCATATTTTTGCTGCAGCAGCTCATACTGCCCAGGGCTACATGTCTTCCATCTCAGAAACAGGCAAGGCTAAGCCTACTCAAAGTGCCCTCCGCACCCTTTATACTCCCCTGGTGTATTCAGCCCTCAAGGAAGCCTTGGGCGGACGGGCTAAGTGGCTGGTCTGCGGAGGCGCCCCCCTGGATCCTCAGCTGCTCAGCTTCTTCCGAGGAGCGGGAATCCCTGTTTACGAAGGCTACGGCATGACTGAAACCTCAGCCCCCTGTACCTTCAACCCCTTGGGAACCCCCTTCAAAGCAGGTTCTGTAGGAATTGTTTTCCCCGGCTTCTCCATCCGCATCAGTGAAGAAGACGAGATACAAATCAAAGGTGAGGGAGCCTTTAAACGCTACCATAAGAACGATCAGGCGACCAAGGAAGCCTTTACCGATGATGGCTGGATTGCTTCCGGCGATTTAGGCTCCTTCAGCAAGGACGGATTTCTCTACATCACCGGCAGAAAGAAGGATCTGATCATCACTGCCGGAGGTAAAAATGTATCTCCCTCCCCTATTGAGGAAGCTATCCGCCGTTGTTCTCTGGTCTCCCAGGCTGTAGTTCTGGGTGATAAGAGGCCCTTTATTTCCGCCCTGATCACTCTTGATGAGGACAGCGTCAGGAGCTGGCTCGAAGCCAATGATCTGGACAAGAATATGCCCCTGGAAGAAGCAGCAGAGAACGCTGCCGTCCGGGGAGAAATCCAAAAGTATGTAAACCTGGCCAATGAAGGAGTTTCCCGGGCAGAGTCGGTTCGCAAATTCATCGTCCTCCCCGAAGATTTCAGTCAGGACAATGGTCTTCTGACCGCTTCCATGAAGGTCATCCGTCCCCGGGTGATTAAGCGCTACCAGAAGCTGCTCGACACCCAAATGTATGTTCCCCGTAAGAAGGCAGCCTAGCTTTTAACTCCTGGAGTCCTGGGACTCAAAAGGATACCAGACTCCCCAGTTGTGGCGGAGAGCATCCATCAGCCTCATCATGAACACTGTTTCCTGATGAGGCATTTGTGTACACTCTCTCTTCCCCTGGCGAATAGCGTCCACGCTAGCCATGAGCTGATATTCAAATCCAGTGATTTGCGGGGGCGCCTGGCAGGTTTTGGTTAAGGCTCCATCCCTGCCAAAAACTTGAATTTTCTTGGGATTATTAACGTTATCGACAACAATATAGCCTTTTTCTCCCTGAATGACTCCATTCCTGTCTGACATACAGGTCATATCAGATGTAGCGGTAGCCTTGACTCCATTGGCAAGCCAGATAGTAGTTACATTAGACTCATCAACTTTGCGGTCGGTCAGTTTCGCTGCGGTCATAATATCAGTGGGATTCACCTGGGGAAAAAGCATGCGAATAAAATTCAAAGGGTAGACCCCTAGATCCAAGAGAGCCCCTCCTGCCAGGGCCGGATCTGTCATCCTGGCCTTATCCCCTACCGGGTAGGATAAATCTGCATGAACAGCGTGAACAGGTCCAATACCCTGTGACCCCTGATCATTCATCAGATCAAGAATCAGCTGCCGGGACGGCAGATACCGGGTCCATATAGCTTCGGTGCAGAGCAGACCAGTTCTATCTGATGTCTCAAAAACACGGCTGGCTTGCTCTTCTGTAGCAGTGAAAGATTTTTCTACCAAAACATTCTTGCCGTGCTCCATGCATTCAATCGCCTGCGCAGCATGAAAAGCATGAGGAGTAGCAATATAAACCAGATCAACGTCATCATCATCCAGCATGGATTCGTAACTGCCATAGGAATGAGCAAAGCCATAGTCAGAAGCAAATTGAGCAGCCCGGCCCGGATCATCGCGGGTAGCCACAGCATACGGTGTGACTGCACTCTTGTAACGATCGTCCTGCCCCATACCAATCAGGGTTTTAGCCATAGTAACAGCTATCCTGCCTGCCCCCAAAATTGCCACATTGATAGGCTCTTGTCTTCCGTTCCGTTTACTCATAAGAAACTCCTTTGTCTACATATTTGTCTACATAAAACCCAGCCGCTGAATCTTCTTGGGGTCTGACTGCCAGCTCTTGGAGACTTTCACATGAAGATCCAAAGTCGATTTGCAGCCTACAATCCTGTTAACCGGTGTTCGAAGCTTCTTCTTCACTCGGACCAGGTGCTCAGCATTATGTCCAATAATAATAGGTTTCTGTGAATTCCGTTCTACATAGACAGAGACATGAACCAGAGCCTTGTGGTCAGCCTGCCTGTATGAGTCGGCAGTCTGGTCTTCATCCTGTCCCCTGTCATCGCTGTCGGGATATTCTATGGAGTCAACCACTACCGCCAGAGAGTGAGGAAGCTCATCATCCAGCTCCTCCAGGAATACACCACGAATCAGCTCGGCTATGGTCTCCTTTGGCGGTTCCTCGGAAATCTGCTCAACCGGATACATAAGGGGACCTTCAGGGACTGCCTGCCGGAAAACCCGCAGGACCTCATCCACATTGTCTGATTGTAGTGCAGAGACCGGGACCAGCTGGGTGAAATGCCCGAACTGATCAATCTCAATAATTTTGTTCACCAGGTCATTCTTTTTCAGATAGTCAATTTTAGTGATAACTCCAATCAGGGGTTTGCGCCACTGCCACTGGCCAGACTGATCCTTATAGGAAAACTGTTGACGCAGACGAGAAAGGATTCGCCTGTCTCCGGGGCCGATTTCCTGATTGGCAGGAAGAAGGAAAGCAATGGCATCACTGTCCGCCAGAGATTCATCCACAATATCATTCAGTCTTTTACCCAGAACAGTTCTGGGCCGGTGGATTCCTGGCGTATCCACCAGAACAAGCTGACAATCATCTCGGGTGACAATGGCCCTGATAGCCTTTCTGGTAGTTTCAGGCTTAGAAGAAGTGATAGCAACCTGCTTACCAACCAGTGAGTTGATAAGGGTAGATTTGCCCACATTGGGTCTGCCTACAACGGCAATAAAACCAGAGCGGAAAGTCTGGTCGCTGCCTGCTCTTTCGAGTTCCTCGCCTGTATTCTGGCGTGCATCTTCGGTCATGATTCCCCCTGCTCTTCACTGCCCTCACGATCGTGGTTTCCCTCGTGCTGGCGGTCTTCTTCACCTAAGCCTTCTCTTTCGACCACAATAGTGGACACTTTCTTGCGGCGGCCAGCCTGATCCACTGCTGTCAACTCAAGTCCGTGGATTGATGCTGTCGATCCCACAATGGGAACGCTTCCCAGGGCCTTGGTCAGAAGCCCATACGCTGTGTCCACATCGTCGTCGTCAATGTCCATCTCAAACAGTTCTTCAATATCTGCCAAAGAGGTTCTAGCCGGAACCTTCCAGCCTCCGTCAGGCAGCTGTTCAGGTTCCTGGTGCTGCACTCGGTCATGCTCATCTTCCATTTCACCGACTATCTGTTCCAGGGCATCCTCGATAGTCACCATTCCCGCTATGCCCCCGTATTCATCCACTACCATGGCCATATGCTGACGGTAAGTCTGCATATCATGAAAAAGATCATCAACAGGTTTGGATTCTGGAACCAGCATAGGATTACGGGCAATTGTCTGAACCTGCCGGCTGCCAGCAGCCGGATTGAAGGCAACAGATTTGACCGCATCTTTCAGATAAGCAATACCAATCAGATCATCCACAGACTGACCAATAATGGGAACCCGGGAGAAACCTGACCGAGAACACATTTTAAGGAGATCGTTGAGACTGGTGGTTTTATCTATGCAGAACATATCTGTTCTGGGAACCATGATCTCCCTGGTCAGAGTGTCCGACAGGGTCAGAACGTTGCGCAGCATTTCTGAAATTTCCTTATCGAAAATATCATTCTCAGCCAAACGCTCAATAGCTGCCCTACCCTGCTCGATATGGGCTTTTTCAACTTCCTCATCCTCAGACAGGTCCTGGTCAGAGCCCTTCTGAGTCTTGTCCCTGTCTGACCACCTGGTAAAAGGAGTAATGGCTTCAGCAAAGGAAACCAGGTGCGAGTAAGTCATCATAATCTGAACAGAATCAGTATTGGTGGCCTTGGGTCGGGCCAGGTAAGAGATGACAGCAACTATGAGAGCCAGGCAGAAGGCAACCAGGAATTGTCCCCATAGGGGGGCGCCAGCCAGTTGCGCGATGGCCAGGGCCAAAGCACCTTCACAGATGTTGGCCACGATGCGCATAAAAGAGCAGGAAGCTGCTGTAGCGTGTCGATGAGCAACAAACTGCTGTACCCGACGAATTTTTCTCAATTTCCGCCGGCTGATGAAAGCAGATTCATCATTTGTCTGTACTTCCACCACCATGTTATTCAGGGTGGAGCGAGAGATTCTTCCAATTGCTGCCTCGCACACCGCCATGGCAATGGCAAACCAAATAACCGCTGTAGCAATAAGAATCAGCACAACCATAA
Source organism: Scardovia inopinata JCM 12537 (assembly GCF_001042695.1). NCBI lineage: Bacteria > Bacillati > Actinomycetota > Actinomycetes > Bifidobacteriales > Bifidobacteriaceae > Scardovia > Scardovia inopinata. The sequence continues at coordinate 786,036 of NZ_AP012334.1, read as the reverse complement.
GGATTACCTGCTCACTAGTCATGATTGATCAACCCCTCAACATCAGTGTCGGGCTCCTGGCCCGGCGGCAGTACATCAACCAGGGCACCCGGCCTTTGAGAGAGAAAAGTCAGCAGCAACTGGCGCTGAAGGGCAAACATGCGCTTTTCTTCATCTGGTTTCTTATGATCATAGCCCAAAAGATGAAGGACCCCATGAATGGTCAGCAGCATCATTTCTTCTATAGTGGAATGGCCAGCGGCAGCAGCCTGCATACTGGCTACCTGGGGACAGAGAATAATATCGCCTAGGAGCCCTTCTGGCCGGTTATCCTCATCTCCGGGCCGGAGTTGATCCATGGGGAAACTCATAACATCAGTAGGGCCTTCCAGGCCCATCCAACGAACATGGAGCTCAGCCATGGGCTGGGGATCGATGAAAGCTATGGAAAGATCACTCTGAGGGCTGACCCTCATCTGGTCCATGGTCCACATGGCCAAATCTGAAAAGACCATGGGCTGGACCTCCCAACCGGTTTCGTTAGTAATGTCTACGCTCATCGTGCCTTACCTGCCTTCTCTTCTCCTACCTGCTGACGGCCGTGGACGTGTCGATCATAGTTCTCATAAGCGGTGACTATGGTTCCCACCAAGGAATGGCGGACTACGTCATCACTTCCCAGATGAATGAAGGCAATGTCAGGAACATCTGCCAGGATATCTTCAATATTTTTAAGGCCAGAATTGCGGACGGCAAAATCAACCTGAGTAGAATCTCCCGTGATGACCATCCTGGTATTAAACCCCAAACGGGTCAGGAACATCTTCATTTGGTGTTGGGTGGTATTTTGTGCTTCATCCAAAATAACATAGGCATCGTTGAGAGTCCGGCCACGCATATAGGCCAAAGGAGCAACTTCAATGGTATTATCAGCCAGGTAACGCTGCATGCGCTCATTACCCAGCATGTCTGACAGGGCATCATAGAGGGGCCGTAAGTAAGGATCGACCTTCTGATCCAGGGTGCCGGGCAGAAAACCCAGAGATTCTCCCGCTTCAACGGCTGGCCGGGTGAGGACAATCCTGCGGACAAGACCATCATCAAAGGCCCTGACTGCTTTAGCTACAGCAAGATAGGTCTTCCCGGTTCCTGCAGGCCCAATGGCAAAAGTAATGGTATGCGATTCAATAGCATTAATGTAAGCAAGCTGGCCGGCAGTTTTTGCCCTGACCGGAACCCCGTGGGCCATGGTAATCACACTGGGGATCCGTCCCGCCATGGGTGCAGATGACCCTGTAGCACCGGGGAAGAAAAAAGTCTGTCCGCGAGACCGGGGACGGTCTGTGAAGACAGGGTTCTGACTCCGCGAACTGCGGCTTCCCTGGCGACCCATCTTCGGCGACATCCTGCGGGAAAGAATGCGGTTCACATCGTCGGCATGCAGAGGAGCCAGATAGGCAGCATCAATGAGCTCATGAATAAAGGCCTCAGCTTCTGCAGCCTGACTTTCAGTTTTGACAGAAGTGGAAACTATGGCTACCCTGTTTCCTCTGACAGCTATGGACAAATCAGGATAAGCTTTCTCCACCAAACGGATAACATCATCCTGGGGGCCAAAAACGGTGACAGGATTCAGTTCCTGCGGAATAACAATGGTTCGTGTGGTAGAAGCCATGCAGAAAATTTACTCCTCCAATTTTTCGCCGGTGAGAACATGGGCATGAACATGGAAAACAGACTGACCTGCGTCTTCACCTGTATTGAATTCAAGCCGAAAATGACCGTGATATTCCTTATCAGCAATGGTCTGGGCAACGTTGATCATATCTACCAGCTCGGCAGGATTGGCTTGAGCTAATTCATAAACATTCCGATAATGCTTTTTCGATACTACCAGCACATGAACTTTAGCCTTAGGGTTAATATCAGCAAAGGCATACGTTGTTTCATTCTCATAAATTGCCCTGCTGGGAACCTGACCAGCAATAATCTTGCAAAAAAGGCAATCTTCCTGACTGTCTGCTGAATTAACCTGTCCTCTGGTCTCTTTCTTGTCCTGTATATTTTCTGTCATGATGACACGCTCCTTGTGGCTTATTCTACACTAAAACCTGCCGAGAGCTCCGGATAAAAGGGCCAGGGCTACCGGACCGGCGCTGGAAGCCCGAAGAATAGTGTGGCCCAAGAGAACCGGCTTGGCTCCTGCGGCAGCGAAAGCTTCAACTTCCTTATCGCTGATTCCTCCTTCGGGGCCAACGATCACAGAAATCATAGGGCTTGTTTCCGGCAGTGAAACCTGACTCCACGACAAGTCTGCATCCTGGTGGAGCAGCAGAACCTGGGAGCCGGCATCGACCTCTTTCCTGATCCATTCTTCCAAACCAGACGATGCCACCAGGGGATTCAGACGGGGAATCCTGGACCGGCGAGACTGCTCTGTCGCCATAATCAGCTGGTCTTGCCACTTGCGCAGTCCTCTGGCTGCTTTGGGACCTTTCCATTGAACAATACTGCGGTCAGCCTGCCAGGGCAAAATAAAATCTACCCCAATTTCCGTAGCCATTTCAATAGCCTGCTCATCCCGGTCGGATTTGGCGAGGGCCTGGACCAGGCCAAGTTTTATAGAAGGCTGAGGCTCATACTGTTCAGACACAATCCTCACCGTGCCCTCCTGAGGATTAACTACCTGTGCTCTCAGACGATTCCCGGCCCCATCGCTGATTTCAAGAAGATCATCCTTGCTCAGACGCATGGCTTTAAACGCATGCTGCCGTGCCGAGGGAGGGAGCTGAAAAAGCTGATTTGCAGAGGCAGCTGTCAAATCATGCGGCTGAATCAGGAAAAGCGGGGCTGTCATAGCTTATTTCCTTCCTGTCATAGTTGCATAAAAAGCAACAGCACTGGATGCTGCCACATTCAGGGAATCTACCTGATGGCTCATAGGGATTTTAACGGTCAGATCTGCCGCAGCCAAAGTCCGCCTGCTCAATCCGTCACCCTCAGTGCCAAAAATCAGGGCCAGTCGATCAATCTTTCTGCTGACCAGCTGGTCAAGACTGATGGAGTCATCAGTCAAAGCCATGGATACTGTGGTGAATCCCAAGTCAGTCAGCTGATGAATCGATGGCTGAGGCCAGGCGTGAGGGTTATCACCCCCAATCCGGGTCCAGGGCACCTGAAAAACAGTTCCCATAGAAACTCGGGCTGCCCGCCGGTAAAGAGGATCAGCACAGGAGGGTGTCAAGAGAACAGCATCCACGTTCAAGGCCGCTGCTGACCGCATAATAGCACCAACATTGGTATAATCTACAATATTTTCCAGAACTGCTACTCGGTGGGCATCCCTGCAGATATCTTCAACTGTCGGCAGTTTCCAGCGGCGCATAGCGCTGAGAGCCCCTCGATGAAGCCGATAGCCGGTAATCTTATGAAGCAGATCGAAACCAGCCACGAAGACAGGAATATCATATCCCCATCTTTTTTCTGCAGCAGAGAAAAGGTCTTTCATAGAATCCAGCCATGATCCCTCAACCAAAAAGGACAGGGGCTGAACTCCGGCAGCCAGGGCTCTGTCTATGACTTTAGGACTCTCTGCAATGAAGATCCCTTTGTCGGGCTCTAAACGGTTGCGCAACTGAACCTCAGTCAGTCGGGTATAGGCCGCCAGGCGGTCATCATCCAGGGAATCAACCGGAATTATTGTCATCGAGTCCATCCTGCCGACTTCTGCTTTCCAATCCTAAGGGGAAAGAAAACAAAGCCGAAATTAGCGAGATTATTGAGTTGTAGTCATTGACGTTTGATTACTGCCAATTGACGCAGACTTAGTTACCAAAAAACCTCTTGATTGGTGAGAATCAAGAGGTTTGTGGTGTCCGGAACGGGAGTTGAACCCGTACGCCCGTTCAAAAATGGGCACTAGCACCTCAAGCTAGCGCGTCTACCATTCCGCCACCCGGACGATGCTTTCGCAACAGTTGGCTATCTTAGCACGGACACTTCCCCAACAGGAAAAAGCCGTGTCTGTGGTCTAGATGGCTATCACAGGGCCGTCAGTCAGTCTGACTTTCTTTCTGAGCCAGATTTTCCTGAGACAGAGTCCCCGACAAGGCAGCCGGGTCAGTTTCTTTACTTGTGATGTAATCTGAGTTGTCAGTTATGACACCGGTCAGCCTGCCCAAAAGCTTGAGAAGATGATAAGCAGCCAGAGCAGTAAGGGACCCGATAGCAATACCATTGAAGCTTACCCCTTGAATGGCAAAAGTAAAATCAGCAATACCAATAATCATGGTGACAGCGCCGACAGTCATATTTACCGGTTTAGCAAAATCAACCCTGTTTTCCACCCAGATACGAATACCCAGCATGCCTATCATGCCATAGAGGAGAGTGGTTACTCCCCCCAAAACTCCGGCTGGAATGGTATTAATCATGGCACCAAACTTGGGGCACAGACTCAGGATCAGGGCAAAGAAAGCAGCAAACCAATAAGCAGCGGTTGAATAGACCTTGGTCGCAGCCATAACTCCAATATTCTCAGCATAGGTTGTGGTACCGGAGCCTCCTCCCAATCCGGCGAAAACAGTACCCAGACCATCGGCAAAGAGGGAACGGCCAATGCGGTCATCATAATTGCGTCCGGTCATGAGGGAGACAGACTTAACGTGTCCAATATTCTCGGCAATCAGAACTAAAACAACAGGCAGAAACATGCTCAGAATGTTTAAATTTGCCTTGGGAGTGTGGAAAGTTGGCAGGCCAAACCAGGCAGCCTGACTGATGGCAGCAAACTTCACCTTATGCCGGAAGCAGGCAACAATATAGCCAACAATCACGCCAAGCAAAATATTGAGTCGTCCAATCAGACCCTTAAAAAGAACAGAAATGAGCATGACCGCCAAAAGGGTTACCAGGGCAGTAATAGGATCTGTCTTGAAATTATTCCAGGCACTGGGAGCCAGATTGAAACCTATAATAGCCACAATAGCTCCGTTGACCACGGGAGGCATGACAATATCAATCCACCTGGATCCTACAAAATGAACAATCAGGCCAATCAGGGCCAGGGCTAGACCGGTGCAGAGAATGCCGAAGGAAGCCAGCTGGAAGCCTTCCAAACCATGATGAGCAGCTGTGACAGCTCCAATAGGAGCGATAAAAGCAAAAGAGCTACCCAGATAACTAGGTAGCTTATTGTTGTTAATTAAAAGGAAGAGAGCCGTTGACAGAGCAGTAAAGAAAAGCGTTGTCGAGGGATCAAATCCTGTCAGGATAGGAACCAGGAAAGTTGCCCCAAACATAGCAATAACATGCTGAGCACCAATCCCTGCTGTCCTAACCCAGGTCAATCGTTCTTCTGGTTCAATAACCTCTCCCGGTGCTATATGCTTGCCGTCTCCGTGAAGTTTCCATATCTTAGTCAAGGCCATATCTCTCCTTATGCATCTATGGGTCCTATAAAAAGTCGCTTTCAGGGTACAGGAACCACCTCCCAACAAGGTCATTGTCTGACTACCACAAGTCCATAATCTGAGATTATCGACTTGTCCCTTTTTCACTTATTTTTCTCTTTTTCCGAAATTTTTCCTTCTTCGACACGCCGAAAATTTTTTTGTGCCACAATAGAAGTACCAATTTCAGGCGAAGAAGCTCATATTGGAGGGAAATATGGCAAAAAAGAACCCAAAGATTCTATCCATTGTTCTAGCAGGGGGCGAAGGAACCCGTTTGATGCCCTTGACTAAGGAACGGGCCAAGCCGGCTGTTCCTTTTGGAGGCATGTATCGACTCATCGATTTTCCACTGAGTAATTTGGTCAACTCAAAATATCGGCAGATTATTGTTCTGACTCAATATAAGTCTCATTCTCTTGACCGGCACATCTCGAAGATGTGGCATTTCTCCTCCCTGCTCAACAATTATGTATCCACTGTACCTGCCCAGCAGCGGCTGGGTAAGCGCTGGTATCTGGGAAGCGCCGACGCCATTGCACAGACTATTAATATTATTGAGGATGTACGCCCCGATATTGTGGTCATCCTGGGGGCCGATCATGTCTATCGGATGGACTACCGGCAAATGGTTCAATCTCATATTGATACCGGAGCAGAGTTCACGGTAGCAGCTATCAGGCAGCCCGTTTCTCAGTCTGACCAGTTTGGGGTAATCAACACAGACCCCAATAACCGCAAGATGATCACTAATTTCGAAGAAAAACCGGCTACTGCTCAGGGTTTGCCTGATGCACCAGATCTGATGCTGGCTTCGATGGGCAATTATGTGGCTAATACCGATGCCCTCTTTGAAGCCCTGAAGCTGGATGCAGAGGATCCGCAATCCAAGCACGATATGGGAACCAATATTGCCCCTTATTTTGCCGCCCGTCGTCAAGCAGGTGTGTATGATTTCCACGACAACGATGTGCCTGGCTCAAACAGCCAGGATCGCGACTATTGGCGTGATGTAGGTACTCTCAAGCAGTTCTACGATGCTCACATGGACCTGATTGCCCATGTTCCTGAGTTTGACCTGTACAACATGGAATGGCCAATTTACAGCAACGTAGGATCCCTGCCTCCGGCCAAGTTTGTCCACGCTAATTCAGGCCGTATGGGACATGCTGTAGAGTCCATGGTTTGCCCTGGGGTCATTATTTCCGGCGGCGAGGTCAATCATTCTGTTATTTCTCGCAGCGTCCGTGTTCATTCCTGGGCTCAGGTGAACGATTCGGTCATTATGGATAGGTGCGATATTCAGCGCTACTCCCGGATTGAGAAGGCCATCCTCGACAAGGATGTAGTCGTTAAAGAACATGCCACCATAGGGGTTAACCGTCAGAAAGATCTGGACAGGGGTATGACCGTTACTCCCGAAGGGATTACCGTTGTTCCTAAGGGGACGGTAGTGGAAGCCTAAAAAAGAAAAACTATCAAACGACAAGGCCGGGAGGAAAGGCAGAGAGCTCTTCCTTCTGGCCCTTTTAATCTTCGGTCTTTTATACCTTGACCCTTTAATGCCTACCTTTTAACGAGTACTGAGTGCTGCCAGTGCTGGGTGCTGCTGAGTGCTAGCAGTCATCAGCACCCTTACCGGCCTGACCCATGAAAAGACTGCTCAACAGCCGAAGGCAAATCTGATACCTTGTCAATAATAATTTCTGCCCCATGCTCAGCCAGCTCTCCCGGATGAGCGTAGCCCCAGGAAACACCCACAGTAGTCAGACCCTGGGCATGCCCGCCGTCAATGTCAGTCCATCGATCTCCAACCATAATGGCCCGATCTCCCCGGTCAGGATTGAAACCCATTCCCTGAAAAGCGTAGGCAATGACCTGATCCTTATGAATCCGGCTGGTGTCTAGACTAGCCCCATAGACACCATCACAATAAGAACCAATATGAAAATAATCGCAGATTTTGAAAGTCTGAGGTTCCGGTTTGCAGGTGGCAATGGCCAGCTGATATCCAGCCTGATGCAGGTCAGTCAGAGCCTGAAAAACTCCCTGATAAACATCAGCCAGATACATAGCGGGAATTTTCTGACCGGGATGATGAGGATCATCAAACATGGCCTCTCCCATATAGGCATGACGATAGGTGTCCACAGCTTCCAGTGCCTGCTGCCGCTGAGGAAAACCATGCAGGAGGAAAGAATCAATCAGGGGCGGCCCAATGAAAGTCTCCAGTTCCTCAGAAGTGGGAATTGGTGTATTCAAAACTCTGTAGGCGTAGCGGACAGCAGTAAGAATCCCCGGATCTGACTTGGTAAGTGTTCCATCCAGGTCCAAAAGAACTAAATTTCGAGACATGTGTCTTCCTCCACCGTCACAATATCAGCAGCGATCCATGGCAGGAGCTCTCAGGCGTAAGCCCGAGGCAGATTATTGACGTTAAACCCCAGGGCTGCCAACTGTTCGGCACCTTCCGGAGTAATCATATCGATATTCCAAGGAGGAGTCCAGGTCCAGTCAACCCGAAACTCTTCCACCAGGCCGGCCAGGGCGCTGGCGCATTCATCTTCTATCAGATCAGTCAGAGGGCAGGCCGGGGTTGTCAAAGTCATGGTAATGATGCAGCGGCCCAGGTAGTCAATTTCAATCCCATAGACCAGGCCCAGATCAATGACATCAATGCCCAGTTCCGGATCCATCACCTGATGAAGGGCCTGCCTGATATCTTCAGCCGTTGCCCTGCCTATGTCATCAAGCGAGGTAATGGTAATCCCCTGGTATTCGGTTTCCACAGGCTGCCTGGCCGTCTGACCGTCACCAGCTGACGCTGTCTGAGTCTCCTGAGATATATGATTTTTCTGAGATTTCTGAGAAGTTTCTTCTGTCATACCTGTCGCCTCCTTAATGCTGAGAACTGCTGTGAGAACCGTTAACGGATGCTGTCTGTTCAATCTGAACCAGGGCATTTGCCATGGAATCTTTCAGTCCCTCCCAGCCCAGGAGGGCGCATTTGATTCTCATGGGGTATTGAGAAGCTCCCTGAAAAACAATGGCATCTTCCAAAGAATCAGCAGCAGCCTCATCGTCCAATCCCCTGCCCCGGGAATTCATCAATTGATGAAAAGTTTTATCCAATTCCATTGCCTGGTCGACAGTTTTTCCGCGAACCAAATCATACATAATAGACAGACTGGCTTGTGAAATGGAACAGCCCTGCCCATCCCAGGCAAGACTCTCAATTCTGATCGGCTTGCCGTCAGATCCATCGGAAAGTTCAACCCTGACCGTTACTTCATCCCCGCAGGTGGGATTAAACTGGTGGGACTGAGCTGGAACACAATATTCATGACTGGCCTGCAGGGTTGTACTGGATCCGCTCAAGGAAGATTCCCCGGCCTGGTCCTCTGAATCTGCTGAGGTGATATCATCTGCGAAATGAGCTTTCCCATGAGGATTTTTAGAAGCTTCCAGAATAACTTCCTGATACATGAGCTCTAAATCGTCACTACTTAAACCAAAATTATCCACAGTCTGCTTCCTTACCCATTCTATGCACGACGACTTTTATTCTATCAGCGCCAAGGTCGTTTCTTGTGCCCGTTTTCTGAACTATAAGTCAAAAATTCTAGGCATGGAAGAATTTCCGCACACGGCTGACTGCGTCAAGAAGAGCATCTACATCAGCTAGAGTGTTGTAGATTCCCACCGATGCCCGATTGGAAGCATAGAGACCGAAATGTCTATGTACGGGCTGAGCACAGTGATGGCCTACCCTAATAGCTATCCCCTGGGAATCGATAAACTGCCCCACATCGTGAGGGTGGACTCCTTCTACTTCAAATGACACAGTAGCAATGCGATTTTCTTCTGTTACCGGTCCCAAAATTCGCACAGAATCAATAGAAGACAGCTGGAGCAGACGGTGTGTCAACTTTTTTTCATGAGCTTCAAAAGTGTCAAGACCAATCTCCTGCATCCATCGGGCTGCAGCCCCGGCCCCTACTACCTGTGCTACAGGCTGGGTTCCAGCTTCAAAGCGAGCAGGAGGGTCCATGTATCGAGCCGGTTTATTCATCCAGGCTAGTTCCACCATTGATCCGCCGAAACTGGCAGGGGGCAGGGCTTCCAGTAGTTCCCGTTTCCCATAGAGGAAGCCGGCTCCTGTGGGACCATACATTTTATGAGCGCTGAAAGCAGCAAAATCTACCTGAAGGGCATGCACATCAAGAGCAAAGTGAGGAACCGCCTGGCAGGCATCCAGAATAGTCAGAGCTCCCACCTGATGAGCCCGCCTGACAATAGGCTCAACGTCAGTAATAGCCCCTGTCACATTTGATACATATGTAAAAGCAACTATTTTTGTTCTGTCAGTTATAACTGACTCCAGCATGTGATCATCGGTGCGAATCCGTCCGTCCTCTGTCAAATCCAACCAGGTCAAACTGGCCCCGGTTCGTTTTGCCAACTCCTGAAAAGGCAGGAGGACAGAATGATGCTCCGCCCTGGTGACCACAATATTGTCACCCGGGTGGAGGGCGAAACGGGAAGCCGGCTTGTTTGACCGGTCCAGGCTGGCATTTCCAAAAGCTGTAGCCAAAAGATTCAAACCAGCCGTTGCACCTGAAGTGACCACTATTTCTTCCTGTCCAGGCTGGCTGTTGGCACCAACCAGTCTGGCAATATCGCCCCGGGCAGCCTCATAGGCCTCTGTGCTTTCGGCGGCCAACGCATGAGCACCGCGGTGAACCCCGGCATTAATGGTTCGATAGAAGTCAGATTCAGCATCTATAACAGCCTGAGGCTTTTGGGCGGTTGCTGCTGAATCCAGGTAAACCAAAGGATATCCGTGAACCTTACGGGCGAGAATGGGAAACTGGTCCCGAATTGAGTCAATGCTAATAGCTGTCATCTTTCCCTTCCTAGGCACGTGCCGACTCAGAATCTGCCCCTTCGGGAAGAAAACGATCATAACCGCTTTCTTCCAGCTGGTCAGCAAGCTCAGGACCAGCTGTTTCCACGACCTTGCCCTGGGCGAAGACGTGAACAATATCGGGTTTAATATACTTCAAAATTCTGGTGTAATGGGTAATCAGCATAATGCCCAGACCTGTGGCAGCCTTCGCCCGGTTAACCCCCTCAGACACGATTCGTAAGGCATCCACATCCAGACCAGAATCAGTCTCGTCCATAATAGCAAACTTAGGCTTAAGCAGTTCCAGCTGCAAAACTTCAGCCCGCTTTTTCTCACCACCGGAGAAGCCTTCATTTACTGACCTTTGAGCAAATTTAGGGTCCATCCGCAGATTTTTCATGGCTTCTGCCAAGTCCTTAGACCATTGACGAATAGCAGGAGCCCGACCATCCACAGCAGTTTTTGCAGTGCGCAGGAAGTTGGTCATAGATACTCCCGGTACTTCCACTGGATACTGCATAGCCAGGAAGAGACCTGCCTGAGCACGCTCGTCAGGGGTCATTTTTAGCAAATCCTGGCCATCCAGCAAGGCCTGTCCCTCATCAACCATGTATTTAGGATGCCCGGCCAAAGTGTAAGCCAAGGTAGATTTACCCGAACCATTGGGCCCCATAATGGCGTGAGTTTCGTTAGAATTCAGGGTCAGATTAACACCTTTAAGAATTTGTTTGCGTCCCTCCTTGGTTTCAACGGACGCATAGAGATCTTTAATTTCCAATGTCGACATAGTATTTATTCCTCGCTGAGAAAAGTAGTGGTTTCTGATATTCCTTGATTAGCAGGTCCGGCAGCATCCAGACGACGATTGACTGCATCCATGAGATGGGCAGCAATGGAGGGAATGCCAATTTCTTCTATCAGCTGGCCGAAGAATCCCCGCACTACCAGTTTGCGTGCTTCAGCCTCAGGCACTCCCCTGGATTGAAGGTAAAAGAGCTCCTCATCATCAAAACGGCCTACTGAGCTTGCATGACCGGCCCCAACAATATTTCCGTTTTCAATTTCCAGGTTGGGCTCAGAATCCGCCACAGCCCCGGGAATCAAAACTAAGTTCCGGTTGAGTTCATAAGAGTCAGTTCCGGGAGCGGTCGGCTGAATAAGAGCATTACCCACCCAGGTGGAATGGGCTTGTTTTCCCTCCAAAGCTCCCTTATAGATAACTCTGGACTTGCAGTCAGGCTGATTGTGCACCACCATGGTTCTGTGCTCCATGTGTTCACCTGGTTCTACAAAATAGATGCCCAGCATGTTGATGTCACCTTCGGGTCCATCAAAATCCTGGTCTATGCGAATCCTGGCCACATCAGCTCCCAAGGTCACCACGCAGTGGCGGAGGCTTGCTCCCTGCCCAAGGTGAATTCGGTGATTGCCCACATGTTTGCTGGCTGGGGACCACTCTTGAATGGAGGCTATGCAGACATGAGAATTGGCTCCAGTAGAAATTTCAATCCCTTCAGCCAGACGAGCATCGCCCTGGTGCTCAATGACCAGATCTCCCCTGGATTCAGGCGCAGCAATAATGGACAGCTGGAAGGCATCCATATCCAAGGACTTGCCCTGAATTTTCAAAACCAGGGGGGTAGTCCAGGTACCCCGAAGAGTAAGGACATACGCATGATCTCTGGAGCTGATCCACTGAACAGCAGCAGCCCGATCACTGGGAAGCAAAACAGTGCCCACCTGAGGATCAGAGGTGGTAGTCTGTCTTAAATCGGCTACCCCGGCTGGAACGGGACTGCCATCCACCGTAGTCAGTGACAGTTCAGTTTTCCCAGACGGATGGAAAACAGAGAAAAACTCCTCCATCCTGTCAAGGGGAGTAAAACGCCAGTCGTCCTGCTTACGGGTTGGCAGAGGGAAATCGTCAGGGTTGAAGGATCGCGGCTCCTTATCTGCGCTGGAGGGCATGGCTGCCGGAATAGCATAAGGGTCAGTGGGATCTGCCTGTGGAAAAGATATCTCCTGATTTTTTACCGGAGACGCCGGTGATGAATAATCTACTGTACTTTCTGTCATCAGCCTACAGATCCTTCCATTTGCAACTCTACAAGTCGGTTAAGTTCCAGGGCATATTCCATGGGGAGCTCCCGGGAAATAGGCTCGACAAAACCTCTGACGATCATGCCCATAGCTTCTTTTTCTTCCACTCCCCTGCTCATCAGGTAAAAGAGCTGATCCTCGGAAACCTTGGAAACAGTAGCCTCATGAGCCATAGAAACGTCATCTTCTCTCACGTCTACATGCGGATAAGTATCGGAGCGGGAAAAATCATCCACCAGAAGGGCATCACAGACCACATTGGAACTGGACCCGTATGCACCATCGATAATTTTTACCAGACCCCTGTATGCAGATCGGCCTCCCCCACGGGAAATAGACTTGGCTACAATGGTTGAGGAGGTGTGGGGGGCCAGATGAATCATCTTGGCACCAGTATCCTGGTACTGTCCTCGGCCTGCAAAACCCAGGGACAGGGTCTCTGCCTTGGCATAGGGCTCAGCCAAAATGCAGGCAGGGTATTTCATGGTTGCTTTAGAGCCAATGTTTCCATCGACCCACTCCATGGTTCCCCCTTCTTTAACATAAGCCCTCTGAGTTACCAAATTATAGACATTATTAGACCAGTTCTGCACCGTAGTATAGCGAACCCGGGCATTCTTCTCCACAATAATTTCCACGTTAGCTGCGTGCAGAGAGTCCTGGGAATAGACAGGAGCCGTGCACCCCTCCACATAATGAACGTAAGAACCTTCATCGGCAATAATCAGGGTTCGCTCAAACTGACCCATAGCCGGAGTATTGATGCGGAAGTATGCCTGTAAGGGAATATCTACATGAACCCCCTTGGGTACATAAACAAAGGATCCGCCCGACCAGGCTGCCGTGTTCAAAGCGGCAAATTTGTTGTCATCAGGGGGAATAACAGTGGCAAAATACTTCCTAACCAAATCAGGGTAATCTCGCACGGCAGCATCGGTGTCAACAAAAATAACTCCCTGCTTTTTTAGATCCTCCCGTATGGAATTATAAATAACCTCCGACTCATACTGGGCAGCAACACCGGAAACCAGACGCTTCTTTTCTGCTTCCGGGATCCCCAAACGATCATAGGTGGTGCGGATATCGGTGGGAAGTTCATCCCAAGAATTGACTGGCTTATCGATGGGTTTGACGTAATACTTGAAGTCATCAGCATTAAAGCCTGACAGATCTACTCCCCATTTAGGCATTGGCTTGTCCAGAAAAGCCTGGTAGCCCTGCAGCCTGAAATCAAGCATCCAGTCAGGCTCTGACTTGTCAGCGGAAATGTCCCGAACTACCTGCTCATCTATTCCTTTTTTTGCCGCCTGACCAGCTGCATCGGAATCATGCCAGCCATAGGTGTAGTCACCAAACTGCGCGATAATTTCGTCATCCTGTTTGAGCTTCTCCTCATTGACGTTCGCGCGGTCCGCAACATACTGATTCATCTCAACATCAGATGAATCCTGCTGCGTTTTATCCGTTACTGTCACGGATACCTCCCCGTTCTTGTGTACTGTACCATCCTAAACCCTCTTAGCCGTAAAGGGAAGAGGTAGGAAAGTCATTTTCCTCACAGAAAAGCAGAAGGCGCCTGGTGTTATATGCTCTAAGAGGCTTATTTATCATGATTTTTGTCATGGTTAATGAGAATACTTAGAGCATTTTACATATAGGAGGACGCAAGCATGGGAAACGGAAAAATCACCCCGTTATATGAACGGCTTTCCCGCGACGACGAGCTACAAGGTGAGAGCAACAGCATATCCCACCAGAAGCAGATGCTGGAGGAATACGCCCGCAGAAACGGCTTTCCGCGCCCGACCCATTTTACCGATGATGGCATAAGCGGCACTCGGTTTGACCGCCCCGGATTTACGGCCATGATGGAGGAAGTCGAGGCAGGGCGTGTAGAAGCTGTCATCGTGAAAGACATGAGCCGCTTGGGGCGTGATTATCTCAAAGTCGGCCAGATTATGGAGATTCTGCGGCAGAAAAACGTTCGGCTGATTGCCGTCAACGACGGCGTGGACAGTGCCAAAGACGATGACGATTTTACTCCCTTCCGGAACATCATGAACGAATTTTTCGTTCGGGATACCAGCCGGAAAATCAAATCTGTTTTCAAGGCCAAAGGCATGACCGGAAAGCACCTGACCGGCACGGTCATTTACGGGTACTTATGGGCAGATGAAAAGCGGGAGCGCTGGATCGTGGACGAGGAAGCCGCCGCCGTCGTGCGCCGCATCTTTGCCATGACGATGGACGGCCACGGCCCGTATCAGATTGCCCAGCAGTTAACCGCCGACAAGGTGGAAATCCCCGCCATCCATTTGGCGCGGCACGGCGAGGGCGTGAACAAAAACAAGGCTTTCAAGGATATTTACGGTTGGGGTTCTTCCACCGTCGTGAACATTCTCAAAAAACGGGAATATCTCGGCCACACGGTCAATTTCAAGACCCGCAAGCACTTTAAGGACAAGAAAAGCCACTATGTGGATGAAACCGAATGGACGATATTCGAGAACACTCATGAAGCCATTATCGATCAGGAAACCTTTGATAATGTGCAGCGCATCCGGGGCAATGTCCGGCGCTACCCGGACGGCTGGGGTGAGACGCATCCGCTTACCGGCCTGATATATTGCGCCGACTGCGGCGGCAAAATGTACGTCCACCGCACCAACAACGGCAAACGCATCCCGCAGTATACTTGCTCGCAGTACAGCAAAGTCCCCGTAGGTACGCTCTGCCCCACCCAGCACCGTATAAACGCCGATGTGGTCATGACCTTGATTGCCGATACGCTCCGTGCTATCGCGGCGTATTCCAAGAATGACCGGGCCGAATTTATCCAGACGGTAAAGGACGCTCAAAGTTCCCAACAGTCCAACGGTATCGCGCAGAAAAAGAAGCGGTTGGCGGAGGCAAAGAAGCGCTCTGACGAGTTGGAAAAGCTTTTGTGCCAGATCTATGAGGATAAAATTCTTGGCAAACTGCCGGATGCACGTTTTGCCACCCTCGACGCACGGTACGCCGATGAGCAGGATGAGCTTTCCGGCGAGATTGAAGAACTGGAGCAGACCGTTTCCGGTTACGAGCGCAAGCAGCAATCCACAGAAAAGTTTATTGCCCTGATCGATAAGTACGAAAAATTCGATTCTTTGACCACCACCATGCTCAATGAATTTGTGGAGAAAATCGTTGTCCATGAGCGAGGCCGCAAGGGCAGTCAGGACACCACGCAGGAAGTGGAAATCTACTTCAATTTTGTGGGGAAATATGTGCCGCCTCACTTTGGGGAAATCAGCTTGACCCCGGAGGAACAGGATGCACTGCGTAAGAAGGAGGAACGCCGGGACAGGCTGCACCGGAACTATCTGCGGCGCAAGGCAAACGGCAAGCAACGGGAGTACGAGAATAAAGTCACGGCAGCGAAAAAAGCTGAGATTGAGGCAAAAAAATTGGTCCTGCGTACCGAGGACATAGCAAAGGGGGTATTTACTCCCGTTAATAATCTACCGAAAGCAGAGCCGCAAAAGGGCATTTCACCAGTATATCCTGTCGCGATCTGAAAAAGCGATCAACGTGCACACTGCAAGTTAACCATTGGTTAATTATTTTTATGATTATTAACTACAAGTCGCTTGTCGCAGCATTTTTCGTGGCCTATACTATGTGTATGAAAGCGAGGGATTCTAATGCAAAGCATTCAAATAGGCCGTAATATTTCTCAGTTAAGAAGGGAAAAAGGAATTACACAGGAAGAACTTGCAGAGTATCTCGGCGTATCCAAACCCGCCGTTTCAAAATGGGAATCTGGGCAAAGCTACCCCGACATTTTGCTACTTCCGATCATCGCATCCTATTTTGATAAAACCGTAGACGACTTGTTAGGGTATCAGCCGCAAATGACCGCCGAGGATATCAAAAAACTATATATTGAACTTGCCGACGCATTTGCCACGGAGCCATTCGACCCAGTGTATCAAAGGTGCAAAGAGATCATAAAAAAATATTATTCTTGTTGGGATCTGCTGTTTGCAATGAGTGAGCTTCTTGTTAATCATGCACAGCAAGCAGGCGATCCCACGAAAACGTCCTCAATTTATGAAGAAGCTTCAGCGCTTTTGGAACGAGTGGAACAAGAAAGTCATGACGCGTCGCTTGCCCAATCAGCACTTTCCATGCGGGCATATTGTTTTCTGGTATTACAGCGGCCCGTTGACGCAATTGATTTGCTGGAAGGAATTAAAGAAAGCCCTGTTACGATAGAGCAGCTTCTTGCTAAGGCATACGCGATGAAAGGAGATACCGAAAAGGCTAAAGATGTACTGCAAAAACAGTTATATCAAAATGTTTTGGCTTTGTTTGGGACCTTCCCGGATATGATCGATTTGTATGCGGATGATCCGGTGAAAATGGACGCCTGCCTGAAAAAAGCGCTGGATTTCGGAAAAGTATTTGATCTTGAGCAGCTTCATCCCTCGTCCTACTTTTCATTTTATCTGATAGCCGCAAGTGCCTATCATTCTATCGGCAAAAACGATCAGGCGTTGAATCTGCTGGAAGCGTATACCGACCTAGCGACCCGAAAAAATGTCTTTCCTCTAACATTAAAAGGTAATGATTTTTTCGATCGATTGGAACCTTTTTTTGCTTCTCTGAATCTTGGGACACACATGCCGCGCAGTGAGACGCTCGTTCGCAAAGACATCGCCTCGACCATTGCACAAAACCCTGCATTTCAAACGCTGCATGAAGACAAACGGTTTCAGCAAATCGTGAACCGTTTGAATCATTGGGAGGAAAACACGAAATGAAAGACATGATGACGTATCTACCGTTTTTAATTCCGGTGGCGATCATAGAATTGGCCCTCGCGGTCACGGCGTTAATTCATGTGCTTCGGCACAAGAACTATCGTTTCGGAAACCGGATCTTCTGGGTCATTATTGTTCTTGTTGTTGAAATCATCGGGCCTATCCTGTACTTCACCATTGGAAAGGGCGATGACTGATGGAGATACTTCAACTTGAGGGGGTATCGAAAAAATTCGGCGATTGAGCCGTACTTCAAGATCTGAAATTCGGCATACCAAAACACAGTATATTCGGGCTGATTGGTAAAAACGGCGCGGGAAAAACGACAACTATGAAATTGATTCTTGGATTTCTCAGACCGGATGCTGGGGAAATAACCGTATCCGGCAAACGAGTGAAGTATGGTAATACGGAAACCAATCAGTACATTGGTTATTTGCCGGATGTACCGGAGTTTTACGGCTATATGCGGCCTCTTGAGTATCTATTGTTCTGCGGAAGGATTGCTGGACTTTCAAGGACAAAAATTCAAGGACGTGCGAAAGAATTGTTGTCAATGGTAGGTCTTGAAGATGAAAGCAGGAAAATCAGAGGATTTTCCAGAGGAATGAAGCAGCGGCTCGGCATTGCCCAAGCTCTGCTTGGAAATCCCGCTTTACTCATTTGCGATGAGCCCACTTCGGCCCTCGATCCTGTGGGGCGTAAGGAAATATTGGATATTTTATCCGCTGCGGGGAATGAAACGTCCATTTTATTTTCTACTCACATTTTATCTGATGTGGAACGCATCTGCGACCATATTGCTATTTTAAACGATGGGAAAATTGCTTTACAAGGACCGCTTGAAGAAGTAAGAGGACATTTTGAAAGAAATGCTCTTCTTATCCATACAGAGCAACAAAAATTGCAGGAATTGGTAGGGCTTTGCAAAACACTTCCGTTTGTAAAATCACTGGATGCAAGCGGAGATTCCATTATTTTAAAGGTTACGGATATTCAGAAAAATGGGTCTGAATTGCTTGGACTACTTTCTCAAAGCCATCTTCCTGTGCTGAAATACGAGGTTTTGGAGCCTACGCTGGAAGATGTATTTTTAGAGGTGATTCAATGAACGGTTTTACCGCTTATCTTAGAAAGGAATTTCTTGAACAGCTGCGCGGATACAAGCTCTTGATTTTGTTCTCCATTTTGATTTTGTTCGGTATGACCAGTCCGCTGTTGGCAAAAATGACACCGGAATTATTGAAAAGCTTATCCGCATCGGGTATTACGATCAAATTGCCTCAAATTACCGCTTCCGATGCGTGAGCACAATTTTTTAAGAACATAAGCCAAATCGGAATGATTGTTTTGATCCTGATATTTGGCACATCACTTCCCCAAGAGATGAATCGCGGCACACTGATCATACCACTTGCCAAAGGCCTTTCGAGGAACACTGTTATACTTGTAAAATATTTAGTGTCGGTTTTGAATTGGACGGCTGGATATGCTATATCCGCATTAATCTGCTGCGGATATACGCAGTATTTGTTTGGCACGTTTGCGGTTCCGCATCTTGCTTTCTCTTTATTCTGTCTTTGGCTGTTTGGAGATTTTTTGTTAGCGCTTGTGCTGTTTGCTGGGACAATAACGACTGGGAATTATGGTGGATTACTGCTTGACGCGGTGAGTTTAGGTGTCTTGCTGGCACTGGATGCTTTCCCAAAATTGCAAAAATGGAACCCTATTTCCCTTGCCTCTCAGAATGCATCCATGTTAGCAAAATCCACTTTATTGGCTGATTTTACGATCACCATCCGGATAACGATTTCCGCCACCGCGATTTGCTTCATATTGAGCGCTTTTGCATTTCAAAAGAAAAAATTATAACTTTTAAACTATGACTGCTTAATGAATCCCACCAAACAAAAAAACACGGGTTTGGCGGGATACTTTCCTTGTTATAAAATCCTTCAAGCTCGTGGGCTTGGAGGATTTTTTATGTCTATTCAGATTGTTATAAAGACTATCCGGCCGCTTTCATGCGGCCGGGCGTGACCGGCGGACAACAGATTTTACCCGATAGGCGTTGATGCCTCAAAAAAAGCCGAATTGCTTATCGGGGCCATTCTGACCTTAATCGGCATTATATAAAATATAACAGCTTTCGTGCTGCCCTTTGGGATGCTCTCCCATTGGGCATTTTTTTGTCCCATTGCCGTTCGCCTCCCGCCGCCTTTTCTGGATTTTCAAGACATTCAGAAAGGGCGGAAAAATTATGGATGTCCATATCAAAATTTACGGACAAAGCGTAAACGTGGAAGTGTCCGTCGAAGTTGGAAAATATCTTGATCGGGTCGACCACAAAACCGAGAACCTGTTTCATGAGCAGCGCCGCCATTGGGACGGACGGGAATTTAATGAACGCATCATCGCTCATGAGTGCAGCCGTAGCTACTATGAAACCCCGGAAGAATGGCTCTGCCGAAAGGAAACCCTGCATGAAATTATGACGTTACTGGAAAGCTGCACGGAAATTCAACGCCAAAGATTTTTTCTTTACGCGCTGGATGGATTCAGTTGTACCCAAATCGGTAACATTTGCGGCTGTTCCAAATACGCCGTCTGGAATTCCATTAAGGCAGTTCATAAAAAATGTAGAAAAGCTTTGAGTTTATTGATCTACGAAACATAATTTTCAGGCTAACTGGTGAAGGGCTTTTGCCCTATCATACACGCAAGAGGGACAGGCAGTTTCGAGCTGTCTGCCTCTCTTGCTGTCTGGAGGTTAGCAGTATGCCTATCATCAATCTGCGCAAATATTACCCATTTCTAAATGAGGATTGTTTTGTTGAGGTCAAGGATGAAGTTGCCGCAGCCTTTTTGTTAGCGAAAAGACAGGAAGACAATTACAATCATCGTGCATGGTATCACAAAGCCTATTATTCTCTGGATCGCGGTGATGGTATCGAAAACAGCATTCTTCATACAGAACCGTCACCCGAAGAAATCCTTATGCAAAAGGTTTCGATGGAACAACTGTACGAAGCTCTTGACCATTTGCCGCCCATTCAGGCGCGGCGCGTGTATGCGCATTATATCCTCGGCATGAAGAAAATTGAGATTGCCCACGCCGAGAGAGTGAACGAAACCGGCGTTTGCGATTCCGTGAAAAAAGGTGTGAGAAATCTCAGACGCTATTTTGAGAAGAAAAAATGGATGGAGTGATTGAGAACGATATGCCAACATCCAAACAGGAGCTGGAAGCTGTGCGGGAGAAAATCCACCAGCTTAAAAACCGGCAGAAAATTCTATTGAACCGGAAAGCCGATGCGGAGCGTAAAGCGCGGACACATCGCCTTATCGAGCACGGGGCTATTCTGGAAAGCGTCTTTCCTGAAATCATCCCTATGACGGGCAAACAGGTAAAGGCGTTTCTTGAAGAAAAACAGGGTTCCCGCAAAGGTACGGGATAGCTCCCTTGGGACAAGGGCGCACTTATACACCCTGACGGGTGCCGTGCGCTCTGCGAGGCTGTTGCGTCCTACGGACGCGATGGAGGGCTACGCCCTCCAAACCTCTTGTGTAACCTCATACCGCGCCACATTTTCTGCGGAAAATCTGACGCGGCTTGAGGTTTTGTTTATGCCTGCCGTCGAAAGGATTTTTGCTTATGGCCATCTACCATTGCAGCATCAAAATTATCAAGAGAAGCCAAGGCCGGAGCGCCGTTGCCGCCGTCGCTTACCGCAGCGGTCAAAAGCTCACAAACGAGTGGGACGGCATTACGCATGACTATATGAAAAAGGGCGGTGTAGTCCATTCGGAAATCATTCTTCCAGCCCATGCCCCGCCGGAATTTTCCGACCGTTCCATCCTCTGGAACAGTGTGGAAAAATCAGAGAAAAGCCGCAATGCCCAGCTTGCCCGCGAAATCGAAATCGCGCTTCCGGCGGAGATCGACCAGTATTCACAAATCCGACTCGTCAGAAAATACGTGCAGGACATTTTTGTCTCCGTAGGGATGTGCGCGGACTTTTCCATCCACGACAAGGGCGACGGAAATCCCCACGCGCATATCATGCTCACTTTGCGCCCACTTAATAAGCGCGGCGAGTGGGGAGCGAAATGCCGCAAGGAATACGACCTCAACGCGCGCGGCCAGCGCATCCGGCTCCCCGGAAGAGTCATCGGGTCAACATCACCGACTGGAACGATCCGGGCAAGGCCGAAGAATGGCGCGCGCAGTGGGCGCGCTACGCCAACTCCATGTTGGAATTTCGCAATTTGCTGCAGCGCGTCGATCACCGCAGCTATATCCGGCAGGGCGTACAGAAAATTCCCACCGTTCATATGGGCGTCGCGGCCACGCAGATGGAGCGCCGGGGCCTTGTCACCGAGAAAGGCACTGTCAACCGGGAAATTACCGCACAGAACCGGCTTTTGAAGGAAATCAAGGCCCGGATTACCCGCCTCTACAACTGGTCAAAGCAGCAAGCCGCCGCGCTGCCTGAGAAAAAACCAAGCATTTGGGAGCAGCTTCAACAGGCGCAGGCCGCAGCACAGCCCACCACCCGATACGGCAAGGTTAAGGCCCTCAAAGAGAGCGCCGCCCTGTTCAACTTTTTACAGGAAAACAGTATTTCCTCCATGCAGGAGCTTTACGTAAAAGTGACCGCTATGCAGACGGAATACTACGGCCTGCGCGGCGAGATTGCCGCCGCCGCCCGCCAGATCGACGGATTGAACAAGCGGCTTTCCATGTGGAAGCAGTATTCCGACAACAAGCCGGTTCGCCAGTGTCTTACCGCTTTGAAACCGCGAGCGCGGGAAAAGTTTCAGGACGCGCACAGCGAGGAACTTGCCTTGTATGACGCCGCCGTGCGGTATCTGAACGAACTGAAAGCGTCCGGCGAGAAGATTACGCCCAAGCATTGGCAGGCCGAAGTGGAACGCCTCACCGCCCAAAACAGCGCCCTGTATCAGCAGATAAAAGCCATGCGCACGGATATTCAGGCCGTGGAGAAAATCCGCAAGACCGCCGATGAACTTGCACGGTCGGAGAAGTCCAGAGATCGGGGGCAGGAACCCGAACGATAAAAAATGCCGTACAGGTTTCCCCCATACGGCACTCCGTTATTTTCCGAATAAGTCGCTGTGCGTCCCGGTTCGGGCCAAAGTCAACACCAGCACATCATCCTCGATGCGGTAAATCAACAGCCAGTCCGGGAGAATGTGGCAGTCCCGATGTCCGGCCCAATCACCGGAAAGCGCATGGTCTTTGTTCTTCTCCGGCAGCGGCGTACCTGTCGCCAGCAATGCAACAACCTCTTCCAGCGATTCGATTTTCAGGCCGCGCTTTATCGCCAACTTGTAATCCTTACGAAATTGCGTGGTGAACTTGACCGTGTACTTTGTTTTCCTCATTTTTTAAGTTCCGCGAACAGCTCATCCAAGTCGCTGTAGCCCTTTACGGACGGGTCTTTCGCAATCCTTTCCGCCTCCAGCATGGCGGCTATCGTTTCCTTGTTGGGCTGATCCAGTTTGATGTCAAAGGGAATGCCGCCCTCCCGGAGCGATTGGCGAACAAAAATATTAAAAGCAGTGGTCAAATTCATGCCAAGCTCACCGAACAGGGCATCGGCCTGCGTTTTCAAATCTGAATCTATGCGGATGCTGATATTCGTTGTATTCCCAGCCATAGTATCAACTCCTTCGTACTGGTATCTATAGTATATGTTATTTGCACGATAAATGCAATACACAGCACGAATAAGCAATAATATTTCGATTTTCGAGGAAAAGAAGCGATCCACCGTTGAAAGCACTCAAACCGCATGAACATAGTCCTGTCATGAGCTACCACCAGTATCGCCGGGCGCGGCGGCTGGTGCATGAGTGCTGCAACTACGATAACGGCAACTGCCTCATGCTGGACGATGGTGAGGAATGTGTCTGCGTTCAGAGCATTTCCTACTCATTGCTGTGCCGATGGTTCCGCGCCGCCGTCCTTCCGATGGACAAGGAGTTGAAAACTGCCATATTTCACCGACAGAGCGGAAAACGCTGTGTCTTATGCGGGGCGTTGTTTCTTCCCGGCTCCAACCGGGCGAAATACTGCCCGGACTGCGCCAAACGGGAGCGCCGCCGCAGGGAAGCCGCGAGGCAGCGAAAACGATACGCGATTTCTACGCATTTAGAAACGGAAAAAACCTGATAAATCAAGGCTTTCCGGGTACGTGTCAACAGGGGGCCTGTGTGGTTGTATTCCAAGACCCGAAAAGCGGCCTCTAATAGTCGGTAAACTCCCATTCGATGATTTGGAAGGAGTATCTATGAATAACAAAGGAACCATTAACAACGCTGCCACGTCTGACCGTGTTGTTCCCCTTGTCGCACAGGAGGACGAGCGTCCCGCACTGGTGGAGAAAATCGGCAAGACCACCTACCGGGTTAAAATCTATTTCAGCACCACCAGCCGGGAAACCATGAGCGACAAAATCAAGCGGATGCTTCGCAACGAGGTACAGCGGATGCAGTAACATTAACGGGCCGGGAATTTGGAAACAGATTTCCGGCATTTTTTTGTCCATTTGATGAAAAAACTCTTGACAACTCGTTTCTGAGGCTGCTGCTTCAAGCGCCTGTCCGGTAAAATTTACCCAGTCAGCCGGGGGCCTTCCCAACAGCCGAGTTTACCGGGCTTACCGAGCTTACCGAGTTTACCAAGCTTACCCTTGGTAAGCTGCTTCCCTCTTCTTTTTGAAATCCAGAGCAGCCTTGACCAGGCCATTGAAAAGAGGATGAGGCTTAGTTGGCCTGGATTTGAATTCAGGATGAGCCTGAGTGCCTACATAGAAGGGGTGAACATTCTGGGGAAGCTCTACAAACTCAGTCAGCTCGCCGTCCGGACTGGTGCCGGAAATAACCAGACCAGCATCTTCCAACTGCTGTTTGTAAGCAAGATTGACCTCGTACCGGTGGCGGTGGCGTTCAGATACCTCGGTGGTGCCATAAAGGCTGGCGACCAGGGAATCAGGCTTAAGACGAGCCGGGTAAGCTCCCAACCGCATGGTGTGACCCATATCTCCTGATCCCTCCACATACTTGCGCTGTTCTTCCATGGTAGCAATGAGGGCGTGGGGGCTATTGGGATCAAATTCGGAGGAATTAGCATCCTTAATACCCATAACATTGCGGGCGTACTCAATGACCATGGACTGCAGGCCCAGGCAGAGGCCCAGAGCCGGGACCTTGTGCTCTCTGGCCCAGCGCAGGGCTCCGATCTTGCCTTCAATACCACGAATACCAAAGCCGCCAGGAATAACAATCCCGTCAACATCCTTCAGATAACGTTCTGCCCCTTCCATGGTTTCACAGGTATCGGCAGCAATCCAACGGACATTGGCCCTGGCCCAGTTGCCAAAGCCGCCAGCCTTGATGGCTTCTGTTACCGACAGATAGGCGTCAGGCAAATCGATATATTTGCCCACAATGGCAATGGTAACTTCTTCTTTAGGATGGTGAACCCGCTCTGTCAGTTGGGCCCAATCTCCCCATTCCACATCATGAGCCTTGTCGAGCTTCAGACAGCGGACTACATAAGAATCAAGACCCTCGTCATAGAGCATGTGAGGAATATCATAAATGCTGGGAACATCCACACAGTTGACGACGGCATCAGATTCCACATCGCACATAAGGGAAATCTTGTCTTTAATATTGTCTCCCAGAGGACGGTCCGACCGCAGAACCAGGGCATCGGGCCGAATACCCACCTGGCGGAGCATCATGACTGAATGCTGGGTGGGCTTAGTTTTGAGCTCATGTGCGGATGCAATATAAGGAACCAAAGACACGTGGACGAACATGCAGTTATCAGGTCCCAGTTCTCGACGTACCTCCCGGGCTGCCTCCAGGAAGGGCTGGGATTCAATATCTCCTACGGTTCCGCCAATTTCCGTGATGATAACATCCACATCATCCTCTGCCTGGGCCCTCATCCGACTCTTAATTTCATTTGTGATATGAGGAATAACCTGAACGCACTGTCCCAGATACTCTCCTGCCCGTTCCTTCCGCAGAACATTCTGATAAATCTGGCCGGTAGTCACGTTCGCCCGCTGGCTGAGAAAAACATCAAGGAAACGCTCATAGTGACCAATATCAAGGTCGGTCTCTGCACCATCCTCGGTTACATAAACTTCCCCATGCTGGAAAGGATTCATAGTGCCAGGATCAACATTGATGTAGGGATCAAGCTTTTGCTGCAAAACATGCAGACCACGGCTGCGCAGAAGACGGCCTAGAGAGGAAGCTGTCAGACCTTTGCCCAGAGAGGAAACAACACCACCAGTAACAAAAATATGCTTTGTTACATGTTTTGAAAGGGAATCACCATGTTCATTAACCATGGAATTTAACCCTATCATTCCTCCCTGACCAGAGACAGGCTTGGCTCACAAAACAATCAGGCTGAATTCTTTATCCGACCCTCTACCCAGATTACGACAGATTTTCTGTCAGACTTTAGGGCAGCCTATGACAGTATATGATGGATTGCTTCCAGGGCAAGGATATATCCATAGAGCCCTTGGCCAGTGATAGTACCGGTGGCAACGGGCGAAATCAAAGAATTTTTCCGGAAGAATTCCCTAGCGGCAGGATTGGAAATATGAACTTCCACCAGGGGCAGGCCGGCCCTGGTCACCTGAACGGCTGCATCAGATAAGGCATAGCTGTAGTGGGTGAAGGCGGCTGGATTCAGGACCACGGGTATATTCTTATCTACAGCCTGATGCATCCAATGAACCAGATCAGTTTCATCATCGCTCTGGACTACCTCCACCTGAAATCCATTATCCCTGCCCCACCGCTGACAGAGAGATTTTAGGTCTTTCATTGTCAGGGAACCATAGATGTCCGGTTCTCTGACTCCCAGCCGCCCTAAATTAGGGCCATTGACCACCATGATAACCGGCAGCAACTGGTCACGGTTCTCCCTGACTTCCCTGCTTTCTGCCTGGCTGTTACTCATCTTTTCCTCCTGTCATGCCGCTGTCTTCCCGACACCTGTCATCGTGACGCTGGTGCTATCCTGGCTGCTGGTGCTGATTCCCCTCAGGGCTTCCCTTATATCCCTTTCATCAGGACCATCCAGATGATCCGGCTGGCCTAAACCATGAAGAACAACAAATCTCATAAGGGGTCCCCGGGCCTTCTTATCCCTGTGCATGAGGGCAATAACCTTATCGGGGTCAGGAACCCGCCAGGAAGTTTGCAAGCCTAAAGAAGCAAGAACTCTGCGGTGACGATCCACTAGATCATCATCTATCAGCCCTTCAATCCTGGCCAACTCGGCAGCAAAAACCATACCAACCGAAACAGCCTGCCCATGGCGGACTGTAAAGCCTTCCATCAGCTCAATCACATGACCCAGGGTATGCCCATAGTTAAGGAATTCCCTGAGACCCTGCTCAGTAAAATCTTTGCCCACATAAGCAGCTTTTACCCTAACCGACCGCTCAATCAGATCAGTTACCACAGCTACCTGATCTTCAGTCAACGTGGCTGGAATGCAGTTTTTCAGCCAGGAAGCGTTATTTTCCAGGATGTCCACCAGGCTTGGATCAGCTATAAAACCGCACTTAACAACCTCACCCAGACCTTCAGTAAAAATATCGGCAGGCAAAGTTTTGAGGGTTTCCACATCAGACAAAACCAAGCGAGGAGTGTAAAAAGACCCTACCAGATTTTTCCCTTGGGCAGTATTAATGCCGGTTTTGCCTCCAACCGAGGCATCAACCATGGCTAAAAGAGAGGTCGGACAATTAATGTACGAAATTCCCCGCATCCAGGTTGCAGCAGCAAAGCCGGCAGCATCGGTTGCCGCTCCTCCACCCAGACCAATCAGGGCATCAGACCGAGTAAAACCCTCCAGACCCAGCTTTTTCCAGACAGTCGACAGGGTCTGAATCGTTTTTCCCTTTTCAGCATCAGGAATTACCATTTCCACTACCTGATAACCATGCTGCCTAAGAATTCCCCGGACTTTATCACTGTGAGCCTGGGTGGGAGCAGTATGGATGAGACCAATTTTATTGGGTTCAGGATGCCAGGAACTCAGTACTTGAGGAATATGCATAAAAAGGTTGCTGCCAACAACCACCTGATAATCCCCATCCCTGTTCTTGACCGTGATTCTCTTTTCTCTGAGGGCATCCATAACGGTAGCCGCGGTTCCCTGGGGAGTTTTCCCCCGGGTAGATACCCGAACCGTAGATAGGCGGATATACTGATCTGACCGCTGCCGATAAAGTTTCATCCAGGTGCCCCTGGGATCATCTTCCAGGAGAGGACGGGCCCCTTTGCGGCGAACAGCATGTTCTATGGCATCATCAGGATCCGTATCCAAATAAACCACGCTGCCTCCCTGGGCTGCAAAATGCTCCACAGCCTGAGCTGTTTGAGGGTGAGTCAGAGCACCTCCTCCTAAAGCCAGAACTTGAGACTTATTTGATTTCAGAGACTGATCAAGAAGCTGATCTATAAGGGTTTGCTCAATAATCCTGAATGCCTCTTGCCCATCCTGAGCAAATATGTCACTGATAGACCGTCCTTCCCGAGCAACGATTTCTTCATCGGTATCGATAAAAGTTGCCCCCAGCATCTTGGAAATTTCCCAGCCAATTCTGCTTTTTCCTGCCCCGGGCATTCCAATGAGGACGACTCGGTAAACCGGTAGATCATGATCCGACTTCTTGCTAGCTTCCTGCTCTTGCTCAGGCATGAGACTCCTCCTGATGATAAGATCCCTGCATAAATTGAGGCCAGGATCTGAGGTATCCGTCTATGTTTCTTCTGACTTCAGCCAGACTGTCCCCTCCGAATTTCTCCAGAACAAACTGTGCCAGGACCAGTCTGACCATGCTTTCGGCAACGAGGGAAGCTGCTGGGACTGCGGTGGTGTCTGATCGCTGATTAATGGCGGTGGCTGCCTGTCCCGTTGCAACATCCACTGTCCGCAAGGCCCGTGGAAGGGAAGGAATGGGTTTCATGGCTGCTCTCACTCGAATGACCTCTCCATTAGACATACCGCCTTCTAAACCTCCGGCCCGATTACTGAGCCGACTGATCTTCCCTTGGGAGTCGTAGACAATCTCATCGTGAGCCTGACTGCCGGGACGGTCAGCTTCAGCAAAGCCATCGCCAATTTCTACCCCTTTAACCGCCTGAATGCTCATGAGGGCTCCGGCTAAAGCCCCATCCAGCCGTCTGTCCGCCTCGGCATAAGTGCCCAGGCCCGCAGGCACCCCGTAGGCAAGGACTTCCACGATTCCACCCAGGGTATCTCCTGACTTTTTTGCCTGATCAATAGCCTGAACCATTTTTTCTTCAGCCTCAGAATCCAGTGTTCTGGTGCGGGACTGATCCAGCCGTCCGCAATCTTCCGGGCGGGGAATTAGGCGGGGATTATTTTTCTGGTTAGCATAAATACCGCCAAGAGAAACAACATGGCAGACCGTCTGAATTCCTGCCGCCTGCTCCAAAAAAGCTGCTGCAACAGCTCCCAGAGCAACCCTCCCGGCGGTTTCTCTGGCGCTAGATCTCTCGAGCACCGGCCGGGCATCATTAAACCCGTATTTGCGCATTCCGGTTAAATCAGCGTGTCCCGGCCGGGGTCGGGTCAGAGGAGCATTCCGTCCCTGAGCATCTGGCCTGTCTTCTGCGGCAAGCTCCAGAGGACTCATTACCTTCTCCCACTTGGGCCACTCGCTGTTAGCAATTTCCAGCGCCAGAGGGCTGCCTAATGTCTTCCCCCACCGCAAACCGGAGAGAATCCTAAGCTTATCCTGTTCAAAAAGCATGCGGGTTCCCCTGCCATAACCCAGCCGTCGCCGGGCCAGGGCTTGGGTAATCATGTCTTCTGAAATCGTTACTCCTGCCGGGAGTCCCTCTATCATGGCTACCAGAGCCTGGCCATGGGATTCCCCGGCTGTCTGCCATCTCAGCATGAAAACTGCCCCTTTCCTGCTGCTGCAATGTTTCTACTGTCGCACCATTTTTTACAGCTGCCTTGTGCCGCTGTGTCTTTAAGGATTCTAGGGTATATATTACGGAGTGCCCTATCTATTCGATTGGATATTTCTTCCCACGCTGATTGCAGGACTTATCCTCTCCTGCATCGATATAGCCAGCCGCCGGGTCCCCCGCCTGCTGGTTGCCCTTGCCTATGTCACCCAGGTAGGAGCTTTTCTTCTCCTGTCTGGCCCATCGGTGCGGGTGATGGAAGCAGTGGCAATTTCCCTGGTTTCTGCCTCTGTTCAATGGATTTTGGCCTTGGTTCGTCCTGGATCTCTGGGTGTGGGAGATGTTACAGCCACAGCTCTGATGACGCTGATTCCTGGGTGGTTTGGATGGACATCCATCGTTTTTTGGTGGTTAATCCTGGGTTTGCTGGGATTGGTGGGCTTGGGAGGTCTCCTGCTGGTGTCTACAATCCGCAGCGTTTATAGGAAGCACAATAACCACAAGCGGCTGGCAAGAGAACGAGTACTGAAAAACAAAAATCTTACTCTTCCTTATGTTCCCTTTATCTCAGCAGCAGCTTTGATTATTCTCTTTCTGCCAGTCTGATTATGGCGTTAACAGCCAGAAAGCTTGTAACAGATTGTCCTGTGTTGGCTTTTTGTGGTGTAGAAAGGAGAAGTTTTAAGGTCTGACAGCAAAACCGCGCAGTATCATATTGTCTGCAATCTTTTTCTCCAAACCTTTAATGCTTACCTGCGAAACTTTTGTACCTGTTTTCAAATCAATGGTATAAATAGTGATATCACGATCAGGCTTAGTCCAATCCTCCACAAGAACAACCATTCTATTCTTGATTACCGTAGGGTGAAAGGCTATATCCTCGATCTTATGTTTCGTATTATGCAAAATTGTACTCACAACAGTTGTAACACCACTCTTCATATCAGTCTTCAATATCCTTCCATCCCCATGTATCCAATAGAGATACCCTTTGTTCAGCGAATTATAAGTTTGAACAGAATAATCAAATCCAAAACGATTAGAAAGAAAAGTTGTGTGATCCTTATTGATGAGAGGAAGACTCTTCCACTCCCCTGTCTGTACATTAATCACTTCAATTGACTCAATCTCTTTCTTGCCATACTCGTCTTTCTGCTGGTGGGCAAGAAGTTTTTTAGTAACTTCTGTGTGCCGAATTTTCTCCCCACTTTCCCTCGAATGCGAACCAAGAAAAACGATGCGATTATTCGCACAAGACCCCTTACCTGTTACCGGACCAGACTCACCAAGAGGATCCGTATACTTCATTACCTTTTTAAAAGAGAATCGTTTGTTCTGCACAATACGATCCACACTCTTATCAAAAACTTTCGATGTCAACGAATCATCAGTTGTCAGTCCATATACATCATTCCCACATGCTGCAACCAGCGAATACTGAAAATGAGACCTAAAACGATGCGACTGCCAATGAGTATCGGATATCACAATCTGTTCATCATAATCCGTATGCTGTGAGTTACTATAGCCACCATTATAAACGCCTACCCGTGTCACTCCATCAGCCAGAGTAACCAACCCATCCTGAAGATAAAACTTTTCAGAAGGAACACGGTGCGGAGCCCTGGAATCTGACAGCCAATAGTCCCGTTTCGAATCTGTATAAAATAGACTATTTTTAGTCCAGGAAATACTCCCATTATCCATACTTCCCTGCCGCTGGACTAGATACTGTCCATTTGGTTTAATCAGCAGCAAGTAACCAATCTTACCCCCGTCATCATCTGTCCACTGAGGGGAAATGAAAAGTGCATACTGATACTCTTTAAGATTAATCTTCTCAAAACTCTTCTTATCAAACCTATCAAGGCCACAAGCACTACAACAACTAAACAGAAAAGCTAGTGCAGATAATACTGCTATTATCTGCACTAGCTTCCGATGGACTATTTTTGTATCCATGCCAAGGTTCTCCGCTTAGAATCTCTTATATGTAGATACTAGCTTTGAATCACGAATATCTGTAGGATAGACGCCGGTGCCTCCATGCAGGCATGTTCACATGCTTCCTTATGCTAATCATGGCACTATCGCCATCCTTTCCGTCCCTCATATGCACCATCGCATACGATCTTAAGGACTACACCTAGTATATCCACAAAGACAAAGGGAAGCAAATCGGAAGAAGACGTGTCTATCTTATGAAAAACTGATTCCGTCTTGCCAAGTCACATTTTCACTGCAGCAGGTACTTGATAATCATGCATAATTTTACACATTTTTACTCACCGTGGGCAGCAGACCACTGCTGATATTCCTTCACATAAGTGTTGAAAGTCTTGGAATTATCGGTAAACTTGGTTTCTCCTGTGTCAAGATTGACAGTCACAAAGTACAGCCAGTTCCCTGCCGGCGGATTAATGGCTGCCTTTATAGCATCATCCCCTGGATTGCTGATGGGAGTGGGAGGCAGACCCTTATGAACACGGGAATTATAGGCATTGCTGGAATCTGCCAACTGTGATTTGGTCAGCTGACTGGCATCATCCAGTCCAAACCCGTAAGCATTAATCGTGTCCATGCCCAGAGTCATGTCTTTTGCAAGCCGATTTTCAATCACTCGAACAACTTTGCCGTAATAATCAGACCTATTAACCTCAGCCTGGGCAATCGATGCCTTGATCAAAATTGTCTCCCGTTTACTTCCCTGGGGAACATTTAAGGAATTTAAATGATCAATGCGGGCATTAACGATTTTTTTCAGTACCGCCTGGGCACTGGTGGCATCCTTGACCTCATAGGTGCCCTCCTGCAGCCAGCCTTCAAAGCTGCCTCCTGCTTCAGCTGGAAGAATGCCTTTGCCTTTATTATCAATAACCTTTTGGTAATCGGCAAGGGTCAGATGATCAGAAGCTGCGGCAGCTTTGGCTATCACCTTCTTGACAGTATCTCCCTGGACGATATTCAGAATAGCTTTGGCCTTGGAGGGATCTACCAGTATTGCCACTACATCAGAAGCTTTCATCTTTTTTTTCAGGCTGAAAGTTCCTGGCTGCAAGGACTGACTGGCTTCGGCTCCGGAAACAGCATTGTTGAAAGCACAGGAAGATTTAACTACTCCGGCTTTGACCAGATCTTCAGCAATTTTCCCTGATCCTTCCCCTCGGGAGACAGTAAACTCAACAGTATCAGTACCAGGACCGGAATAATCAGAGCAATCTTTAACAGCCAGACTAGTATCCTGTTGTTTTTTGGCTTGTTTAATTCCCCGAACCACTATAGTAGCGGTAAAAATCAGGCCAACAATGAGGATGAGGGCAATCAGTGCCTGAAAAAATCCTTGAATTCTCTTTTTCTTCCTGCGCTGAGCAGCCTCCCGCCTGGCCTTTACCCGGAGGGTAGGAGGAAGAGGAGGATCAAGCTGTGATTGATCCGATGAAGAGCCCTCCTGATCCTGACTGAAAAAATCCATCAGATCATTGCTGTTATCGGGTTCGTCTGTCATGCATCCTCCTGATTGTCGGGGAGATTATCGGATATCATCTCCTGTGCTGCCACCTTATTTTTATGACTGTCCAGAGCACTTTGCAGTATGACCACAGCTGATTGAGTATCAACCACAGCCCGGTGCTGACGCGAGCTCATGCCGGCCTGGAGCAGCAGATCATGGGCGCTGACAGTTGTCATACGCTCGTCTGTGAGTTCTATCTGACTGTCTATACCAGCTTCCTCCAGCCTGCGGGAAAGTGCCTGGGCAAAACGGCGGACTTTTTTTGCTGATTTCCCTTCCGCCCCATCCAGGTTTAAGGGGTAACCTAGAACTATGTGGGAAACTTCCCGGTCTTCGATCACATCAACAATCTGATCTATAGCGTAGAAATAATCTCCTCCTGCCTGAATGACCCCCTCAGGATGAGCAAAAGTCAACTCAGGGTCAGATAGGGCAAGCCCAATGCGGGCATTGCCCAAATCCAATCCTAACCATACAGACTTCTTAGTCACGTACTTCTACCTGCCGTTTAATTTCATCCAAGGCCGCTTCCGCCTGGGAGGCATCTTGGCCGCCACCCTGGGCAAAATCAGGCTTGCCGCCGCCGCCCCCTCCAAGAATTTTGGAAGCCGCCCTAGCCAAGTCACCCGCTTTGATCCCATTCTTGCGGGCAGGAGCATTGGTTGCAACGCATATAATAGGCTTGCCTGAATCTGAACTGACCCCGACAAGAGCCACCACTGCCGGCTTATCGTCTCCCAGGCGAGAGCGGGTATCGGTCGCTGCTTTGCGCAGGGCTTCCACCGATCCAAAAACTCCAACATTCTTGCTGGCGACCCACACCGGATCAGCAGATGCCTGGGTCTGAGAAACCAGTTGAGGAATCATATCCTCAATCTGTTTTTCATAAATCTGAGCCAACTTCCGATCTGATTCCTTCAGCCTGTCTTCCAGAGCAGTCAGACGTTCTTCCAGCTCATCAGGGCGGGAATTAAGATCCGAGGCCAGCTTGTTGATCAGACTATGCTGACTGTGGTTGAACTCGTATGACTTATCCCCCACTAGAGCTTCGATCCTGCGAACACCTGTGCCAACCGATGACTCAGACAAGAGAGTAAAAGAGCCAATGGTTCCGGTCCTGGCTGCATGGGTGCCTCCGCACAGTTCCCGGCTCCAGCCATCGGAGCCAATGGTGACCACACGAACAACATCACCATATTTGTCCCCAAATAAGTGCATAGCTCCCAGGCTTAATGCCTGATTAATGGGCATATTCTTCCATGTGACTTCCAAATCGTCCCTGATACGGGCGTTAACTCTCGATTCAATCTGATGCAGCTGAGAGCTGGTCAGGGCTTTGGACCAGTGGAAGTCAAAGCGCAGACGGTCAGGATCCACAACGGAGCCCGACTGAGTCGCTTTCTGACCCAGGACTTCTCTGACAACCTTATGCAAAACATGAGTAGCTGTATGAGCATGCGTCATGCCAATTCGGCGCTGAACATCTATAGCAGAGGAGACCTCATCTCCCAGGCTGATTGTCCCTTCAGTCAGCAGGCAGTGATGAACATAGAGGTCCTTGACCGGCTTCTGAACGTCATCCACATCAAGGCTGGCTCCCTTATCGCTGGAAATCTGACCATAATCGGCCATTTGCCCGCCTTGCTCTGCATAGAAAGGAGTCCTGTCCAAAACCAGTTCTACTGTTGCAGGACCGGTAACAGACTCTACAGAGCCCAGCTCTTCATCGATAATAGCCAAGACCTTCCCCCGGCTGGAATATTCCTTATAGCCGGTGAATTCAATCGGTTCCTTCAAAGCCTTCCTGACATCGTCATACACACTCAGATCCACATTATGTCTCTTCCTGAGAGCATCAGCCCGTGCCCGCCGCTTCTGCTGGGCCATCAAATCACGGAAAGCATTCTGATCTACCTCAACCCCTTTTTCCCTGGCAATTTCTGTGGTCAGCTCAATGGGGAATCCATAGGTATCATGCAGGGCAAAAGCGTCCTTCCCGGAAACACGAGGAGAGTCTGATCCGGCTTTGAGAGCACCGTCCTTTGCCTTGGAAATAGCCAGGTCCAGAATTGAGGATCCCTGGTCCAGGGTACGGCGGAATGCTGCTTCCTCCCCGTAGGCAGTCTCGCAGACTTCATCAAAGCTGTCGTCCAGTTCAGGATAGCTCAGTCTCATCTGGGCCTTAGAAACAGGCAGCAGATGAGGAAAGACTTCATGATCGACCCCCAGCATCTTCATAGCCCGAATACTGCGGCGGATCAGACGACGAAGCACATAGCCCCGGCCTTCATTGCTGGGCCGAACCCCATCTCCCATAATCATGAGGGCAGATCGCACATGATCAGCCACTACCCTAAAGCGCACATCATTGTGGGGATCCTCCCCGTAGGTCAAGCCAGACAAACGTTCGGCCTCTTCAATAACAGGGAAAACTTCATCTGTTTCATAGATGTTTTCTTTGCCCTGCAAAAGGTAGGCCACCCGCTCCAACCCCATGCCGGTATCGATGTTCTTGTTGGCAAGCTCACCCACAATATGCATATCCGTTTTGGACTTTACATTGTCAACTTCAAAATTTTCAAAAACCAGGTCCCATATTTCAATATACCGGTTTTCATCAGCTATGGGACCGCCGTCAGATCCATATTCAGGACCGCGGTCAACATAAATTTCGCTGCAAGGACCTCCTGGCCCAGGTCCGCCTGTGGTCCAGAAATTGTCTTCCATGCCCAGAACCTGCATGTGTTCTGGATCCATACCTTCATTTTTCCACAGGGATCGTGCCTCTTCATCGTCAGTATAAGTTGTGACCCAAAGCTTGTCTTTGTTGAACCCGTATCCGCCCTGATCTTGAGGCAAAGTCAGCAGTTCCCAGGCATAATGGATTGCTTCAGCCTTAAAATAATCTCCAAAGGAGAAGTTCCCCAGCATCTGGAAGAAGGTACCGTGACGGGTTGTTTTACCGACTTCATCAATATCCAGTGTACGAACACATTTCTGATTGCTGGTCACCCGACGGGAAGGTGGAGTCTGTTCGCCCAAAAGATAGGGAATAAAGGGAACCATGCCGGCAATAGTGAACAAAGTGGTTGGATTCGGCGAAATCAGCGATGCTGAAGGCAGCACCAAATGGTCGTGCTTTTCAAAATAAGTCACAAATTGCTTTGCGATCTCAGATGTACGCATGCATTCTCCTTTAAGAATTCCCGTCAGTTATCAAGCCTCTGCCGTTTTACAGACTCATATTGTAACCTATACCGATGATGAGAAGAACAGATTAGTCAGCTCAGAAAAAAGTGGCGGGAAGTTCCCGCCACACCAACTTACCCATGAGGCTACTCACTTGATGCTCATGGGGCTACTCACGACAGGTCCGTATTGCCCGTGGCTGCACAAGCCTCCTAAATATACCTAACACCTACCTCCCGTAACGCCTATCCCTTGCTTCCGGCAAACTTTTTCACGAAATCAGAATTTAGCTGATCTTCTCTTTCAGTCCTGTAGGCATTAAACTCCTGAAAGAGTCCCTGAAGGGTTCTCATTGCAACCCTGTCCTGGTCTTCACCCATGATAAACTCCCTGGCATGCTTGGGAGTGTGATCGCGAACGTATGCGTTTGCCTTGGCAGCAGCAACGACACCGGCTGCAAAACCCAGGCCAAACCAGAATAGTCTTTTCAACACAGTGACCTCCCCTATGCTTTCTGAGAATAATTCTTGTCAGTGCCAGCATGCACACCAGCTGGGGAATTTGCACTTTCTTCCCGCCCTGGCTTCTTCTTGCCCCGCTTGCTGTCAAGAAAGTCCATCATCGTCTGTTTAGCCGCGTAGACAGCAGCAGCAACCTTGATGATGGGCTTGCCCAGAATGGAGCCATATAGGTCGGTTAAAGCAGTGACATTGTTGGTTGTAGTGCTTAAAGCTCCGGTCATAGTATTGGCATCATCCAGACTCTGATTGACCTTCTTAACAGTCGATACTCCTTCATCCAGGGCAGGGATAGTATGATCCCCAGCATCTTTGACCGTTGTTGCCAGCTGATCAAAAAGTTTTCCCAGACGAATCAGGGGATAGATCATAAAACCGGCCAAAATTGCAAAAGCAATAGCAGCAATCAATCCGGCGATTTGTCCAACATCCATCATGACCTCTTTTCTGTGGATAAGCGTCTCAGCCACGAGACCCGCCCATCTCAGATATCGTCTTGTAGTTTCTATCTATAGTATTTTAGCCTAGCATGGTCTACGGTCCGCCGTGTTGGGATCCATGCTGGTGTTGTATTCGATCACCGTTATTGCCTGATCCAGGGGCTTATCTGTCTCAAAATCAAAGCGGGTGAGGCTCCCATTAGCCGGACGAACAGATAGATCATACCCGTGGGGAGCAAAACGATTCATCAGGCTTAGCAGAGTATTGCCATGAGAAATTAGAAGAATATTGTTTCCGTCGTGGAAATTTTTTTCCTCAGCCTGGCTGGCAATAAGATGGAAGCCGGAATCAATCCGCTGCCAGTATTCCTTATCTGATTCAGCATCATGGAAAGGGTCGGCCTCTTTCAGGAAGTCTCGGCTGGCAGCCAGGCCGTATGTAGCAACGATTTCTTTATAGGTGGGGGTTCCATGAGGTGCACCAGCTGCCCACCAGGCCAGACCCATATCCTGACCCTCGAAATACCCATAAAACTGCTCCCTGAAAGATCGGTCAGCAGTCAATTCAGCAGCATCGGTCTGGGCAAGCTCGCAGCTTTCCTCCGGCTCCTGCCCCTGTCCCGACTCTCGCTTCCTCCAGGCTTCATTGGCATCAAGAATGATTCTGGCCGTCTGCTGGGCCCTGCTGGTATCTGAGCAAAAGGCAGCCGCAAATTCAATATGGCTCAAAGCCCTGCCTGCACGCAGGGCATCGGCCCTTCCCTCTTCAGTCAGAGGTGAATTGGACCAGCCCTGCAGGCGGTTGTAGCGATTGAAGTATGTCTGACCGTGACGAATGATATACAGATGAAGAAGCATATTCCTAGTATTCCACACTCAAGATACAGGAGGCAGACATGGGAACACCGGACTTCATCCTTGAATTGCGCAGATACATTGGACACAGACCTCTGTGGCTGATAGGGGTTACTGCCTGTGTTTTCAATAAGCAGGGTCAGGTTCTGCTAGGACAGCGCAGCGATACCCAACAGTGGGAAAGCCATTTTTACCTGCACTCTGGCAGGTCAGTATCATGCAGATACTGACTGAATCAGAGCATTTTTAAATATCTGACCTGCCCTGGTCTCTGTCCTGTGTTTGTTCCAGATCAGGGCAGGAACCGTTGTGATGTCCACATCCAAGGGTTTAAAGGTAAGGCCGCTGCCGGCAGAAGTATCAATTAACCCGTCAATTATCAAGGCATAACCCAAGCCCGCCTTCACCATGCGGGAAGCGTTATAGGCCAGATTGTAAACAGATACAATATTCAGTTTATTTCGTCTGAGCAGGCCCTGACCCGGAATTCTCAGACCTGCCTGGTCCTCCCACTGGCGGGAAACGATAAGAGGAATCTTTAAGAGGACAGCGGCATCAAGACTATCTGCCGCCAGAGGGTCATCAGATTTCATAAGGAGCCCCCACTTCTCCTGGTGAGGAAGTTCCAGATAGTCATAGGTATCAGGAAAATTTGGGCTGAGCAGAAGGCCAAAATCGTACAGTCCCCTGTTCAGATTGTCGATCACCTCGTAAGCATCGGAACTCATGACCCTGAAGGTGATGCCAGGATACTCCTGACGGACCTGGTGCATAGCCCCGGCAAGATAATCAAAGGCCACGGTTTCAGCGCAGCCCAGGCGGATTTCCCCACCGATGTCCCGATCGGATTCTGTCACTTCTTCCCGGGTAGCAGAAACCAGATCCACTATCTGTTCTGCTCTCTTGCGCAGGATCATCCCCTCATGGGTCAGGGTCACCCCGTATCTTCCCCTGTTCAGCAGGGTGACTCCCAGCTCTTTTCCCAGATCGATCAATTGGCGGGACAGGGTGGGCTGGGTTACATGCAGAAGATCAGCTGCTGCGGAAATGCTCTCTTCCTGTACAACAGTCAAGAAATATTCCAGGACACGAATTTCCATGATGGTCTCCATTCATACAGCCATGTATTCATAATCCGTATATTACTATTCTAATATTCATTGTGACAGAAAACGGGCGGTTTTCTTCCTCTCTCTCCAGCCCATCCATATCCGCATCTATGCTAAAAATATGACCGATACTATTTCTCATGCCTCAGAGGCATGTGACCATGATTCCTCCTCCCGGCCTTTTCCTTTTGAAGCCGTAGACCGCAGCCAGATCGATTCAGTGAAATGGAGCACCAAGCCACATGAGCTGCCTATGTGGGTGGCTGATATGGATTTTGCCACAGCCCCTGCAATTGTTGATGCTGTGCGGGAGCGGGTGTCTAACCCTACCTACGGCTATTCCCTGGTTCCTGACGAATTTGGTCAGACCATAGCTGCCTGGTGGCGGCAGGAGTATCAGACACAAATTAATCCAGCAGATGTTATTTTTGCAGCTGGAGTTATCCCCGCTATCTCTTCTGCTATCCGCTCTCTGACCAACCCAGGCGAAAAAATAGTGGTTCAGTCCCCTGTTTACAACAATTTCTATACTTCCATTATTAACAATGGACGTCAGGTCTGCGATGCTCCCCTCATCTATCAAGCTGGCGAGTACTCCATGGATTTTGCTGCTTTAGAGGAGGCTTTTTCTGACCCCCTGACTACCATGATGATCCTCTGCAATCCCCAGAATCCCACAGGAAATATATGGTCTGCGGATGACTTGGCGATTATTGCCCAACTGGCTAAAGATCATCATGTGATAGTAGTCTCCGATGAAATCCACTGCGATATTAGACGACCTGGCCTGGCTCATACTCCCTTTGCATCCGTATACCCGGCTGCCCGAGAAGTGGCTGTGACCTGCAATTCCCCCTCGAAAGCATTTAATATTGCCGGCCTTCATTCGGCTTACCTAGTAGTCAGCACTGACTGGATCCGCCGCAGGGTTCAAGCCCAGCTGATCAGGGATGGAGTTGCAGAGCCCACTGTTTTCTCCTGCCCGGCTGCCATTGCAGCCTATGCCCACAGCCGGGACTGGCTGCGGGCAGTTAATCACTATATTCAGGAAAATAAGGATTATGCAAGAACAAAGCTCAGCAAGAACCTGCCGAATCTGCATATTCCCCGGTCAGATGCCACCTATCTGCTCTGGCTGGACTGCCGTGCCTTCACCAGTGATGCCGACCTCTTAAGCCGTCAAATTCGTGAGCAAACCGGACTTTATCTGTCATCAGGAAAAATGTACGGACCCTCCGGGGCTGCGTTTTTGAGGATGAATTTAGGAACCTCCCGCACCTTGGTGGAAGACGGTACTGACAGGCTGATTCAGGCATTGAGCAGACAGCAGTAACAGAACTAGATAGAACTATATAAGGCAATACAAAACTATACAAAAACCGTCTGCAGGATTTCTCCTGACAGACGGTTTTTTATGCCCTCATCTTTCTTTGCCCAGGCATCTCATGCTTTTGCCACAGTATCTCATACCTAGGCTGATGTACCTCATGCCTTTGCTGAGGCACTTCTGCACAAGGCCAAAAAAGATAAAAGACTTGAAAAAAGACTTTATTTAGCGGGCGTAGTATTCAACCACATACTGAATATTAACCTGAACAGGAATTTCCTCCACTTCGGGAAGACGGGTCAAGGTTGCCTTCAGGGAAGGAAGAGTGACGTCCAGATATCCAGGAACTTGAGGAAGAACATCGCGGTGAACACCCTCGGCAGCAGCCTGGAAAGGCTCCATGGTCTGGCTC
This sequence comes from Scardovia inopinata JCM 12537, assembly GCF_001042695.1. Taxonomy (NCBI): domain Bacteria; kingdom Bacillati; phylum Actinomycetota; class Actinomycetes; order Bifidobacteriales; family Bifidobacteriaceae; genus Scardovia; species Scardovia inopinata. Next base: position 745,420 of record NZ_AP012334.1, on the reverse strand, counting down.
TTGGGCTTGACTTGAATAGTCTGGCCGGGCTTGACCCTGTAGCTGGGACGATCAACAATATTGCCGTCTACCAGGATGTGACGGTGAACTACGAACTGACGAGCCTGAGCTGTAGTCCTAGCAAAACCAGACCGGAGAACCAACGCATCCAAGCGGGTTTCCAGCTGAACCTGCATAGAGGTACCAGTCTGACCGGCAGCACGGGTAGCGCGCTCATAAACAGCACGCAGCTGTTTCTCAGAAATACCGTACTGAGCACGCAGACGCTGCTTTTCGCGCAGACGTACGGCGTAATCGGACTCGGCCCGACGACGGTCACGGCCATGTTCACCAGGTCCGTAAGGACGCTTCTCAAAAAGGCGCTGAGCCTTAGGAGTCAGGGCAATGCCCAGTGAACGGGACAGGCGCACCTGACGGCGTGCACGCTGAATTTTTGTCATTATATTATTTCCTATCTGTCGTTGTTTGTACGCAGGCGAAGCACTATGCCCCACCTAAGTCTGGTCTCTCCAACGCTAATGCAGATATCTGCAGTACAGCACAGATAGGGCGAACCCTACATGCCGTATCGAACCGTTGACGGACTATGACTTCAGACGTCTTATGCACATACAACCCTATCTTTTCGGATATGATTTTATGCATAACACAAGTTTTGACTATACACCAGGCTAGGAAGAAATCCCATCCCACCATTGTTGTATGGATGACAGGAACGATTGCCAGGTTTGGTGAAGCCAGGAAGTTGCCGACTTCCACCAGGACGACATGCGGGAACTGATCTTCTTCCACAGGGAGTCCAGCCATCTCTTCCACCCAGGGTCCTGAGATTCCTGAGGCTTCCGGTCAACAGTCTGCCCAGCACTGAGATTAGTAGAAGGAAGAGCCACTACTCCGGTAAAATCTTTTCTCTGGGTAACTGCCAGGGTAGCAAGGACTTTTCCTTTCTTCACGGGAGCTTTTACCTCAGTAAATAGGGTATGGATGACAGGAATGGCAGTATTGGCAAAGGAGGATGTAGAGGGGTCAGTGGCCGATGTAAGGAGTACTTTTTCCTTCTGCGACAAGCAGACAGTCAAATCTGACTGGGCTACCAGGGGGACGCTCTTCTTCTTTCCATCGACAAGAGGCAGGGAGCTGCCTTTGAAAGATTTCCCTTTCCTGACAACTACAACCAGACCATAAGCAGTAAAGCAGTAATCCAGGAGTTTCTTCATGGCTTGAAAGCGGGCTTCCTCATTCCCATCAGCATGAGAGGCATGTTGAATAACGGTAATAACCCTCATCCCATGTCTGACTGCTGTTGCCGCAAAACAGGCACCGGCAATCTCCGTGGTTCCGGTCTTAAAACCATCTAATCCAGGATAAGCCGAGTTCAGCCCCGGAAGCATATGGTCAGTCGAGGTCAGGGGCATGCCGTCAAAAGTGGCATGTGCTTTACTGGTCATAGACAAAACCTGGGGATAATCATGAATAAAATGCCAGACGGCAAGAGCAATATCCCTGGCACTCATCATATTCTCCGCCTTCTTCGATGATCCTGGATAAATATTTTTATCAAGGAAACTATTATTCAGACCCGAAGAATTGTAAAGCTTGGCATCGGTAATCCCCCACTGTCTGACCTGTTTTCTCATCATATCTACAAAACGCGGCTCAGAGCCGGCAATTTTCTCAGCCAGGGATATGGCAGCACTGTTGGCAGATTTTACGAAGGCAGCAGTGACTAAGTCCCTGACCGTGTACGATTTTTTCTTCATGGGCACAGTCGTGGTCAGCCAGTTAGTGGATATGCGGGACGAATAAGACGATATAGGAACTTTGGTGGACCAGCTGATCTTCCCCTGGTCTATGGCTTTATACACAAGATAGAGGGTAATAACCTTAGTCATGCTGGCAATACCGGCTGGTCGGTCTCCATACTGATTAAGCAAAATCCTGCCTGTGGCATAGTCCATGGCAAAGGCATGGGCAGCAGTAATATGGGGTACCCCTTCTGAAGTTGATGATGACGACGATGAGGATGGGGATGGCCCGGATGAAGATATCCGCGATGCCTTGTTATCAGGCAAGTGAGCAGCAAAAACCGAAGCCTGTCCTATCGGTAGACAGCATATCAGGACTGCAAAGGAGAGGAAAAAGGCCAGGAGACGCCTGCTTAGCAGCCTAGCTACAGTCAGTTTATGCGGCTGACTTGTCTCATTGGTTTTCATAGGATCCATTCACGAAAATAATCTGCTCTTTTACCTGATGTGCCCATGGCAACAGGGCCCAGGATTTTCAGAGTTTCTCCAGAGGAGCCAGCCGCAGAAGAAGTCTCTTCACACCTTTAGAGCCAAAATCAACGGTTGCTATTGAATTTGCCCCTTTATCCTGAAGCTCAATCACGGTTCCCAAACCGTGCTGATCATGTATGACTTTATCACCTAGGCTTAACTGATCAATGGATACTGTGGGCCTGGCCGAGGCTGACGATGACGACGGGGAGGATGGGGATCGTCTACTCGTATGCTTTGTCGTAATTTTCCCGCTCTTATGATGCCTATTCTTCCAGCTCGATCCTGGTGCCCCATAAGAACTGCCCCCGTAGGTGCTGCTCCTGTAAGACCTATTCCCATAAGAACTACCTCCGTAAGAACTGCCCCCGTAGGTGCTGCTCCCATACGACCGAGAGTAAGAAGAATAGTCATCATCAAATCCGCCGAATTCAGCCTCATCCCCATCCCAATCATCATCACCTTGGGCCCAGCGACTACGAATCCTCTCCGAAGTTGCTTCCTTGCGGTCCCAGCTGATGAGTTCCTGGGGAATTTCATCCAAAAATCTACTGGGCATCAGCTCTTGGACATTCCCCCACTGAGCCCTGACTGCGGAACGGGTCAGATAAAGACGCCTGCGGGCACGGGTAATCCCCACATAAGCCAACCGTCTTTCTTCTGACAGTTCAGACTCATTTTCCATGCTTCTGGCATGGGGGAAAGTCCCCTCTTCCATGCCTGTAAGGAATACAACAGGGTATTCCAACCCCTTAGCCGTATGGAGAGTCATGAGAGTTACCTGACCTCTATTTTCTCCCTGATCAGGCAAGGCATCAGCATCAGCCACCAAAGAGGTAGTTTCCAGAAATCCCGATAAAGTAGCATCCATAGCAGTCTGTTCAAACTCGGCTGCAACTGACTGCAACTGAGACAGATTATCAACCCGGGACATATCCTGCGGATCCAGAGATTTTTCGAGCTCCCTGAGAATTCCGCTTTCTTGCAAAACCTGCTGAACAATGGCAGCGGGATGGCTGTCATTATCCTGGGCAAAAGTCCTTAAACCTGTCATCAAATCCCTAAAAGCTTGAAGAGGATGAAGGATTCGGCTGGTCATTCCCGGTATCGATTCTGCCCGATTGATAGCCTGCCAAAAAGTAATATCTTCCTGCGAGGCATAGGCATTAAGCATGGATTCTGCTCTGGGACCCAATCCTCGTTTGGGCACATTCAAAATCCGTCTGGTATTCACATCGTCAGCAGGATTAGACAGGCACTGCAGGTAAGCCAGGGCATCCTTAATCTCCCGACGTTCATAAAATTTTGTTCCTCCTACCAACTGGTAAGGAATTCCTGCACTGATCAGGGCTTCTTCCAAGGCCCGAGACTGGGCATTGGCCCGGTACATGATGGCCATATCTGAATACGAGTATTCCCCTTCAGCAGCCAATTGAGCAATCGTACGGGCAACCCACTGTCCCTCCTGCTGGGCATTGTCAGCGGCGAAACCCACAATGGAATCCCCTTGCCCTAAATCTGTCCACAATTTCTTGGGTTTGCGTCCCTGATTCTGGGAAATGACTGCATTGGCTGCATCCAAAATAGTTTGGGTCGACCGATAGTTCTGCTCCAACATGATGGTTTTTGCCTGGGGAAAATCCTTCTCAAAATCCAAAATATTAGAAATATCAGCACCCCGGAAAGCATAAATTGACTGATCAGAGTCTCCCACCACAGTGATCCAGGCAGGCCGTACTGGCGTAGCTTCCGGTCTTGAACTGTCAGTGTCGGTCTGCGTCTGAGAAGTATGGACAGTTTCATCCACTCCGCTCAAGGCCCGGATCAGCTGATATTGAGCATGATTGGTATCCTGATATTCATCAACAAAAATATATAAAAACCGCCGTCGATAGAAATCCAGAGCCTGAGGGCTCCGGCGGAAAAGCTCCACCGTCCGCATAATCAAATCATCGAAGTCCACAGCATTAGCAGAAGCTAACCGATGCTGATACTCTCCGTACACGATGGCATAAACGCGCTCTGCATTCCCCCCATCGCCCAAAGAATGAACAGGTATATCAGGATGGAAATCTGGAGCATATTCAGACAATTTTGTCTGAGCATCTTCCAGGGAATTCTTCCAGTCGGAGATAGTGCTCAATATGGCCCTGGGGGTGTATCGCTTGGAATCAATGTTCAAATCCTGACAAATCAGCTTGACCAGGCGCTGGCAATCGGCCGTATCATAGATGGAAAACCCGCTCTGAAGACCAATATCCTTGCCATGCCGGCGCAAAATGCGCACACAGGCTGAATGGAAGGTAGAAACCCACATCCTGTCTGCCACAGGACCAACAAGAGTAGCAAGGCGCTCTTTCATTTCTCTGGCAGCCTTGTTGGTAAAGGTAATCGCCAAAATCTGACTGGGATAGGCTCCCCACTGGCTCAGAGCCCAGGCTATCCGCCGGGTCAATACCCTAGTCTTCCCCGAACCGGCTCCCGCTCCAATCAAAAGAGCCGGGCCCTGATAGCGAACAGCTTCTGCCTGCTGCTGATTTAGTCCCTCCAGAAGAAAGGCTGAGTCCCGCCTTATCAGATGGTCCCTGCTGTTGTCCTTACTACCAGTGTCCTTACTACCAGCAGTAAAACCTTGAAAAGCCTCGCCAACAGACGGATTCATTGCCATTAATCCTCCAGAAACTCGCTCAGGAAGCTGGCCGCCTCCCTAAATGACATACCTTTTTACCATACTCGGCAGTCAACACCAGAATTAGTTTCTCAACTCTCCGGCCGTTTCTGAACTCTGAAAGCAGAAGAAGGTCCCTCTCTTATCTGCTGTCTCAGTCCACAATATGAGAACCATTTTATTCTCTTCCCTCTTTCGTCATTTCTTCCCGCTAGTATGTGAGCATACTTTCAATTTTCTTTCTTTACAGTGGAGCATTATGAAAATCCTAGAAGATCGTATTAGGCGAGAAGGCACTGTCAAACACGGGAATGTTCTTAAAGTTGATTCTTTTCTGAACCATCAGTGCGATGTGGCCCTATTTGACGCCATGGGTGAGGAATGGGCCCGTTTGTTTAAGGACGTTCGAATTGATAAAATTCTCACCATTGAAGCATCTGGTATCGGGATCGCCTGTTGTGCGGCCCGATATTTTCATAATGTCCCTGTTGTTTTCGCCAAGAAAGCACAGTCTATCAATCTTGATGGTGATCAGTACTGCACATCTATCTATTCTTTCACCAAGCAGAAAGAATTCCCGGTTATTGTAGCCAAAAAATTCCTGGTCCCGGGAGAACATGTTCTGATTATTGATGACTTTTTGGCCAATGGCAATGCCCTGAATGGCCTTCTGTCGATTTGTGAAGAAGCCGGAGTGGTAGTAGAAGGTTTTGGAATTGCTGTGGAAAAAGGCTTTCAGGGAGGCGGTGATGCCTTGCGAGCTAGGGGTTACCGGGTAGAGTCCCTGGCTAATGTACTTTCTATGGATCCGGAAACAGGGCAGATAGAATTCGCCGACTCTGATTCTTCTGAGGATTCCGACTCTTCTGAGAATTCTGACTCTTCTGCCACTTCACGCCAGGGAGAAGGCAGTGACCAGGAAAAATAGCAAAACTCAGGTGAATCAATCCAGTCCATCCGCCAATAATCAATCAGTTGACCAGCAGGCTCAATCGGATAATAGATCAATCGCAACTGCCCTGCGTACTTTCGATGCACCTATTCCCCTGTGGAAGGGGCTCCCTTTTGGCCTTCAGCATGTGATGGCTATGTTCGTTGCGAATTTGACTCCTCTCATCCTGATCGCTTCCGCCGCCGCAATGGATACCAGCCAGCGATCCTGGCTCATCCAGGGAGGCCTACTGGTAGCAGGGTTGGGAACTGTTCTCCAGCTTTTTCCTATCTGGCGCATAGGCAGCCGTCTACCCATGGTAACCGGAATTTCTTTTACCTATTATGCTGCTGCCGCTGCAATTGTTGCTGATAAAGGCTATGGAGCTGTTGTAGGTGCTATCCTCGTTGGCGGACTTTTTGAAGTCTTTTTAGGGCTGACCGCCACCTGGTGGAGACGTCTGGTCCCTCCTATTGTGTCTGCCGTTGTTGTCACCTCTATTGGTTTTTCTCTTCTTTCTGTCGGGGCAAAGTCCTTTGGCGGCGGCGATGGGGCCAAGGACTTTGGCAGCTGGCAGAACATCACCATCGCTACAGTTACCCTGATATGCTGCCTGTCTTTCCAGTTTCTGGCCAAGGGAACCCTGAAGCAGCTGTCAGTGCTCTTTGGCCTGGTAGTGGGCTATATTCTTGCTCTCTGCCTGAGCAAGGTGGATTTTTCTTCCTTCTCTCATCTTTCTTTTGTCTCTTTCCCCCGGTTCATGCCTTTTAAACCTCAGTTTGATTCAGGGGCTATTATCTCCTTTGCCCTGCTCTACCTGGTGTCTGCTGTGGAAGTACTGGGAGATACAGCCGCCTTAACTGATGTTGGTTTTAATCGCCAGCCCACTGCCCGGGAAACGGCTGGTGCTATTGCTGGAGATGGCCTGATTTCTTCCTTCGCCGGCCTCTTTGGGGTTATGCCCCTAACCTCGTTCGCGCAAAACATTGGTCTGGTCGCCATGACCAAGGTAGTTAACCGTAAGGTAATCCTGTCAGGCGGGCTAGTTCTTATTTTGGCCAGTTTCTTCCCGCCGATTGCGGCTGTTTTCAATTCCCTCCCCCAGGCAGTTCTCGGCGGTTGCACCATTGTCATGTTTGGGAATATTGTAGTTTCTGGTTTCCAGATGATTGCTAAAGCCGGGTTTTCCGAGAGGAATATCACCATTGCTGCCCTCTCCCTAACCATGGGAATTGGTTTCACCCAGGTTCCCGCTGTCTTTAGGTATGCTCCTGCCCTGGTGCAGCAGATTTTCGCCAGCAATGCTATTGCTATCGCTTTTGTAATCGCCTTGATCCTGTCCTGGGTTCTTCCAGGACGGTCAAATTCACTGCAGAAGAATCACCAGGAGTAAAAAGCCTCCGTCAAGCGAATTGGCAAGGGTAAAATTTGTAGTATAAAAAAATTTGTAGTATAAACCTGGCGCAGACGAGCACAGGTAATCAAAGATAAGCAAGGATGACAAAGGAGTGGCCATGGTTGCGAGTCCACAGGCTTTGGCAGCGGCTACCGCTATGAATATCGCTGCTAAGAAGAATGATGACAAGCGGGATAAGGGGCTGCCCTTGCAGGTCCCTGGTGTTGTCCGTTATGATGATATCAGTTACGGTCCAGCAGGCAAATGGAATCTCCTGGATATTTATCTGCCCGAAGAATATGCTCCTCAAAAGTCTGATTCTCAGCATCAGAAAGGAGCCCCAGTTATTGTCAGCATTCATGGGGGCGGCTGGGTTTATGGAACTAAGGAAACTTATCAGTTTTATCTGATGAGTCTGGCTCAGATGGGCTTTGCCTGTATAAATTTCAATTATCGTCTTCCTCCTCATTCCCACTTTCCCCAGGAGATGGATGATGTTGATCGAGTTTTTCACTGGCTGGACCATCATGCGGGGGACTACAATCTTGATCTTTCCCGTCTCTTTCTTGTTGGAGATAGTGCTGGTGGCCAGATGGTTGATCAATATCTGACAATCTTGACTAATCCTCAGTTCCGGGCTCTTTTCGGCTATGAACTCCCCAAACTGACGGTAAAGGCTGCTGCTGTTAACTGTGGGGCTTCTTTCCTGACTATGCCAGGAATAATTTCTGGAGCTATAGAAGCATACTTTACCAAGGATTCGCTCCAAGACCGCCAGGACATGATTGCAACTGAAAAATATATGACTGCTGATCTTCCTCCTCTCTTTATTCAAACGGCTAACGACGATTTTATCCGGGATTGCAGCGTCCGCCTGGACGGTTATCTTTCTGGAATTGGAGCCGAGCACGAGTTCCATTCTTATGGGGATAGCAAAAATCCTCAGGGCCATGTTTTTCATTGCGATGTAAGAAATCCTGTGGCTCTGCAGTGTAATAAGGACGAAATTGCCTTCTTTAACCGCTTTTACTGATCATTCCTATTCCCGCACTAAAGACTTCCAGGTTCAGCTCAGTTTCCAGGCCTGGACTGTACTATGCTGAGGCTTTCCAGACACACTGCTATTGCTGTCTGCAATCCCTGGGCCATGGTATCCACCGGCATGGTCGGAGTTCCTTCTGGTTTACCCTTGCCCTGCTCTGTTGAATAGGGAACGTGAATAAAGCCGGAGATATGCGGCGGCTTCCTTTCCGGTCCTTTTTCATCCTGCCTGAGCGCAAGAAGGGTGTACATGACGGCATTGCATACATATGTTCCTGCTGTGTACGACAGCTGGGCTGGAATTCCTTGTTCGTTCATGGATTTAACGATATTTTTGTCAGGCAAAGTGGAAAAATATGCGGTTTGATCTCCCTGAATAACAGGCTGATCATGTGGTTCTTCCCCATCATTATCTGGTATGCGGGCGTCTTCTAGATTGATAGCTACTCTTTCCACGGTAATAGCGGAACGTCCTCCAGCCTGACCAACTGAGATAAACAGGTCAGGATGATAATGATTTTCCAGCTCAGTCACAGCCTGTTTTGATCGGGTAAATGAGGTTGGAATTTCTGCTTTGATCACATCAGCCTGCTGACCCTGACCGTAAACGACTGCATCAGGTAAGAGGGAGACGGCCTGGAAAGCTGGGTTAACAGGCTCTCCTCCAAAGGGGTCGAAGCCAGTAATCACTACTGTTTTATGCATAAAATTCATTCCCCTATCCTACTATCCAGTCCTGTCCTAGCTACAGGTTCCGATTCAATCAGAGAGGAAGTCCAGAGGCTAATTCTTTTTTTCATACCCTCAATATCCAGTATTCCATAAGCAAATCCTTTGCGTACCAAGGAATCAGGAACATATTCATCATACTTGTTGAAGTAAGGAACTTCTCCCTTGTAGACAAGTTCCATGGGATCAAGAGGCCTTTTTACTTCATCAGCCAGAACAGCAAAGAATGTTTTCTCATCAACCTTCATAGTGAACTGCAGGTAGAAAGGTTTGAAAGAATTCAGATTTTTCAATCCCAGTCTATTGGAACACCGGATTTTCAGAAAACGTTCCAGAGCCATAAAAGAGTAAGTTCCCAACCAAGGTAAAAGACACCATGTGCTACCACCTAAATGTATCAGAGGCTTTCGGTCAGTGCCCGAATGGAAGGCTGTAAACCGGGCCTGATCCAGGCGGGCTACCGCGTTCTTCATCAGATAGGGGTAAGACTTGTTCTCTGACAGGACCTTCTGCATCCTCTCTAAAACTCGAGTGTGAATATCCCCGGGGCATTCACCAAAATATGCAGGAACTTTCCCCTTAACCATCTGACAATACACCAGACGCCGTTTTCTATCTATATCAAGGACAGTCCACACATGACCTGCTATAGCAAGTTTTTCTCCCACGGGAGGGGGCGATACAATCGTTCCCAGTTCACGGGACTCACTGCGCACAGTAAATTCTTCACTCTCCTGGAAAACCCCATAGAACTTATAGGTATTGACCACTCTCTCCCCCGCCAGACCAACGATTAATCCACCCTCAGGTGTCTGCTGAATATGCCCGATGGAAATAAGGTGGCGCAGGAGAACCCGGTAGTCTTCCTGGCTGATTCTGTGAAAATACGTCAAAGACAATACCTGAGATGCCAGGGCGGCTGGGGACGTTTCCCCACTGGATGCAAGAATACTCATGGTCTGATGATAGAGAAGACTATATGGCAGTCGTCCCAGATTAGCCGGTTCCACCCATTTCTCCTCCAAATAAAGCTGAACCATGGCAATTCCTTGTAAAAGTTTCCAAGGTATGGTTGCAGGAAGCATAGCCCGGGGTTCTGGCTCATCTTCCCTCATGACAAACCACATTTCCGCAGGCTTGCCCCTGCGGCCAGTACGTCCCATTCTTTGGAGGAAGGAGGAAACTGTCCAGGGAGCATCTAGCTGAAAAGCCCTCTCCAACCGGCCAATATCAATCCCCAACTCCAGGGTCGACGTGGTAACAGTTGTCAGCAGTTGGGAATCATCTTTCATCAGATCTTCTGCTGTTTCTCTAAAAGAAGTAGACAAGTTGCCGTGATGAATCAGGAATCGGTCTCGTTCATGATTTTCCTCACAATACCGTCTTAAATCAGTGGTTATCGACTCACACTCTTCCCTGGAATTCACAAAGACCAGACATTTCTTGCCTCGAGTATGTTCAAAAATGTAGCCTATGCCTGGGTCCGCTTTAGGAGGAGCATTGTCAGTTTTCTGGTCCAGAGGCTGAGCTGCTTGTTCTATTGTCTTCCCCGATGCGGCCTGAGTATCTTTAATATAGAAATGTTCCATAGATAAGCGCCAGGGAGCACGGGGGGAATCAAACTGAGGAATGATCGTTCTTCTTCCAGTTCCTGCAGACAAAAAATCTCCAGTTTTCTGGGGATCCCCAATTGTGGCAGACAGACCAATTCTTCGGGGATTAACTCCAGCCAGGCGGGAGAGACGTTCAATCAGGCAGAGAGTCTGCCCTCCCCGATCTCCCCTGAGAAGTGAGTGAACTTCATCGATGACTATAAATCGCAGATCACAGAAGAGTTGAGGAATGGCGGAATGTTTATGTAGAAGAAGGGCTTCCAGGGATTCCGGGGTAATCTGGAGAATACCGGAGGGGTGCCGTAGAAGCCGGTTTTTATGGGATTGAGCAACGTCCCCATGCCAATGCCAAACGGGAATGTCAGCTTCTTTGCATAAATCCGTTAAACGCGAAAATTGATCGTTGATCAGTGCCTTCAGAGGACCAATATAAATACAGCCCACTGAAGAAGGAGGATTCTCACAGAAGAGGGTAATGATGGGAAAGAAGGCCGCTTCCGTTTTCCCAGATGCCGTAGACGCAGTCAGCAGAACATTATCGTCGGTATGAAAAATAGCCTCAGCTGCGGCTACTTGAACAGCCCGAAGATTCTTCCAGTCATTTCTGTAAATATAGTCCTGTACAAAAGGCGCATACCGGTTAAACACATCCATTTCTGTTTACCTGCTTTCCTGGGTTGATCATTCCACTTCCGTATTTCTCTCTTGCAGGGATTGGGGACAGCTAAATCTCAAATTGGGCAAATTCTTTGGTAGTTTCTTGACTGTCAATAGCAGTACGAGCATAGGTGAAGTCATCAGAGTGAAGAAGGTGGGTTACTGTCAGAGACGGATTCTGATAAATAATATCCAGCACCTCTATGAAATCTCGAATAATTTCCCGGGGTGTGATATGGGAATCAGCTCCCACTCGAGCGAACTCAATTGTGATAAAAGTAACCAGATCATCCTGCTTGAGCATATGCTGGTAGCCGTATAAACCGGCATGAATATCAGCAAGTTTTTCAACCAAAACCAGCATTTCTTCAGCTGTCAGTGGCTGCAAGTCAATGACTGGGGCCAGAAGATCCTTATGCTCGCCAGAAAAATGCCCCTGGGCCAAACGCGAGCGCAGAGCCTCATAGCTGTATACTCCACGACGTCTGTCCTCCATACATTCAGGGGTTCCGCTCATAATTACACCTATATGATGAGCCTTCCCTTGCATGGCATCATTATACATGGTTAATATTTTCTCATAATTATTCTGTCTGGTGATGGCGTTGGGAATTTTATAGATATTGACCAGTTCATCAATCAGGATGAGCATTCCCGAGTACCCAGCATAAGTCAGAAAGTTGGCAAATACTTTCAGGTAATCATACCAGTCATCATCACTGATAATAATTCCTATGCCAAGTTCCTGCCTGGCCTCAGTCTTTGTATCATATTCTCCCCTGAACCAGCGGACAACCTTGGCTTTCTGTTGCTCATCACCTTTCAGATAAGCCTGATAATACAAGGTCAACAGGTGGGAAAAGTCATAACCGTGAATCATATCGGACAGGCTAAAAATGACCTCAGATATCTTCTTATCGACTGCTGGAGCCAGGGCCGGATCACCGAAGTCCAGCCCCAGCTCCTGTCTGACCTGGCCTTGAATACCACTGATCCATCGATCAAGAATCAGGGTTAAGGCGCCACCCTCGGGTCTTGTTTTAGTTGACATGTTTTGTATCAGTTCCCGGTAAGTAGCCAGCCCCTGTCCTTTGGTCCCCTGAAGGCGGCGGTCAGGCGACAAATCAGCATCGACAACTACAAAATTTTTGGACATAACATAGTTACGTATAGTTTGCAGAAGAAAACTTTTTCCACTGCCATACCGGCCTGCAATGAACCGGAACGATGCTCCTCCCTGAGAGATTATCTCGGCATCATGCAGGAAAGCATCGATCTCATTCTTCCTGCCCACAGTTATATATGGCAGCCCAATTCTGGGCACGACGCCGCCTTTAAGTGAGTTGATGACAGTCTGACTGATTCTCTTGGGAATCCTCATGATCGCCTCCAGTAATCGAACATATGTTCTATTCTATCATGGCAATCAGAGATTCCACATCATCCCTGTAATCTTCAATAATCTGCGGCGAGTCGTCACCTTCTATCACTGTATCGAGAAATTGATCATAAAGTTTAGTGTTAATGGAATCGACCAAGAGGGAGACTGCCTCCCCCTCATGCTTGACCCAGTCCAGACTGTCTCCACGCAACAGGCAGGACAGCAGTCTGACTTCCTGGGGGTTTAGCAGGGCAGGGCCAGACGAAATACTCTCTTCTTTATCCTCTTTATCCTCAGATGTCCTAAGACCTTCCTCACCAGGCTGACCGTTTTCCTCAGCCCTCCCCTTCCTGTCGGCTCCAGGGCAATGCTCCTGCATATCAAAATCAGCAGCCTGAAAATTAGCAGCCTGGCTCATAGTCCGATCTACACCGTCTGCCTCAGCCGGAGCATCAGTCTCTTCTTCCACAATCAGCTTATCTCTGGTTACGGCTGCATCAGAACGGATGCTTTCCAGCTGAGACAGGTCCACAGTAACGGTCTGTCTGCGGAGGGCAGCGAGATGCTGATCCCAGCGGACCAGCTCATCATTTATTATTTTATTCATCCATGCCGGCAGCTGAGGAATTCTTTCTGACGCCCTGGTCAAATTGTAATGCAGACGAATGCAGCGATCAAGATTATCCACCAATTTATGCATCTTTATGTTCCGCCCCCGGGGATGGTCATACCCTGTTACTGACCACCAACCATGGGAGGAATGGAAAATTCTGTCACGATCAACAGCATAATCATAATCTCTATTCTTATATTTCTTCGTTTTATACAAGGGCACTGTCTCAAAAATATCATAGGGAACAGTGCCTTTGCTGCCAAAATAGTCAGTAAAAAGAGAGTTCTTCCGCCTGCGTGAATAATGATCCGTCATCTGCCGGAATACTCCAGCCATTACATGAAGTGCAGCGTCAAGAAGATCACCATGTTTTTTATAGACTGATTTGGCAGCAAGATTCAGACCTGAAGCTGCCATCGTAGCTGCCGACAGGGTCTTATCATCTGCCTGAAAAGGATGCTCAAAAGCCCAAAGCTCCTGATCCCAAGCCAGGTCCCATCCAGGCGGAAGAAGCTGGGAATCAAGCTGATAGTAGACCACATAATCCTGCAGCCACTGATCTTTAAATTTAAGAATATGCGGATCCCAGCTCCCATAAAGGGAAAAGAAATCAGTCAATTGGCTGAATCCGTCACGAGGTTCAGATATCCCAATCTGATTAATTATTTCATAAATATACAAATACGCATAGGTCAGGGATTCAGCCTGACCCTGGCCTTTTCTCAGCCTGGTCCTCCAGCCCACATAGCCTCTCAGCTCCTCGTCAGTCAGAGAAGCAAAGGTTGGATAATAATGAATCACCTGATAGGGATAATAAAAATCATCCTCGTATGAGTGTAAGAGCTGAGCCTGGTGGACAAAAACAGACTCTCTTTCCTGGGGAAAAGGCCGTTCAAAGGAAATCTGAAGAGATCGAATAGCCCGAATTTGATGGGGAATTCGATGAATTGGCCTGTCAAGGCTAACAGGCCTGTCTGGTCTGTCAGAGATGGGAACATCCCTGTATATTTTCTCACCAGACATAAGCACTCCTTATTAAGACCGGGCCGGATCGGAAAGCCAGATCCAAAAGAGACCTGGCAGTTAAGCTATTCTATCGTGTATAACCACCTTTCCGACCTGCCCGTTGTCGCCAACCAGCTCTGGCCTACCCTTCCACTGGTTCCAGCCACTCATTGCTCATATCTTTCCCAGGCACCATAAAAGCTAAATGCGAGAACCAGCTGTCCGGAGCTGCCCCATGCCAATGCTTGGTATTAGGGGGAATGAAGGCTGTATCACCAGGTTTAAGTTCCACTGGTTCCCGCCCTTCCAGCTGATAGTAGCCCCGGCCACCAACCGCAATCAGCATCTGACCACCGCCCTGGGAAGCATGATGAATGTGCCAATGGTTGCGGCAGCCAGGCTCAAATGTCACATTGGAGATGTCCAGCCCTTCTGTCTGTATGGGTGCTAGATAGCTCTGACCATCAAAGTATTGAGCATAGGCATCATTAGGGTCTCCAATGGGGAAGAAAATCGTCTTAGCATACTCTTCCAGGGAAGGGTTATCAGCCTTTCCCACCTGCAGACCCTGGTCAGTGTCTTCATCCTCTGTCCATATCTCCTGTGCCATTGTGAAAACAGCCCAGGCAACCGGCCAGCCAGCATAAAAAGCTGCGTGAGTTATGATGGCGGTTATTTCCTTCCGGCTGATCCCATTTTTCTTCCCCATCACAAGATGAGCCTTAAGAGACGAATCAGCCAGTCCCCGTCCCATAAAAACAGAAATGGTAATAATGCTGCGAGTTTTTGAAGATATATCAGCATTATTCCATTCTTCACCAAAGAGGACGTCATCATTAAAATGGGCAAATTGCGGAGCAAAATCTCCCAGTCGATCCCGTCCTGCTGTTTGTATAATCTTAGCCATTGTTATCACCTTTGCTATCACTTTTACTTAAAATATCGCCTGGCGCCAGCGACGACCTGATGACCATCGCCGGTCAGGCGGAAAACAAGGGCATTGCCTACCCGTCCCGAAGCACCTGCACCAAAAAATTTTCATTAGCTTCCTTTCTGATCGGCTTCATTATCTGCTTCTGAAATCATCTTTTCAGCCCATTCTTCCAGCTTTTTTCTGCTGAAGCCATTTACCCTCTGGGCATCAAGAATCTTCGTCTCCGGAAGCAGCTTCTGAAGATCCCTGGCAGACTGATCTGCCGGGCTGGAACCTGACGTTGCAAAAAGGGCAATTTTCTTGTGCTTCAGGTCTGATGCTTCAACAAAAGTATCAACCACCCGGGGAGCGGTTCCCCACCAGAGAGGAAATCCCAGGAAAAGCAGATCGAAGTCCTCGGGAAGTGGCAGGGGCTTTATGCCTGGTCTGGAATATTCATCACCCATCTCTCGATTAGCCCGGCATTTATCATTATGCCAATCTATATCAGCAGTTGTATAGGGCTGCTGAGGCTCAAGACGAATAAGAGGTATTCTCAGAATATCCGAAAGAACCTCCCCCTGCCTGAATGTAATTCCCGTTTGAGAAAAAACTACTAGTGCCAATCTTGCCATGATTAATCCTTTCGCTTCTATTGTAAGTGTAAATTCATTGAAAACAAATGCCTTTCATCTATAGCACCTATACAGAAAGGAAATAGGAAAGACGAGAAATAAGAAAAATCGGAGTTTGTCAGAGACAGAGGAAAAGCTATAGTAAACTAAGGAAACAAGCTTTATATTTTCTTAGCTTTCAACACGAAGGCAGCTTTACGTACAAAGGAGTCCCGGGCATCATGGCAAACGGGAAGAAACAACGGACTGGTGACAATACTGGCAGCCAAGGAAAGCTGTATCAGAAAAAGTTTTCTCCCCTGAAAAAAATTATTATCTGCTTAACCGTTATCGCAATAGTGATTGCAGGTGTCGTCCTTGTCAGGCGCATAGCCGGCCAAATATCTGGGTCAGAGGGAACCAACAGCAGCCAGCAGGTAAAAAGGAAAAGACAGGGAACAAATCCTTCATCGCAAAAGACCCCACAGATAACAGTACGCAAGAACAGTATTTCTCTCTTCCTGGCCGGGGATGCCCTCCTTCATTCCACCGTCTACCAAGATGCTCAAATAGGACCGGATCGTTACAATTTTGATAAGCAGCTTAGCAGCGTTACTTCCATAGCCCGTAAGTATGACCTGGAATATTACAATCAGGAAACCATTCTAGGCGGAAGCTCCCTGGGCCTGTCCGGATATCCTACTTTCAACAGTCCTCAACAGTTTGGCACTTATATGGTCTCTCAGGGTTTCAACTTAGTCTCCACTGCCAATAACCACGCTCTGGACAGGGGGCTGAAAGGAATACAAAATTCCCGTAAATTCTGGAACGCGCAAAAAGGAGTGCTGGCTCAGGGAACCAACAGCAGCCAGGCTGAATATGACCACCTAGCCACCATGAAAGTCAAGGGGATTTCCCTAGCTTTTCTCTCATATACCTATGGGACCAACGGGATTACCCCGCAGTATCCCTGGGAAGTCAACTATTACCCCGGTCATGAGAAAGAAATGTTGGCTAAGGTAGCAGAGGCCAAAAAGCGGGTTGACCTGGTTATTGTAGCCATGCACTGGGGAACTGAGTATGCCCATGAACCTAATGAGGAGCAAAAAACTCTCGCCCGGAAGCTGAGTAAGGCGGGGGCTGGCATCATTATCGGCAACCATGTTCATACTATACAACCCTTTCAGTGGGTAGGAAAAACTCCTGTTTTTTATGCCATGGGAAATTTAATTTCTTCTCAGCTAAAGACGGATAACCTGATTGGCATGATTGGGTCCCTGACCATCACCAAAACAAGCAGAATCTCTAAGACTGGCAGCACCTCTACAGTAACTGTCAGCAATCCCACAGCAGATCTGATTTACACTCATATGGTGGGAACCTACCCGGGAAAGAGGTCGAGGGTCAAAGTATATACTTTCCAGGAGCTCAATAATTCTCTCCTGAAAAACTATTCATCTCTCTACAAAGAGTACAGTGCGAGAGTCAGATCTATGGATAAAAGAATTACCATCGGCCCCCTGACCTAAGATTCCCTGACCTCATTCTCTTTTTTATAATTATTCCCCCAGGCCCTCATACTGTCGATAATAGGTCGCATTGTCTCTCCCAAAGGGCTCAGCTGGTACTCCACCCGAGGCGGGACTTCGGCATAAACGGTTCGGGTCAAGATTCCATCCCTTTCCATCTGTCTCAGATTTTCAGTCAAGACTTTGGAGCTTATGGGTCCCACGCTCTTCTTCAGTTCTCCATACCGCAGCGGCCCGTCCAGCAAATCCCTCATGATAAGAATTTTCCACTTATTACCTATAAGACTCATTGTCAAAACTACCGGACAAATGTCAGCTAGATTCTCAGACTGACAGACCGGTTCACTCACTGCCATGTTATATTCCCACCACCTTACTAAGTAATACCACCCTACTGTGTAATACCACCTTACTAAGTAATATTTTACTTGCTAATATTTTGCTCGCTCAATTCCTGTTTCCTCACTCACCAGGATGAGCATGCTTCCTATCTGCACCTATTGTACAATTTATACGATATCCAATTCATCTCATAGAGAAAATAAAAATATTTTTTCCCAGTTAAAACACTTTTTCTTTCTACCTAGTTATTAGGTTACTATTTGGTTACTAGTTTCTTTTTTCTCCTAATGTGGTAGTATAAAGCTACAACATTTTATCAGCTACATTCACAAACGAAGGGAACATAATATGCAGATAACCATTTTTGGTAAAGGCACCATGGGCAAAGCCATTGCGAAGAATTTCGAGGATGCGGGCAACACCGTGTCTTTCCTGGGACATGAAGACGGGGCCGAGTTGGGCCAGATTGTCATTCTGGCCGTTCCCTATGCCGCTGTCGATAACATCATTGAAAGGTACAAAGATCAACTTGCCGGTAAGATTGTTATTGACATCACTAACCCTGTTGATTTTGCCACTTTCGATTCACTCCTTGTTCCAGCTGGTACCTCCGCAGCTGAAGAATTCCAAGCTAAACTCCCCCAGAGCTCTGTTATTAAAGCTTTCAATACTAATTTTTCCGGTACGCTGACGACAGGCAAAGTAGGCGATAATGAGGTAACGGTTTTCATGGCTTCTGATGATGACCAGGCCAAGGAATCTCTTGCTCAGGCCTTGCAGGGCAGCCCTTTGAACGTAGTTGACGCCGGAAGCCTAAAGCGTGCCCGTGAACTGGAAGCTTTTGGCTTCTTCCAGATGACCCTGGGTGTACGCCAAAAAATCAGTTCACTCGGTGGCTTCTCCCTGAATAAGTAATTAAGCTGAATAAGTAATTAAATTTATAGAAGACTTACCAAGTTTATCGGGACAGTGTTTATTATCACGAAATGTGTTTGGCTCCCGCCTGGGCGGAAACCAAACACATTTTTTATGACCATATAACCACATCGTCAAAGTGCCCACAGGGAAAATCAATCCTCAAAAAGTTCCGGATGATTGCTCAAAGAATCTTCCTGGCTAATAGGACGAATAGGCCGGCAGGGAGATCCGAATGCCAGGTATCCATCTGGAATATCCCTGGTAACTACACTGCCAGTACCAACAACGCAGCCCTCTCCAATAGTCACTCCCCCGCAAACGGTAACATTTCCGGCAATCCAGCAATTATCTCCGATGGTGATTGGCTTGGCATATTCCCGATCAGTTAATTCGCCATCAGCCTTACGATAGAGGTTTCTATCTTCATACCTCAAAGGATGCACCGGAGCGAGCAGAGAGACATTGGGACCAAAAAAGACGTTCTTGCCTATCGTCACTGAACAGCAGTCAACAACGGTAAAATTAAAGTTTGCATAAGTATTCTCTCCAATATGGGTAAAACAACCATAATCAAACTGGATTGGACCTTGCAAGAAAATACCCGGCCCTTGTTGGTCAATCAATTCAGAAAGGATTTGCTCCCGCCTCTCATCTGTATCCGGCAAATCATTGTATTCCTTGCTCAGGCGATGTGCCCGCTGCCTCAGCGATGCCAGCTGAGGATCTGAAGGATCGTATATTTTTCCAGCCAGCATTTTCTCTTGCTCGCTGGAAGCGCAGATAACTCCTGTCGAATTTGCTTTCTCCCCTGCTGACCATGCAGATTTCCCGGTCGAACTGTGGCTTTCAGTCAATTCTTCTTCGATTTGATCACTCATAATTATTATCCTTTATCTGTTATACTTGCTGCCAGCAGCGGTATAAGAATACGCCTTACAAGGTCATAGTAACGAAAGAAATGGATAGATAACCATGATTACCGAACTTAGTAGGTTTACCGTCAAAAAGGGAAAAGAAGAGAAGGCTCTCGAATGGATGACTTTTCTTAATACTCACATGTCCGATACGCTCCTGACGCTCAAGGGCGAGAAAATGTATGTGGAAAATATCTTCTCCGAAGTCCGCGATGATCACATGTACCTTTACTGGTTCACCTTCCAGAAAGAGGGAGGTCAGAATGTTGAGGAATCCACTTCCTGGATAGACAAAAAACACCTGGAGTATTGGGATGAATGCCTAGTCATGACTCCGGAAGATCATGGAGAAGACCTGAATCTGCAAGTCAGCCTGGTCGAGCCTGATTTGACTGACTGGATTAATAACAGATAAAAACACACATCCTGCTGGAAACATGAGACTACCCTGAGACTACAGAGTGCGGCGCGACTCCCTTTTGAGTTCATCAACCAGACCAGCTGTGATAATACCTGAGGGCATAGCCACAACTACTACCCCCATAATGGATGACAGCATAGCAATCACCTTACCCACTTCTGTCGTGGGGTACAGATCTCCGTAGCCAACAGTGGTCAGACTGACTACAGCCCAATACAAGGCATCAAAAAACGAATGAAACGTTTGAGGCTCCACGTTGAAAATGAGTACAGCCGTAATAGCAACATATCCCAGGGAGAAAAACAGAACGATTGCCAAGGATTCTTTTTGCTTGAGAATAACCCTGGCCAGGGCTCGAACGCTCTTTGAATAACGGATAAACTTGAAAGCTCTCACTGCTCTGAACAAACGAAGAGTCCGCAGCGATCGCCAGACCGAATTAAGCGCCAGGAAGGAGGGAAGGATCGATAGAAGATCTATAATAGCCATGGGCCTGAAAGGATACACAAGGAAAGACCAAATTCCTTGCTCATACTGATAATCCGCAGTTATCCACCGCACCAAATAGTCAAGAATAAAAATAGCCGTACAGATATACTCAATTACGGTGAAAATAGGCCAGGTCTGCTTGAAACACAGAGGAATCAGGCTTATGATAATGATAAAACTCATGGACTTTCCATACACGCTGGAGGCTTCACTTTTCCCATTGATAAGATCATGCAGCTTCCACCGAATTCCCTGTTTCTGAGAATTTTTAGCAAGGTCTTCCCTATCATCAGGATCAGCAGTGGTTCCTTCGGAACTGATTTCCTCCAGGAGATTCATATCATCATCCATTGATTCCTCGATTCATGTAGGAGAAAAACACATTCTGCATCATATTTTATCTTACTTTATCTCACTTTATCTCGGGTTCAGGCCAGAAATACTTATAAATGGAATGTCCCGTCAGATTATGTAAGCCATTCATATATTCATATTCTATTCATGCTCATGCTCATTTTATGCTCATTTTATACGGTAAGTGGTAAGTCGAGAGTCTGCCTTACCCGTCTTTTCAATAAAGGCAAGGTTTCCCCAGCAAACCAGGGATTTTTCGTCATCCAGATCTGGTTACGGGGAGAGGGATGGACCAGAGGAAAATAAAGAGGATTCCCCTGATAATCCTTAACCACATCAGTCAGCCTGTCTTTTGGCCTGAGTCCCAGATATTTCCGAACTGCATAAAAACCAATTAAAAGAATTAATTTAACGTTGGGCATTTGTTCCAGAAGCAAAGGATGCCATTTTTCAGCGAATCCGGATCGAGGAGGAAGATCAGAAGAAGGTCCTTTTCTTGGTTTCTTCCCTGCCCCATCTGCACATCTTCTATCACCTTTGCTGCCAGGATAATAAAAATCCATATTCATAATTGCTATACGGTCAGACTGATAAAAAGTATTCTTATCAATTCCCATCCATTGCCGTAACCGATCCCCGCTCCTATCATTCCAGGGAATCATCGAATCCTGAGCTGCCCTGCCCGGTGCCTGGCCAATAAGGACGATTCGTGCTTGTTGATGAATGGATACGAGTGGCTGAATATTCCTGCTAGTGAAATCCTGATTCATGGGATCAGCAATGATGTCATTAATAATGTGCTGGATTTCCGGCGTTTCCTGCTGATCAGCTGCAAAAGGATGCAGCTGAAAATTTTCCTTGCTAATCACATTAGAAATCATCTGGAAATTCTCATGCTATCTCGAATTTGAGCCACATTTCATTGCTCACGAAACTTCCTTTCACGCCAGGCGATAGTGGCCGACGATATCAGTACGACCCGGCAGGTAATCCTGTTCATACGACTTCTGATTCGGATCATGAAGATGAATAACATAAGAAATCCCATGCGAATCACGTTTATTGGAAACAAGAGCAACATGATTGGCAAAAATCACTATGTCCCCTCCCTGCCAGTCCTTGATTTTCTTCACGTCAGTAGTCAGCGATATGAATTGCCCTCTTGCGGCCGCGCGGGGAAAATAAATACGAAGATTTTTTACCCGACGATAATCAATATTGTTGTCTGCTGAAGCAAGGCCATAAATCTTTAAATTCGACCGGATGTCTGCGTCAACCATCAGGCGCAAATCATAGCCAGTTCCCTTAAAAGCTGCTGCCACAACATCGGTGCAGACCCCATAACGGTCAGTTGGATAACCTCCACTGTAATATTTGCTTTTATACCGAGGATGACCAGCAACATAAGCCCTGGCACTTTTCAACATATCTATTTGATCATCAATTCCATCATGATCAGCATCGTGAGAGCTATGCACCTGCGGAATTTTAAACTCTTGCGAATAATCTTTGGTTTCGGATGTAAGACTCGTTCCATGATTGTTCCACCAGGGATTAGCCCAGAGATAATATACAAGTCCAATTATCAAGCTCAGGCAGATGACGGCTGC
Organism: Scardovia inopinata JCM 12537; assembly: GCF_001042695.1. Classification (NCBI taxonomy): domain Bacteria; kingdom Bacillati; phylum Actinomycetota; class Actinomycetes; order Bifidobacteriales; family Bifidobacteriaceae; genus Scardovia; species Scardovia inopinata. The sequence continues at coordinate 723,006 of NZ_AP012334.1, read as the reverse complement.
TGCAATCCTCGTAATCCTAATGACTATCTTTTTCTTACTTCGCTGGCTCATATTTTCTTATTATACCGTCATTATACCGTCAGTTTTTACTTCGTAATATTTTGTATTACTTAGTATTCAAGGGTTGTATGCACTTCCCTCCCTATTTCCATAAATTCACATTCGTGCATTCGTAGAGTGGAATATTGCGCATCCAAGCTCGATCCTTGAACGGAGACAAGCTGAAGCGTAAGGGGTGCATACCGGTATATTTATCAGTAAAAGCGCGCAAACTTTTGGACCTCAAATTCTCTTCTGCTGCGACTTCAATGGGGAAAATGTCAGATCCTTTCTGAACAATAAAATCAATCTCTCCCCGAGAATTATCAGCTGACCAATAAAAGGGTGTGAATCCACCATCAGAAATAAGCTGCTGACACACATATTGTTCGGTCAGCGCTCCTTTAAATCCTGTGAAAATTGTTCTGCTGTCGAGCATACTGCTTGGATCGAGCCCCACCATTGCTCCAAGCAGACCAACATCCAGCAGAAAAAGTTTGAAAACATTATCCTGCGCATAACCTGATAAAGGAATCCCAGGATCAGAAATTCTGGTTACCCTGGTAGCAAGACCAGCTTGACTGAGCCAGGTAATTGCCGAACGATACTCGCGGGCACGAGCCCCTTTCTTAATATGTCCAAAGATAAATTTCTTATTCTCTTGGGCAAGATGTGCGGGAATTGAATTCCATGCAGCTAATGTATATTCTATTTCAGAAGCAGTCATATGCTTCGATATATCCCGCTCATATCCTTGAAGAATATTTTGCTGAGTCCTACGCACTTCGCCAAAATTATTCGTATCAAGAAAAATTTTGACAACTTCAGGCATTCCTCCCACAAAATAATATTGTTTGAGCAAGGGAATAAGTTTAGTTGAGAAACTTTCAGCCATCTCAGTGTGATTGCTTTCGATGAGTTTTCTCAAATTTGTGTTCCCCGTCGCCTCTAAGAATTCCCTAAAATTCAAAGGATAAAGATCCATCGAATCAACTTTCCCTACAGGATATCCACTTCCTGCATGAATGGTAATTCCCAGAAGAGAACCTGCAGCTACAATCATCTGCTCTGGAGCATTCTCAGAAAAATATTTAAGAGAAGTCAACGCTTTGGGGCATTCTTGAATTTCGTCGAGTATGATAAGAGTTTTCCCAGGAACTATCTGCTCACCGGTTTCAACTTCGAAGGCGAGAAGAAGACGTTCAGTATTGAAATCCAGGTCAAACTGACTCATCATACGTGGATTATTGTCAAGATTAATATACGCAGCATTCGTAAAATATTGACGTCCAAATTCTTTCAACAGCCAGGTTTTTCCTACCTGGCGTGCTCCGTTGAGGATCAAGGGTTTCCTGTTCCTGTTTATTTTCCAAGCAACAAGTTTTTTCATGAGAAAACGATCCATAAAGAGCTCCTGATTTCTAGTCTTTTTGTATTTATATATTTAATATAAATACAAAAACCTTTACTCTGTGAATTAATACTCATATTATAGCATGGAACTGGCCAAAGTATGGACGTATTTTAAACACTTGTGGCGAAAATATGGACGTTTTATAGCCATACTTGGATAAAATCAGGACGAACATTGAAGAATATAAGCGGTACTCCGTACTTGTTCAGGTACTCGTTCAATTGTTGAGCACTTGTTGAACCGTTGTTGAATCGTTGTTGAACCGTTGAATTGCTCATTTACTTTTACTTACCTGTTAAATAATCATCTGTACAATTCTTAATCTGACCGGCACAATTTATGCACGAAATTAAACAGAACTACTCGTATAGGAAAGTAGGCCTCACCCAACTGCAACGCTTGAAAAGAGTAAGACTGGAATTCCGCCATTGTTATTTTTTACCATTGCAGTTGGGTGAGGCCTACTTTCCTATAACCCGCTAATCCGCCAATAACCGCAATTATAAAAAATCTGTTTTATGCATATTTGGAGACAGAATCAGTGGAATAACGTGGGACTAGAAATGTATAGAATTATTCTCGTGAATTGCTTTCTGCAGCGATGGCAACTGAGTACTCAAAATTCAGTTATGTTACTTCTTACTTCCCCAATCCGTCGTATCAGCCGCAGTAAATGAACCAGGATTATTCTCCGTGAAGCGCGTATGCCCCTTGTTCGCTTCAAAGTATTCTTTTATTACAAGGTCATTTAGAGCGTGATTAGCCCATCTTTCCACATCGTTTCGATCAAGACCCGCACCCGAGAAGAAATCTTTTGCCGAAATCTGTTTGCGGGCAATACTGTTGTCGCGAAGAAAAGTTATCTCTCTTATAAGGGTGCGATTTGATGCAGTGTACGTCCAGTCGACTTTCACTCCATAACCATTGCCATCTCGCCCGATTGCAAGCCCACTATCTGCATAAATCTCAACCGCATTGCTACGCGGTGAACGTCTGAGACTCAGATACAGACCATCAGACTTGTAAAGTTTACTGGCAAGGAGACGACCCAACTTATTGCCTTCATACGTCCAGCTGCGGTAACTGCTCGAGATACGATCGACACCACCATCATGTGTCTCGAATCCACGCGGCATAGCAATACTACCCTTGCCAGGCAAAGATACATGAAAAGTACATTCTGGCCCCTCCAGAAGGAGTTCATCATAAATATTTTTCACTGAAGCCTCATGCCCCATAACAAGGGTAGCTCCAATAGTTAATACCGTTATGACAAGAATCACCGCTGCGAGCACAAAGGTATGTGCACGAATCAAAAATTTCCAATTACCACTCATAGGCTTATCAATCATTTTTCACTATGCCTGGTGAGATTTTTAATAAAAACCTCATTGCTATTCTTGGATCTGAAACCCATCGCCTTCCAATAGCCACGCCTCTGATAGAACTGAGCTTCTGTATCTGTTGTAAGGATACTTGCAGAATAGTTATGTTGTATGAAGTAATTTTCAGTAAGATTAAGCAGATGAGTACCATTCCCACGATTACGAAATTCTTTTGCAACCCAAAATTCCCTAATAAAACCACACTGAGTCTCAAAAAAATAACTAGTAAAATGTATTCGTCGAAATTGAAGAAACCCTATAATACATTCGTCATCATTAACTCTTGCAAAGGCTTTATTTTCGCATTCATCATTCATTCGTTGAAACAACGAGTCCCAATCTTCCCTGACAATCCCGTACTCGGAAAAATATGTTATAAAAGCTTTTTGAAACCTGGAATCAGTAAAATCTTCGATTACCTGTGTATACGGCATGCCAATCCAATCAATCAATCCACTCAATCCAATCAATCAGTCCGATCTGCTCAGGGTTCTACTTCTTCTGCCACAGATTTACATATTCTCTAGTGATAGTGCACATTATACATTTCAACTAAGATTATTTCCAGTTTTTTGATGCAATGGGGTTCCTCGTACAACAGACGGCGAGTTTAAAGAAGGTTCTGAGGCACCTTTTTCTTCTGAGGGAATGGTCACGTTTGCTCAGGCTATCAGAGAAGGAAAGATGGACACCTTCACCAATGATTTTGAAAAGTTAACAGGCAGCAAGGCTTTAACTGTACGATACATGTTTGAGCATTCAGATGATTTCCAAATTGGAGAACGGCATTCACAAGATAATTAGATTTAATCAGATAGCCAGATATCGACCGGTAACGCTGGCAGGATTGCTAGCAATCTCCTCCGGAGTACCGGAAGCGACAAGGCGACCGCCGGCGGTGCCTCCTCCGGGGCCCATATCGAGGACATAATCTGCATTCCTGATCAAATCCAGATCATGCTCGATAACAATAACAGTGGCACCAGCATCAATCAGTCCCTGGAAAACTCCAATCAGGGAGCGC